>JBELAG010000229.1:0-10000 GCA_049509055.1 Solirubrobacteraceae bacterium
GACCGGCATCTCGGCGGCGCCGACGGCCTCGCGATCGGCGTCGGTGACGTGTCCCCCCACCGGCTCGACGTAGGTGCGATAGATCGGAAAGGACGCGACCGCCCGCGCGAGCGTGGCGCTGCCGCCCGCGACCTCCTGCTCGCCCGCCAGGCGCTCGATGTCGGGCGCGAACGCCCCCGTCGCCTGCGCGAGCTTGGCCTCCAGGGCGACCTGGTGAAAATTGCGCGGGTCGTCGGAGAGCTCGCGCCACAGCGCGGTGAGGGCGGGCTCGGTATCCCCGTCGACGAACACCGCGCAGGCGTCGTTGAGGAACTCGTAACCGACCGTGCCGGTCACCGGCCAGTCGGGCAGCTCCTCGGAGACCTCCAGGATCTTCTCGATCCACACCGTCTGGACCCCGCCGGTGCGCAGGCGGTGGAAGTACTCCGCGGGGTCGGCGAGGCCGTCCGGATGGTCGATGCGCAGCGCATCGACCACGCCCTCGCGCACGAGCGAGAGCGTCAGGGCGTGGGTCTCCTTGAATACGGCGAGGTCCTCCTGGCGAACGCCGGCGAGATCGTCGACGTCGAAGAAGCGGCGGTGGCGGCCGGTCACCGGGTCGATGTCGAAGAACCGCTCGCGCAGCCGCGGATCGGTCCAGAACCGGTTGGCGTCGTCGACCGCCATGTGGTTGGGGACGTGGTCGAGCACGATCCCGAGGCCCGCGGCGTGGGCCTCCGCCGCCAGCGCGCGAAACGCCGGCTCGCCGCCGAGGTCGGCCGAGATCGATGTCGGATCGACCACGTCATAGCCGTGCGTGGACCCGGCGCGGGCCTGCAGCGACGGCGACAGGTACAGGTGCGAGATGCCGAGATCGCGCAGGTAGGGGATCTGCTCGCGGGCGGCGTCGAAGCCGAACTCAGGGGTGAGCTGGAGGCGGTAGGTCGCCCGGAAGGCGGCGGAGCTCAAGCGACGCGCCTCAGGATCGTGATCGAGTGCGCGATGACCGCGACCATCGTGGCGGCCTCGTAGGCAACGCTGCCCGGCTCCGCGGTCGGGTCGGCGGTCGACAGCTCCAGCTCCCAGCGCATGCCGCCCATGCGCCGGCGCGGGAGCTTGAACTGGCGGTCCTCGTCGTGAGCGTTGAACAGCAGCACGAACGAATCGTCCTGCACCTCCTCGCCGCGCGGGCCCGGATCGAGGATCGCGTCGCCGTTGAGGAACATCCCGAGCACGGCCTCGCCGTGCTCCCAGTCACGGCCGGTCATGCGGCGCCCGTCGGGCCGGAACCACCACACGTCGGGCTGCGCCGACCCGTTGACCTGCGCGCCCCGCAGGAAGCTCTCGCGCCGGAACGTGCAGTGCTCGCCCCGCAGGCGGATCAGCCGGCGAGTGAAGCTGCGCATCTGCTCGGCGTCCTCGTCGGTGTCCCAGTCATACCAGCTCAGCTCCGAGTCCTGGCACCAGGCGTTGTTGTTGCCGCCCTGGGTGCGGCTGAGCTCGTCGCCGCCGAGCAGCATCGGCGTGCCCTGGGAGACGAACAGCGTCGTCAGGAAGTTGCGCTGCTGGCGCAAGCGCAGCTCGCGGATCTCCGGATCGTCGGTCTCGCCCTCGGCGCCGCAGTTCCACGAGCGGTTGTCGTCGGTGCCGTCGCCGTTGTCCTCCAGATTGGCGTCGTTGTGCTTGTCGTTGTAGCTGACGAGGTCGCGCAGGGTGAAGCCGTCATGGGCGGTGATGAAGTTGATCGATGCGAACGGATCGCGGCCGTCGGACTCGTAGAGATCAGCGGATCCCGACAGGCGCGACGCGAACGCGCCCACGCTCGCCGATGCGCGCCAGAAGTCGCGCATCGTGTCGCGGTAGACGCCGTTCCACTCCGACCACAGGATCGGGAAGTTGCCGACCTGGTATCCGCCCGGGCCGACGTCCCACGGCTCGGCGATCAGCTTGACCTGCGAGAGCACCGGGTCCTGGTGGATCGTGTCGAAGAACGCCGACAGCCGGTCGACGTCGTAGAACTCCCGGGCCAGCGCTGACGCGAGGTCAAAGCGGAAACCGTCGACGTGGCACTCGACCACGAAGTAGCGCAGCGAGTCCATGATCAGTCGCAGCACGCTGGGGTGGACCGGGTTCAGCGAGTTGCCGGTGCCGGTGAAGTCCATGTAGTGACGGCGGTCGTCGGGCATCAGCCGGTAATAGGCGGAGTTGTCGACACCCTTGAACGACAGCATCGGTCCGAGGTGGTTGCCCTCCGCCGTGTGGTTGTAGACCACGTCGAGGATCACCTCGATCCGCGCCTGATGCAGTGCCTTGACCATGCCCTTGAACTCCCGCACCTGCTCGCCGCACCGTCCGGTGGCGGCGTACTCGGAGTAGGGCGCGAGGTAGCCGATCGTGCTGTAGCCCCAGTAGTTGTGCAACCCCCGCTCGAACAGGAAGGACTCGTCGCAGATGTGGTGGACCGGCAACAGCTCCACGGCGGTCACGCCGAGGTCCTTGAGGTAGGCCAGCGCCGGCGCGGAGGCCAGGCCGGCGTACGTGCCGCGGAGATCCTCGCGGACGTCGGGGTGGGTCATTGTGAAGCCCTTGACGTGGGTCTCGTAGATGATCGTGTCGGCGAACGGAATCCGTGGAGGTTCATCGCCCTGCCAGTCGAAATCGTCGTTGATCACGACCGACTTGGGGATCGCGACCGCGTCGTCCTCGTCGTCGAGCTCGAGGTCGGCGTCCTCGTCGTCGCCGGCCGGAACGTAGGGCAGGACGTTGGCGTCGCCGGCCCAGTCGACCGTGCCCTCGATCGCCTTGGCGTAGGGGTCGATCAGCAGCTTGTGCGGATTGAAGCGGTGACCGTCGAGTGGGGCGTAGCGACCGTGGACGCGGTAGCCGTAGCGCTGGCCGGGACCGATCCCCGGCAGATAGCAGTGCCAGTTGAGCGCGCGGTTGCCGCGCACGTTGATCCGAGACTCGGTGCCCTCCTCGTCGAACAGGCACAGCTCGACCGAGTCGGCGTGCTCGGAGAAGATCGAGAAGTTCGTCCCGTGCCCGTCCCAGGTGGCCCCCAGCGGGAACGGCTGCCCCGGCCAGACCTCTCTCATCGCGTCAAAGCTCCCGACATGGGAGGCAGTGTGAGGTATCCACCGGCCAGATGCGCGTCGCCGCCGGCGCACAGCTCGACCGCGCGGGCGCAACAGGGAACGGTGTTGGCGAGCCGGTCGAAGTTGCACACCAGCTCGTAGGGGCCGCGGCGGACGATCAGCCAGCGGGCCTGCTCGTCGTACTCGATCTCACGCGCGTCGCCGGCCGGAAGCCGCCGTCGCGCCGCGATCAGCTCCCGGTAGAGCCGCGCCAGTCCCGGGTCGCCCTGGCGGGTGAGCTTGGAGCGCTGGAAGGTCGCCGGGTCCTCCGGATCGGGGATCTCGCCTCCGAACCCGGCGAAGGACTGGAACTCCCGACGCCGACCGTCGCGCGTGGCGATTGCGATGTCCTCGTCGATGTGGTTGGTGAAGTACTGAAACGGAGCCAGCTCGCCGTACTCCTCGCCCATGAACAGCATCGGCGTGAACGGCGACAGCAGCGTGCAGAACGCCGCCAGCGGCCGCGCCGCCGCCGGCAGCCGGTCGCCGTAGGCCCGGTTGCCGACCTGGTCGTGGTCCTGCGAGAAGACGACGAAGCGCCGCGGAGGGACGTCTTCGGCGGGGGCGCCGAAGCGCCGGCGGCGAAACGGCGAGTAGTCGCCGTCGTCGACGTGCGGGCGATGAAACGCCTTGGCGAGCTGGGCCACCCGGCCGAAGTCGGTGTAGTAGCCCTCGCGCTCGTCGGTCACCAGCGTGCGCAGCGCGTGGTGGAAGTCGTCGGCCCACGCGGCGTCGCACCCCCATCCGCCGCGCTCGCGCGGGCGCATCACGACGGGATCGTTCATCCCCGATTCGGCGATCACCAGCGCGCGCGGGTTGATCGCGTGCACGCGCCGGGCGACGGCCGCGACGATGTGCTCGGGACTGGGATCGAAGATCGCGTGCAGCGCGTCGAGGCGCAGGCCGTCGATCCCGAAGTCGCGGATCCAGCCCTCGGCGCTCTGACCCACCCATTCTCGGACCGGGTCGCAGTCGGCGTCGGCGTAGTTGATCGCCTTGCCCCACGGCGTCTCGTAGGTCGAGGTGAAGTACGGGCCGAACGCCTCCATCGCGGCCGCCCCGGAAGCACCGACATGGTTGTAGACGACGTCGAGGATGACCGCGAGGCCGTGGGCGTGAGCGGCGGCGACGAGCGCGGCGAGCTCGAGCGGGCCACCGTAGGAGGACTGAGCGGCCGACAGGTACACGCCGTCATAGCCCCATCCGCGCGCGCCGGGGAACTCCGCGACCGGCATGATCTCGATCGCGGTGACGCCGAGCTGCGCAAGCTCGCCCAGGTACGCGGCGGCCGCGGCGAAGGTGCCCTCCGGCGTGAACGTGCCGATGTGCAGCTCGTAGACGAGCAGGTCCTCCAGCAGCGGCGTCGTGAAGGCGTCGGCGGCGCCCGGGAGCGCCCGCGCGTCCAGGACGCGCGACGGGCCGCGCAGGCCGTCGGGCTGCCAGCGCGAGCAGGGATCGGGCAGCTGCTGACCGTCGAGCGCGAAGCGGTAGTCGACGGCGTCGCCCGGTGTGTCGAGGACGCACTCGTGGACGCCGTAGCCGGCGTCGCGGAGCGCGTGGGACTCGCCTCCGATCGTCACCGTGAGCGTCTGCGCCCGCGGCGCCCACACGCGGAACTCGGTGTGGGACGCGTCGATCCGACGGGCGCCGAGCGCTCGCTCCCAGGGGTAGGGAGTGCCCGGCCCGTGGCTGCTACTCATCGGGCACGAGCCACACGGCGGCGAGCGGCGGCAGCGTGATCTCGGCCGAGAAGGCCTGGTTGTGCCACGGAATGCCCTCGGGCTCGACGCCGCCGAGGTTGCCGACGTCACTGCCGCCGTAGAAGGCGGAGTCGGTGTTGAGCTCTTCGCGCCAGCGGCACGAGCGCGGCAGGCCGAGGCGGTAGGCGTAGCGGGGGACGGGGGAGAGGTTGGCGACGAACACGAGGATCCGCGCGCTGTCCTTGGAGCGCCGAGCGAAGGCGATCACGTTGTTGTCGGCGTCGTTGGGCTCCAGCCACCAGAAGCCGGCGGGGTCGGAGTCCAGCTCATACAGCGCGGGCTCGGCGCGGTAGAGCCGGTTGAGGTCGCGTACCAGCGACTGGATCCCGGCGTGCTCGGGGCTCTCGAGCAGGTGCCAGTCCAGCGAGCGCTCATGGCTCCACTCGTCCTTCTGAGCGAGTTCGCCGCCCATGAAGATCAGCTTCTTGCCGGGGTGCGCCCACATGTAGGCATACAGCGTGCGCAGGTTGGCCAGCTTCTGCCAGTGGTCCCCGCCGGCCATCTTTCCGTACAGCGAGCCCTTCCCGTGCACGACCTCGTCGTGGGAGAGCGGCAGGACGTAATTTTCGCTGAACGCATACAGCAGGCTGAACGTCAGCTCGTGATGGTGGTAACGGCGATACACCGGGTCCTGCTGGAAGTAGGCGAGCGTGTCGTGCATCCACCCCATGTTCCATTTGAAGCCGAAGCCGAGGCCGCCCAGGTAGGTGGGGCGTGACACTCCCGGCCACGCCGTCGACTCCTCGGCGGCCGACACGATCCCCGGCTCGTGGGCGTAGATGACCTCGTTGAGCCCCTTGAGAAACGACACCGCGTCGAGGTCCTCACGGCCGCCGTATTGATTGGGGATCCACTCCCCCTCGCGCCGGGAGTAGTCGAGGTAGAGCATCGAGGCGACGGCGTCGACCCGGATCCCGTCGACGTGATACTCGCGCAGCCAGAACAGGGCGTTGGCGATCAGGAAGTTGCGCACCTCGTAGCGCCCGAAGTTGAACACCAGCGTGCCCCAGTCAGGGTGCGAGCCGCGCCGCGGATCGGCGTGCTCGTAGAGCGCCGTGCCGTCGAAGCGCGCCAGGCCGAAGTCGTCACGCGGGAAGTGGGCGGGCACCCAGTCGAGGATCACGCCGATGCCGCGCGAGTGCATCTTGTCGACGAACGCGCGCAGGTCGTCAGGCGACCCGTACCGGGGCGTCGGGGCGTAGTAACCGGTCACCTGGTAGCCCCACGAGCCGGAGAACGGGTGGGCCATCACCGGCAGCAGCTCGATGTGGGTGAAGCCCATGTCCAGGGCGTACGCCGAGAGCTCGTCGGCCAGCTCGGAGTAGGTCAGCTCGCGGTTGTCCTCGAGCGAGTTCAGCCGCCACGAGCCGAGGTGGACCTCGTAGATGGTGACCGCCTCGTTGAGCGGCTGGTGCTCGGCGCGCGTGGTCATGAAGCGCTCGTCCTCGGTGCTCCAGCGGTGCGCGGGGGTGTGGATGACCGATGCGGTCTTGGGCGGGAGCTCGGTCTCCAGCGCGTAGGGGTCGGCCTTGAGCAGCAGATCGCGGTCGGTGGTGAGAATCTCGTACTTGTAACGCTCGCCGGCGCCGACGCCCGGCAGGAACAGCTCCCAGATGCCGCCGCTACCCATCGTGCGCATGGCGTGCAGGCGGCCGTCCCAGGAGTTGAAGTCGCCGACCACGCTGACCGCGCGCGCCGACGGCGCCCACACCGCGAACGCCGTCCCCCGGACGGGTGGGTGGGACCCGATCTGCATTTCCATCACGTGGGCGCCGAGCCGGTTGTAGAGCTCCTCGTGGCGCCCTTCGCCGATCAGGTGCAGGTCGAGCTCGCCGAGCGTCGGCAAGAAGGCATAGGGGTCATCGAGGGTGAACGCCCCTCCGGCGTCGCCGTAGTCGACCTTGAGCTGGTAGCTGAACGGAAGCTTGGCGTCCTTGACCAGCGCTTCGAAGATCCCCGCCGGGTGGATCTGGCGCATCGTCACCGCCCGGCCCTTGGCGGGCTTGACCGACACCTTCTGCGCCGCCGGGCGAAACGCGCGCACGCTGACGCCGCCCTTGGCGGGGTGGGCGCCGAGGATGGCGTGGGGTTCGGGGTGCTCGCGGCGCGCGAGCCGATCGAGATCTGATTTGGCGACCATTTACGCGGACTCCAGCAGTCGGACGATGCCGGCCACCGGGATCGGCAGCCAGTCGGGACGGTTGTCGAGCTCGTACTGCAGCTCGTAGATCGCCTTCTCGAGCTCGAAGATCGAGAGGAGGCTGGCGACGGCGGCGTCGCCGCCGGGCAGCAGCGAGGGTTCGACCTCGGCGAGGTAGTGCTCCAGGAACGATTCGCGCGCCCGCTGCTCGAACTGGCCCGGCACGGGGGCGCCCTGCATGATCGTCGCCGCCGAGGCGGCATAGGCGAAGGAGCGCAGCATCGAGGCGACGTCGCGCAGCGGCGAGCGCTTCTGGCGGCGCTCGAACAGCGGGCGCGCCGGCTCGCCCTCGAAGTCGATGATCAGCCACTGCGCTCCACGCCGCCGGTGCAGCGTCTGGCCGAGGTGGTAATCGCCGTGGGTGCGGATCGAGCGGCCGCCGATCCCCGCGGAGGCGCGCATCGCGATCCGCTCGCGCACGTCCTGACCGCGGCCGGCGATCGGCGCGACGCGCGCGTCGTCGGGCAGGCGGGTGAAGATCCGCTCGATGTCCTCGTCGATCGTCGCGGTCAGCAGCGACATCGACTCGGCGCTCGGCTCCTCCGGCGCGAAGGCCGGATCGGAAGGGTCCGAGGCGAGCGTGTTGTGCAACTGCGCGGTCACCGCGCCGAGGCGGCCGAGCTCGACGACCAGGGCGCCCGGGTCGGTGGCGATCTGCGCCAGCGCGAGCTCCCAGCCGCCGGTGGCGTCGGCCACGAAGCGCTGCGCGACGCCCAGCGTCGCGGCAAAGGCCCGGCCCTCGTACTCATACCAGCCCTGCAGCGGCGCAATGTGCTCGAAGCCGCGACGGGTCAGGAACTGCAGCAGCTCGAGCTCGGGGTTGATCCCTGGCTCGAGGCGGCGAAACACCTTGAGCACGGTCTCCTCGCCGAACACGATCGAGGAGTTGGACTGCTCGACGCCCATCGCCCGGACCGGCGCGTCGAGCTCCAGCGGTCCGGCGAGGTCGACGCGGCGGAAGCGAAACCAACCCGAGTCGGTCTCCAGGGTCAGCTCGGCGTCCATCTGGCGCAGCACGTCGCGTGACAGCTCGGGATCGGCGATCGCGTCGACCGCCACCCAGTCCGGGGTGGTGGCGATCGCCACGCGGGAGCCGACCTGCGCGGGGGCGAGCAACGTGAGCGGCAGCTGGTAGAGCTCGTGGCCACCCGACGCGAAGCGGGCCTCGACCAGCGCCACCAGCAGTGGCGGATTGTGGGCGAGCACGACGGAGTCGTCGAACTCCAGCCCGGTGACGTGGCGCGACTTGGACGCGTACCACCGCTGGCGCTCGAGCCAATCCGCGACCGATTTGAGCTCCAGCCCCTCCGCCAAGCTTCCTGCCGGGCTCTGTACGCGATCGGTCATCCGAAGGCCTCCTCTCCTTCTCCGACAAGCTGAAACCAGTAGAAGCCGCGCGGCGCGAGTGTCAGCAGATACGAGAGATCGCCGATCCGGGGAAAACGGCTGCGGCCGAACAGCTCGACCGGATAGCGGCCCTCGTAGACGCTGAGATCGAGCTCGACCGCCTGCGCCGAGCGCCCCAAGTTGTGCACGCACAGCACGAGGTCGTCCTCGAAGCGCCGGATCACCGCGAAGATCCGCGAGTTCGACGTCTCGATCGGCTCGTACGTGCCGAAGCCGAACACGGGATGCTCCTTGCGCAGGGCGATGAAGCGGTGCATCCAGCGCAGCAGCGAGGTCGGGGTGCGCAGCTGCGCCTCGACGTTGACCGCCTGGAAGCCGAACACGGGATCCATCAGCGGCGGCGCGTAGAGCTGGGCGAAGTCGGCGCGGGAGAAGCCGCCGTTGCGATCCACCGTCCACTGCATCGGCGTGCGCACCCCGTCGCGGTCGCCGAGGAAGATGTTGTCGCCCATGGCGATCTCGTCACCGTAGTAGAGGACCGGCGAGCCCGGCAGCGAGAACAGGATCGCGGTCATCAGCTGGATCTCGTCGCGCCCGTTGTCCAGCAGCGGCGCGAGCCGCCGCCGGATCCCGAGATTGAGCTTCATCCGCGGGTCCTTGGCGTACTCGGCGTACATGTAGTCGCGTTCCTCGTCGGTGACCATCTCGAGCGTCAGCTCGTCGTGGTTGCGCAGGAACAGGCCCCACTGGCAGCTGTCGGGGATCGCCGGGGTGCGCTCGAGGATCTCATAGATCGGCGCCGCCTCCTCGCGGCGCACGGCCATGAACATCCGCGGCATCACCGGGAAGTGGAAGCACATCTGGCACTCGTCGGCGTCGCCGAAGTACTCGACGACGTCGGCCGGCCACTGATTGGCCTCGGCCAGGAGCACGCGGTCGGGGTAGTTGCGCTCGATCTCCCGGCGCACCCGCTTGAGGTAGGCGTGGGTCTCCGACAGGTTCTCGCAGTTGGTGCCCTCGCGCTCGTAGAGGTAGGGCACCGCGTCGAGGCGGAAGCCGTCGAGGCCCTTGTCGAGCCAGAAGCGCAGGACGTCGAGCATCGCGTCGCCGACCTCGGGGTTGTCGTAGTTGAGGTCGGGCTGGTGGGAGAAGAAGCGATGCCAGTAATACGCGCCGGCGACCGGGTCATAGGTCCAGTTGGAGACCTCGGTGTCGGTGAAGATGATCCGCGCCTCCTGGTAGCGATCGTCGGTCTCCGACCACACGTACCAATCGCGTTTGGGGTTGTCGCGGCTCGACCGGCTCGCTTGGAACCACGGGTGATCCGACGACGTGTGGTTCATCACGAGGTCGGCGATCACGCGGATGCGCCGGGCGTGAGCGGCATCGATCAGGTCCTGCACGTCGCCGACCGTGCCGTAGTCGGGATGCACCTTGGTGAAGTCCGAGATGTCATAGCCGCCGTCGCGCAGCGGCGACTCGTAGAACGGCAGCAGCCAGATGCAGTCGATGCCGAGCCACTGGAGGTAGTCGAGCTTCTCGGTCAGTCCGCGGAAGTCGCCGGAGCCGTCGCCGTTGGC
>JBELAG010000023.1:0-30298 GCA_049509055.1 Solirubrobacteraceae bacterium
CGCATGATCACCTCCATCGACGGCAGGCAGCCGCCGGGGAAGATGTACTCCTTGATGAACGACTTGGAGGCCTTCTCGACCTCGTAGGCGCGGTCGTCGATCGTGATCGCCTGCAGCAGCATCGCCCCGTGGGGCGTCAGCAGCTCTGAGCACTTGGCGAAGAAGCGGCCGATCTCCTGCCAGCCGACCGCCTCGATCATCTCGATCGAGACCAGCTTGTCGAACCGGCCGCCGAGGTCGCGGTAGTCGCGCATCAGCACGGTCACGAGGTCGCTGCAGCCCGCCTCGGCGATCCGCCGGACGGCGTAGTCGTGCTGCTCGGCCGAGATCGTCGTCGTCGTCACCCGGCAGCCGCGCGTCGTCGCCGCGTACACGGCGAAGCCGCCCCACCCGGTGCCGATCTCCAGCACATGGTCGTCGGGCCCGATCTGCAGCTGCTCGCAGACCCGCTCCAGCTTCGCCACCGACGCCTGCTCCAGCGTCATCCCCGGATGCTCGAACAGGGCGCAGGAGTACATCATCGTCGGGTCCAGCATCAACGAGAAGAGCTCGTTGCCGAGGTCGTAGTGGGCTGAGATGTCGCGCTGGCTGCGCATCCGGCTGGGGCGGTGCAGCAGCGAGCGCAGGCGCTGGCGGGGCACCCACAGCGGGGCGGTGTGGGCGCGCACGCGATCGATCACGACCGCGTTACGAGCGGCGAGCCGGATCACCGCCACGAGGTCCGGCGAATCCCAGCACCCCTGGATGTAGGACTCGGCCAGCCCGCGGCTGCCCCGCATCAGCATCCGCCAGAAGCGCCGATCGTGAATGTGGATCGTCGCCGACGGGGCGCCGTAGCCGAACGTCCGCCGCCGGCCGCCGTCGACGACCACCAGGCTGCCGACCCGGATCTGTCCCAGCAGCGCCGAGGCCAGCCGCCGCCAGAAGACGATCGCCGGCCGGCTCATCGGACGACCGCCCGCGAGCCGGCCGCGGCCCGCGGATGCGGGTGCACGCGGGCGCCGGCGAGCTTGAGCCCGATCGCATGTCCGTAGATCAGCGCCAGCACGCGCGCCGTGGCCAGCGGGAAGCGCGCCGACGTCCGCGCCACCGCGGCCCGGGTCAGCTCCCGGCGACGCAGCGCGAGCGTCGCGTCGAACACGCGCTCGCCGTCGCGCCGGCTCTCGATGTGGACCGACAGCGTCGGCCCGGGGGTGCTGGCGCGCGCCGCGTAGACGTGGTCCATGCCCATGAACGGCGACACGTGCAGCGCCTTGGCGAAACGGCCCGTGATCACCGGCGCGCCCGGACCGTCGGCCGTCTCCGACAGCAGGTAGGAATGGCGCTCTCCCCACGGGGTGTTGGTGACCTCGGCCAGCACGCCCGCCGGACGTTCGCCGTCGGCATCCAGGCAGTAGTAGAAGCTCACCGGGTTGAAGCACATCCCGAACGAGCTCAGCTGGGTGAGCAGGCGGATCGGGCCCGCCGGACGCGCGCCCGACAGCTCGGCGACGCGGTCGCGCACGGCGACCTGCAGCGCCACCGCCGGATCGCCGAGATAGTCGCGCCGGCGGAACCGCAGCGGGCCCGGACGCGGGGACACGAGCCGGCCGTCCAGCAGCGCCGGCAGCTCGTCGAGGTCGATGTAGGCGAGCGCGAGACGGTGGGTGAACTCGGTGCGCGGCTGTGCCCGCCGATGATGGATCGTGCCCTCGTACAGGCAACTGGCGGTCACGGGCGCGCCCCCAGCCGCTGCGCGACGCGCAGGGCGCTGACCACGCCGTCCTCGTGGAACCCGTAGCCCCAGTACGCGCCGCAGTAGTGCGTGCGGTTGCGCCCGCTGATCTCGGCACAGCGCCGCTGCGCTTGCACCCCCGCGCTCGTGAACACCGGATGCGCATAGGAGATCGTGCGGATCACGTGCCGTGGGTCGATCGCGCTCGTGCGGTTGAGAGTCACGCAGAATTCGCGCTCGGCCGTCAGCGCCTGGAGGCGGTTCATATGGTAGGTCACGGTCGTCTGGGAGCCCGGCGCGTCGAGCAGATGGTAGTTCCAGCTCGCCCATGCCCGGCGCCGGCGCGGGAGCATCCGCACGTCGGTGTGCAGGACCGCCTCGTTGGGCTGGTAGGGGATCGCGCCGAGGATCTCGTGCTCGCGATCGGACGCGTCGGTGAGCATCGCCAGCGCCTGATCGGAATGCGCCGCCAGGACGACCTCGTCGAAGCGCTCGGCCTCACCGCCGCGCGGGACGACGAGGACGTGGTCCGCGGCGCGGGTCACCTGCTGCACCGGCGTGAGCAGGCGCAGCCGGCCGCGCAGCTGCCCGGTCAGCGCCTCGACGTAGCGCGACGAGCCGCCGCGCACCGTTCGCCAGCGCGGGCGGTCGCGCACCGACAGCATGCCGTGGTTGTCGAAGAACTCGGCCAGGAAGCGGGCGGGAAAGCTCCACATCTGCTGAGGGTCCGCCGACCACACCGCCGACGCCTGGGGGACGATCAGGCGCTCCACGAACGGGCGCGAGAACCGCTGCTGCTCGAGCCAGTGGCCGAGCGACGGGCCGTCGTCGTCGGTCCTCAGCAGATCGCGGGCGGCATGATTGAAGCGAGCCAGGTCGGCGATCATCCGGTGAAACCACGGCGTGAGGAGATGGGCGCGCTTGGCGAACAGGCCGTTGGGCGACGAGCCGTTGTATTCGAAGTCGCCGCGGCCGTCGCTGACGCTGAAGGTCATCGACGACGGCTGTGACGGCACTCCGAGCTGCTCCAGGAGCCGCTCGAAGTTGGGGTAGTTGCGATCGTTGAAGACGATGAACCCGGTGTCGACGTGATGGGTCTCGTTCGGGGTGTCGACCCGGATCGTGTTGGTGTGCCCACCGGCGTAACCGGCGGCCTCGAACACCGTGACCTCGTGCTCGCGGGACAGCAGGCGGGCGCAGGCCAGCCCCGAGACGCCGGCGCCGATGATCGCGATCCGCATGCTCGCGCTACCGGTCCTCGCCGGGGGCGATGCCGGATGCCGCCGCCGCGGCGGCGTGCCGGGCCTCGCGGCGCTCGGCGATCGCGGCCACCACCACGCTGAGCTCGAACAGGACGTACAGGGGAAGCGTCTCGAGCAGCATCGTGATCGCGTCGCCCGGCAGCACCGCCGCGATCGCGCAGCAGGCGAGCACGGCCCAGCGGCGATGGTGTCGCAGCTGCGCGGGCGTGACGATCCCCGCCCGGGTCACCGCGATGATCGCCACCGGGATCTGGAACAGCAGCCCCATCGCGAGCAGGATCGTGGCCGCGAACTTGTAGTACTGGCCGGCCTGGACAAGGACGTTGAACTCGCCGCTGTTGAAGTTCTGGAAGAAGTGCAATGCCGCGGGCAGCACGACGAGATAGCCGAACGCCACCCCGGCCGCGAACAGGACCGGGACCGCGAACATCACCGGCACCATCCGCCGCGCCTGGCGTGGCTCGAGCGCCGGCATGAAGAAGCCGTAGGCCTGCAGCAGCACGACCGGCAGCGACAGGATCAGCGCGAAGATCAGCGTCACCGTCAGCGTCGCGGTGAACGGCTCGCCGATCCCGAGCGTGACCGGCTTGTTGCCCTGCGGGGCGGCCGACAGGCGCTTGACGTCCTTCTGAAGGTCCGTCTGAACCGCCGACAGCTCGCTGGCCACCGCTGTCGTGCGGGTCTGGCCCTGGAGCACGCCGACGACGACGGCGACCTGCTTGGCGACGTCCCGGGCGCCCACCTGTACCGAGTAGGTGGCGCCGAGCGGGCCCTGGCCGGCCTTGACCTGTTGCTGGGTGTTGGCGGCGAGCGGGGCGTTGACCAGGTGCAGCAGCTGGTGGTTCTGCCAGAAGCAGATGCCAAACGCGACCGCGATCGCGAGCAGCGACACGATCAGGCGTGATCGCAGCTCGTCGAGATGGTCCACGACGCTCATCTCGGCGTCGTGGTGTACGGGCCGGAATCCGGCGGGCGCGATCGCGCCTGGCATCTGCATCACCAGCGTCCTTGATTCGGTGGGCGGTCGCCGAGCTAGGCGACGTGCGTGATCGTCCGCTCAGGCTCGACGGCCACGGGAGCGGGGGCGGGGGGCAGCTGCTCGGCGTGCACCGGCGTGTGCGCGGTGGCGGAGGTCATCGGGCTGGCGTGCGAGTCGCCGGTGATCGCGTCCTTGAAGCCGCGCATGCCCTCGCCCATCGACTTGCCCATCTCGGGCAGGCGCTTGGCGCCGAAGACAAGCAGCAGGATGACGAGCAGGAAAAGGATGTGAATCGGATTGTCGAGTCCCAACATTGCGGTGCTCCCTTCGATTGGTTTCGCTGGTGCCAGGTATACGGCCGGACCGCCGTCTTGGATCACCGATTCCGCGAACGCTGACTCCCGCCGTTGCACACCCCCGCCCTCCGCGCGCGGCGGCGTCAGCTCAGGTAGGCGGCGATCACCGGCGCATGCGTCGGCACGGTCGTGCCGCCCGCCGGCTCCGGCGTCACCATCACGGCCGACACGCCGTGCAGGCTGCCGGGGACCTCGACGTCGCCGTCGCCCTTGGCGGTGACGCTGAACAACGCGCTGGTCGGCGCCAGCGCGCGGCCCCGCTGGAGCCAGACCTCATAGATCTGGCCTGCCGGCGGGGGCTGGAAGTCGTGCACGACCAGTTCGGCGTGACTGCCGCTGACCCGCAGCTGCGCGGTGCCGTGGCCGGTGACCTGCGCGCGGATCACCCGCGTGGAGACGTTCGACGACGGTGATGACAGCTCGACCCCGGCCACCGCGACCACGGCCAGCGCAAGCGCGGCGCCGAACGCCAGCGCGGGGCGGGGCAGGAGCGAGCGCCGCGGTCGCCGCGCGCGCTCCGCGGCGGCCTTGGGCTCGTTGCGGACCTCCCGCAGGACGCTCCGGCGCAGGCCGGCCGGCGCCCGCTGCGCCGGAGCGGACTCCGGCAGCAGCTCGACGACCGCCTCGAAGGCGGCCAGCTCGTCGCGGCAGATCGCGCACGCGTCGAGGTGGCGGCGGAACGACGCCAGCTCGGCGCCGTCGAGCGCGCCGAGGGCATAGGCGGCGACGTCGTCGCCACATTCACGATGTTCGGTCGGGCCGGGTGTGTTGCTCATGCTCGCCTCTGGTTCATAGCGCAGCCCCGATCGCATCGCCGAGCGAGATCCGGAGCTTGGTCAGTCCCAGCCGCATGCGGCCCTTGACGGTGCCGGCAGGCAGCTTGAGCATCTCGGCGATCTGCGAGTGGCTGAACCCTCCGAAATATGCCAGCTCGATCACCTGGCGCTGTTCGGTGGGTAGCGCGTCCAGGGCGGTGCGCACTCGGGCGGCGTCCTGGCGCTGCTCGACCTCGGTCGCGGTGTTCTGGGGGGAGGCCATCCGCTCGGCGATGCCCTCGTCGCTGACGTCACGGCCAGTGTGCACGACCTCACGCCTGAACATGTCGATGGCGCGGTTGTGGACGACGCCGAGCACCCAGGTCCGCACGCTCCCGCGGCTGCGGTCGTAACGCGCGCCGCTGCGCCACAGCGACAGGAACGCCTCCTGGACGACGTCCTCGGCCGCCCCCCGGCGCCCGCACATGCGGTAGGCCAGCGAGAACGCGGCGTCGGCATGCCGGTCGAAGACCACCTCGAACGCCCGCGCGTCCCCGTCCTTGACCAGCGCCATCAGGTCCTCGTCGGCGAGCGAGTGCAGGTCGCTGCGGGGTGAGCGGAAGCTGAGGGATGGTCGCAGCACGGTTGTCGTAGTCAATCAGCGTCACCGAGTCGTGCGCGCGGCCCGCGGGGAAGGGACGGGGCGCGGGCCGCGGAGGCACGACGGTGGCGGAGAAACGATTTGATCAGCGGTCCGGCCGTGGCGAGGGTCCGACGTCGTCGCGCGCCAGCCGCTGCACGACGCCGGCGCATTGGCGCTCGTCGTCGGTGGAGGTGGTCTCGGTCATCTCGAACTCCTTCGCTGCCCGATTCGGCATCACGGTCATGTGGGGTGTGATGTCTGCTACGGCGCCGGCGACGGACCGGATCACTACCGGCCGTGCGGCGCGGGTCGGGGCGCGGGCGCCTGGGCACGACGGTGGCCGTAGAATCGCGGCGACAATCGACGGCCGAGGAGATGAAGAGGCGATGACCGATTCCTACGCCGCTGGCGCACGGTCGACCCCGCTGCTGCGGGAGACGATCGGCACCAACCTGGACCGCACCGTCGACCGGTTCGGCGACCAGGAGGCGCTCGTCTCCGCTCACCAGGGCCTGCGCTACACCTACGCCCAACTCGGCGATGAGGTCGACCGCCTGGCGCGGGCGTTGATCGCCGCCGGCCTGGCGCAGGGCGACCGGCTCGGGTTGTGGAGCCCGAACTGCGCGCAGTGGACGCTCGTGCAATACGCGACGGCCAAGATCGGCGTGATCCTCGTCAACGTCAATCCCGCGTACCGCACCTCGGAGCTGCAGTATGCCGTCCACCACTCGGGCTGCCGGATGCTGATCGCCGCGCCGGCGTTCAAGTCATCGGACTACCGCGCGATGGTCGACGAGGTCCGCGGCGCGCTCCCGGAGCTCGAGCGGGTCGTGTATCTCGACACCGAGGATTGGGACGCGCTGTTGGCCGGCGCCGCGGACGTCAGCGGCGATGAGTTGCGCGCCCGCGCCGACCGTCTCGCGCCCGATGACCCGATCAACATCCAGTACACGAGCGGCACCACCGGCTTCCCCAAGGGCGCCACGCTCACCCATGTCAACATCCTCAACAACGGGTTCTTCGTCGGCGAGTTCTGTCGTTACACCGACGCGGACCGGGTCTGCATCCCGGTGCCCTTCTACCACTGCTTCGGGATGGTGATGGGCAACCTCGGGTGCACCACGCACGGCGCGACGATGGTCATCCCGGCCCCGGCTTTCGACCCCGAGGCGACGCTCGCGACCTGCGCCCGAGAGCGCTGCACCTCGCTCTACGGCGTGCCGACGATGTTCATCGCGGCGCTCGGCCATCCCCGCTTCGAGGAGTTCGACCTCCGGTCGCTGCGGACCGGGATCATGGCGGGGTCGCCGTGCCCGGTCGAGGTCATGAAGCGGGTGATCGAGCAGATGCATATGAGCGAGGTCAGCATCTGCTACGGAATGACCGAGACCTCTCCGGTCTCCACCCAGACCACGCACGACGACCCGGTCTCCAAGCGGGTCGGCACCGTCGGCCGGGTCCATCCGCACGTCGAGGTCAAGATCATCGATCCCAGCGACGGCACGATCGTCGCCACCGGGGTCAGCGGCGAGCTGTGCACGCGCGGCTACAGCGTGATGCAGGGCTACTGGAACGAGCCCGAACGCACGGCCGAGGCGATCGACGCCGACGGCTGGATGCACACCGGCGACCTCGCCACGATGGACGACGACGGCTACGTCAACATCGTCGGGCGGATCAAGGATCTCGTGATCCGCGGCGGCGAGAACGTCTACCCGCGCGAGGTCGAGGAGTTCCTCTACGGCCATCCCGACGTCGTCGACGTGCAGGTGATCGGCGTCCCCGATGCGCGCTACGGCGAGGAGCTGATGGCCTGGATCGTCCCGCGGCCCGGCGCGGCGCTCGACATCGACGACGTCCGCGCGTTCTGCCACGGCAGGATCGCCCACTACAAGGTGCCCCGCTACATCAAGCTGGTCGAGGGCTTTCCGATGACCGTCACCGGCAAGGTCCAGAAATTCAAGATGCGCGAGCAGGCGGTGCAGGAGCTCGACCTCGCCGAGACCGCGGCGATGAAGACCGCCTGACGCCACGGGGGCGCCACACCGCGTGGGCCGACACCCCCGGTCTCGATCAGGCCCGCTGCAGCACGAATCGCAGGTAGATGAGCTCGCCGCCCGCGAACGCCCGGTACATCGCGGTGCCCTCGATCCCGGCGAACTCGAGCGCGTAGCGCTGCAGCGGCTTGGGGACGCCGCCCTCGATCCGCGCGCGCAGTTCCGGCGTGCACTGCGACAGCGCGTCGACGACGTTGGGGGTGATCTCGGTCTCCTCCACGGTGCGCAGGCCGGCGTCGGCGATCTGCCGGCGCAGCGTGTCGATGTCCCCGATCTGGCGCTGGGCGTCCCCCGGCGCCGGTGGGCCGCTGAGCGTGCGCCGGAAGTCGGCCATCAGCAGCACGCCGCCGGGCCGCAGCACCCGGTGCACCTCGCGCAGGAAGCCGAGCACGTCGGGGTAGCAATGCGACGACTCGACGCTGAGCACGGCGTCGAACGTCTCGTCGGGGAACGGGAGCGCCTCGGCGTCGCCGGCCACGAACGTCAGACCGGCCCGGCCGTAGCGCCTGCGGCAGCGCTCGATCGCCGACTTGGCGAGATCGAGCCCGGTCAGCGAGCGCGGCCCGAACCGCTCGAACACCGCCGCCGAGCCACCGCCGCGGCCGCATCCCACGTCGAGCACGTCCTTGCCGGCGAGGTCGGCGGCGCCCGCCACCACCGCGTAGAGCTGGCGCCCGAAACGGTCCTCGCCGGCGCCGGGCTCGGCGTCGGGCCCGTCCAGCGGGGCGAAGCCGTAGTTCATCAGCGACGCCCCGACGTCGCGGCGGCGCAGGCTCGCCGCCTCGTAGAACCCGCGCCACAGCAGCTTCTCGAGCCGCGGGCGCAGCTGCGGGGCGGCGCGCAGCAGCGCGCCCACGCCGGCCCGAACCGGACCGGTCCGCACCCGGCCGTGGCCGTTGTCGGACCGCTGATTCTCCATGTTGTCGAGCACGACCCCCGTGGGCCCTCCTTGGTCCTCGTTTACCCCCACAGCGAGCGGACTCTGCCATCCAGGGTCCTCGAATGCAACCCGGTTAGCCTTCGTCGCCGAGCAGGTGCCAGCGCCGACCGAGCGAAGGGAGCGATCGTGAGCAGCCGGGAGACGTCGCAGCCGACGCCGCCGCGCGACCGCCCCGGCGTGCTCCTGTCCGAGCTCACCACGCTGCGCCTCGGCGGGCGCGCGCGGCGGGTCGTCGAGGCCGCCGAGGACGACGAGATCGTCGCGACCGCCGCCGCCGCCGACGCCGCCGGCGAGCCGCTGCTCGTGCTGGCCGGCGGCTCGAACCTGGTGATCGGCGACGACGGCTTCGACGGCACCGTCCTGCGGATCGCCAGCCGGGGCGTCGAGACGGTGCCCGGCCGGGAGCTGAGTGAGGATCGGGTTCGCCTGCTCGCCGCCGCCGGCGAGCCGTGGGACGGGCTCGTCAGCTGGGCGGTGTCCGCCGACCTGTCGGGCATCGAGTGCCTGTCGGGCATCCCCGGGTCGGCGGGGGCGACGCCGATCCAGAACGTCGGCGCCTACGGCCAGCAGGTGAGCGAGACGATCGACGCGGTGCTCGTCTATGACCGCGCGTCCGGCGAGCGGGTGCAGCTGACCGGCGCCGAGTGCCGCTTCGCCTACCGCTCCAGCCTGTTTCGCCGCTCGGACCGCCACATCGTGCTCGGCGTCGGCTTCTCGCTGCGCCGCACGACGCTCGCCGAGCCGATCCGCTACCCCGAGCTCGCCGCCGCGCTCGGCATCGCGCCCGGCGCCCGGGCGCCGCTGCCCGCCGTCCGCGCCGCGGTGCTCGCGTTGCGCCGGGCCAAGGGGATGGTGAGCGATCCCACCGATCCGGACTCGGTGAGCGCTGGATCGTTCTTCGTCAACCCGATCCTCACCGACCGCGACTTCGCCGCGCTGGCCGCGCGCGCCGCCCGCCACCTCGGCGACGGCGCCCGCCCGCCCGCCTGGCCGGAGCCCGACGGCCGCGTCAAGACCTCGGCGGCCTGGCTGATCGAGCGCGCCGGGTTCCACCGCGGCTACGGCGCCGGACGCGTCGGGATCTCGTCCAAGCACACTCTCGCGCTCGTCAACCGCGGCGGCGCCACCACCGCCGAGCTGCTGTCCCTCGCCGGCGAGATCCGCCGCGGGGTGCGCGACGCCTTCGGGGTCACGCTGGCGCCCGAGCCGGTGCTCGTCGGCGCCGAGCTCTGACCCCCGGGTCAGCCGCCGGCGAGGCTGCGGTACAGCGCGGAGGTCTGGGCGGCGACCGCGGACCAGGCGAAGTGCTCGACCGCGCGGCGGCGCCCGGCGCGGCCCATCTCGCGGGCGCGGTCGGGGTCGCGCAGGAGCGTGTTGACGCGCTCGGCGAAGTCGGCGGCGAAGCGGTCGGGATCGCGGGGCGCGCCGGTGCCGTCGTCGCCGGGGTCGATCGGGACCAGCAGGCCGGTGTCGCCGTCCTGCACGACCTCGACGATGCCGCCGGTGGCGGTGGCGACCACCGCCGCCTCGCACGCCATCGCCTCCAGGTTGACGATCCCGAGGGGCTCGTAGATCGACGGGCAGGCGAACACGGTGGCGTGGCTGAGCAGCTGGATCACCTCGGGCTTGGGGAGCATCTGCTGCAGCCAGATCACCCCGTCGCGCCCGGCGCGCAACTCGTCGACGAGGCGCTGCACCTCGGCTCCGAGCTCGGGGGTGTCGGCGGAGCCGGCGCACAGCACGAGCTGGGCCCCGGGCTCGAAGGCGCGAGCGGCTCGCAGCAGATGCTCGACGCCCTTCTGGCGGGTGATCCGCCCGACGAACACGACGGAGGGCCGCGACGGGTCGACCCCGTGGCGCTGCAGGACGTCGAGCCCGGGGTCGGGCGCGTACTCGGCGGTGTCGATCCCGTTGTAGATGACGTGGACCCGGTCGGGGTCGATCCGTGCGTAGACGCCGAGGATGTCGCGGCGGGTCCCCTGCGAGACGGCGATCACCGCGTCGGCCGCCTCCAACGCCGTCCGCTCCGCCCAGCTCGAGATCGCATATCCGCCCTTGAGCTGCTCGGCCTTCCATGGGCGCAGCGGCTCGAGGCTGTGCACCGTCGCCACGTGGGGGATGTCGTGCACGAGCTTGGAGAGGTGGCCGCCGAGGTCGGCGTACCAGGTGTGGCTGTGGACGAGCTGGGCGTCCTGCGTCCGCGCCGCCATCGTCAGGTCGATCGACAGCGCGCGCAGCGCCGCCAGCTCCGGCGCGTCGCCGGCCAGCGCGGGCCAGGCGTGATGGGGCACGTCGCCGGTTCCCCAGGCGTGCACCGTGACTTCCTCGAATGCCCTCAGCTCCCGGGCCAGGTATTCCACGTGGACGCCCGCCCCCCCGTAGACGTCGGGGGGATACTCGCGGGTCAGCAGCGCGATCCTCAGGTGACGACCTCGCCCTTGCGGATCACCACGACGCCGCCGGCGGAGGTGGCGAAACGCTTGCGGTCCGCGTCGGCGTCGACCCCGATCTGCACGCCCGGCGCGATGCGCGCGTCCTTGTCGACGATCGCGCGGCGGACCACGGCGCCGCGTCCGACATCGACGCCGTGCATCAGGATCGCGTCCTCGACCTCGGCGAAGGAGTGCAGATGGACGCCGGGGGAGAGGACCGAGCGCCGGGCGACCGCGCCGGAGATGACGACCCCCGCGCACACCATCGAGTCGACCGCGTAGCCGCGACGATCGTCCTCGTCGAACACGAACTTGGCCGGGGGGAGCGGCTCCCCCCAGGTGTAGATCGGCCAGCGCTGGTTGTAGAGGTTGAACACCGGGTGGACGGAGACGAGGTCCATGTGGGCGTCGTAGTAGGCGTCGAGCGTCCCCACGTCGCGCCAGTAGCCGCGGTCGCGATCGGTCGCGCCCGGGACCTGGTTGGCGGCGAAGTCGTACACCCGGGCGTCGCCGTTCTCGACGAGCATCGGGATCAGGTTGCCGCCGATGTCGTGCTGGGAGGTGTCGTCGAGCGCGTCGGCGCTGACCGTGTCGATCAGCGCCTCGGTCGAGAACACGTAGTTGCCCATCGAGGCGTACACCTGGTGCGGCGAGTCGGGCAGTGGTTGGGGGTCGTTCGGCTTCTCGCGGAAGGCGACGATCCTCTGGCCGTCGAGCGCGGTCTCGATCACCCCGAACTGGTTGGCCTGCTCGATCGGGGCGCGGATCGCCGCCACCGTCACGCCCGCGCCGCTGGCGATGTGCTCGTCGACCATCTGGCGTGGATCCATACGGTAGATGTGATCGGCGCCGAACACGATGATGTGGTCGGGGCGCTCGTCGTTGATGATGTTGAAGTTCTGGTAGATGGCGTCCGCGGAGCCGACGAACCAGCGCGGGCCGCGCCGCATCTGCGCGGGAACGGGGGCGACGTAGTTGCCCAGCAGCGGCGACAGCCGCCAGGTCAGCGAGACGTGGCGGTCCAGCGAGTGGCTCTTGTACTGCGTGAGCACCACGATCCGCCGGAAGCCGGCGTTGACGAGGTTGGAGAGGGCGAAGTCGATCAGCCGGTACACGCCCCCGAACGGAACCGCCGGCTTGGCCCGGTCGGCGGTGAGCGGCGCGAGGCGCTTGCCCTCGCCGCCCGCGAGCACGATCGCGAACACCGACGACGTCGTCACCGCCACTCTGGCCCCCTGGTGTGGTCGCTGGTCATGTGGGGCGCCCGCGAGTCCCGTCGCGGGTGGGAGCTCCTCTCCATCTGGCGCAAGCATTGCATCTCGGTGGGCGCAAGGAAAGTGTGCACGGCTCGTCCCGCCCATCGGGACCGCCGCGAGCTCCTTGTCATTTGACACCAAACGATTTGTTGGCTAACCTTTTGAGAACCAATGACTTCCACCGACATGGGCACGAACACCATCACCCCCTCCGATGCGCCCACGCGGATCGAGCCGCACGTCAAGCGGATCGCGATCGTCGTCGTGATGGGCGCGATCATGTCAGTGCTCGACACGACGATCGTCAACGTCGCCCTGCACGACCTCTCCGGCGACCTGCACGCGTCGCTGAACAGCATCCAATGGGTGATCACCGGCTATCTGCTGTCGCTCGCCGCCGTGATCCCGGTCACCGGCTGGGCGGTCAAGCGCTACAGCGCGCGCCGTCTGTACCTGATCGCCCTCGTCGTCTTCACCGCCGGCTCGGCGCTGTGCGCGCTGGCGACGAGCAGCAGCGAGCTGATCGCCTTCCGCGTCGTCCAGGGCGTCGGCGGCGGCATGCTGACGCCGATCGGCCAGATGATCCTCGTCAAGGCCGCGGGCCCCCGCAACCTCCCGCGGGTGATGAGCTTCATCGGCGTGCCGATCGTGCTCGCCCCGGTGTTCGGCCCGACGATCGGCGGCCTGCTGCTGCAGGGCGTCGGCTGGGAGTGGATCTTCCTCGTCAACGTCCCGGTCGGGATCGCCGCGCTCGTCCTCGCCCTGCGCCTGCTCCCGCACGACGCGGCCAGCAGCGAAGCTGCCGGGCGGCTGGACGCGATCGGGCTCGCGCTTGCCGCCACGGGCGTCGTCGGCGTCACCTACGGCCTGTCGGAGACCGAGTCGGCGGGCAGCGTCCTGTCGTCGTCGGTCCTCATTCCGGTCATCGCCGGGCTCGCCCTGCTGGCGATGTTCGTGATCCATGCCCGGCGCACCGAGCACCCGCTGCTCGACCTCAGCCTGTTCTCCAACTCGGCTTTCCGGGCCGCGTCGCTGGTCACCTTCTGCCTCGGCGCCGCGCTGTTCGGGGCGATGATCCTGATGCCGCTGTACTTCCAGACGGTCCGCGGCGAGGACGCGATCAGCACCGGTCTGCTGCTGATCCCCCAGGGGCTCGGCAGCGGGATCGGGATGTTCGTCTCGGGCCGGGCGACCGAGCGCATCGGCGCCGGCCGGACCTCCCTGATCGGCGGCGTGATCCTGGCGGTGGCGACGATCCCGTTCGTGCTGATCACGGCGTCGACGTCGTTTGCGCTGATCGGCGCCGCGATGATCCTTCGCGGCGTCGGTATCGGCCTGGCGATCATGCCGGCGATGACCGCCGCCTTCTCGGTGCTCTCCCGGGAGCAGGTCAACGACGCCAGCCCCCAGCTCACCGTTCTGCAGCGGGTCGGTGGATCGCTGGGCACCGCGATCATCGCGGTCGTGCTGGAGGGTCAGACGAGCGGCGCGCGCACCCCGGCCGCGGTGGCCGCCGGCTTCGGGCACACGTACTGGTGGGTGATGGGCGTCACGCTCGTCGCGCTGCTGCCGACGTTCGTGCTGACGCGCGTCGAGCGCCGCGCCCGGCAGCAGACCGCGCCGGCGCCGGCTGCGGCACAAGCGCCGCTGCTGGAGGCGGCATGAGCGGTGGCGAGCTGGTCACGGCCGCGGCGGTCCCGACGCGCGAGGCGGAGCGCCGGGTCGAGATCGAGCAGCTGCGCCGGGCGCTCGCTCAGATGTCCGGGGCCGAGCGCCGCCTGCGCGGCCGTGACCACAGCCGTCCGGGCGAGCTCACCTTCGCCCAGCTGCGCTCGCTGGCCGCGCTCGCCCGCGAGCGCGAGATGACCGCCGGCCAGTTGGCTCGCAGCGCCGATCTCAATCCGGCCACGGTCACCGCGATGCTCGACCATCTGGAGGCCGCGGGCATCGTCGCCCGCCACCGCAGCACCGCGGATCGCCGCGTCTGCAACGTGACGCTGACGCCGGCCGGCGAGGAGCTGATGGCGCGCAAGCAGGCCGATTGGCAGTCGCGATGGGAGGACACGTTCGGCGACTTCTCCGATCGCGAGCTGGCGATCGCCGCGCGCGTGGTCACTCGGGTCACCGACCTCTACGATGCGACCGCCGAGCGGCTTGACCCGGGCACCCGCGACGGCGCGGACGAAAACTAAACCCCAAGGCGCGCCGCTCCCGCCCGGATCGCGGGGTGGTCAGGTGGTGCGCAGCGCCTCGGTCGGACTGAGCCGGGCCGCCTTGGCCGCCGGGTACAGCCCGGAGACCATGCCGATCAGCAGGCCGGCGGCCGGCGCCGCGATCAGCGCGTAGTCGGGAACGACCATCGGCTCGTTCTGGGCGACCGAGTACACGAACGTCGCCAGCGCCCCCAGCCCCAGGCCGGCCAGTCCGCCGAGCGCGGCCAGCAGCGCCGACTCGGCCAGGAACTGGGCGGTGATGTGGCGGCGGGTCGCGCCGAGTGCCCGGCGCAGGCCGATCTCGCCGCGGCGCTCGAGCACCGAGATGACCATGATGTTGGCGATTCCGATCGCGCCGACCAGCAGCGCCACGGCGCCGAGGCCGAGCAGCAGCGTGGTCAGCTGTCCCTTGGCAGCGGCGCGGGCCTCGAGGGCGTCGACCGGCACGCCGATCGAGACGCCGCTGGGCGACTGCGGATCGGCGGTCGCGGGGAGCAGCCTGGACGTCTGGGTGACCTGGTTCTCATCGGCGCGGACGTAGATCTCCGACGGGCTGTCCGCGGTCTGGAACAGCCGCTCGGCGATCGGGAGCCCGATGAACGCCGTGCTGTCGAGCGTGGGGTCGAGGATCACGGGGTTGAGGATGCCGATCACCGTGAACCAGGTGCCGCCGAGGAACACCTGGATGCGCCCGCTGACGTTGAAGATCTGCAGCGTGCTCGCGGCCTGGGCGCCGAGCACGACCGTCGGGTAGTTCTGCGTGGCGGCGTCGAGGAACCGGCCGTCGGCGAGCGTGGCGCTGACGGTGGCCGGCAGCCCCGGATCGGCCGCGTCGACGCCGATCCCCCCGGTCTCGTTGGTGGGCACGTAGGGCGTGCGCAGGACGATCGCCTGCGACACCTGATAGACGGCGGCGGCCCGCTCGACGGTCGGCATGTGCAGGATCGAGCCCACCGCCGTATCGGGCAGGACGGCGTTTGACCCGAGCAGCGTCTGACCGGGGCTGACCGTCAGCAGATTGGTGCCGAGGCTGTCGATCAGCGCCAGCAGGTTGGCCTGACCGGACGCCGAGACGCCGACCACCGCCACCATCGCGCCGATCCCGATCGCGATACCCAGCGCGGACAGCAGCGCCCGCAGCCGGCGGGTGCGCAGGCCCTGCAGCGCGACCGACAGCAGCTCATGCGGCGGCAGCCGCGCGGTCTCGGACGGGCGCGCCGGGTGGCGGCGCAGCCTCAGGCGGGGGGCGGCGAGGCTCACCGGTGCTCGTCTCCGACGATCTCGCCGTCGCTCATCACGATCCGCCGCCGGAAGCCGGCGGCGATCCCCTGGTCGTGGGTGATCAGCACGAGCGTGGCGCCGTCGGCGGCGAGCTCGTGCAGGAGCGCGATCACCTCGTTCCCGGAGGTCGAGTCGAGGTTGCCGGTCGGCTCGTCGGCGAGCAGGATCAACGGCCGCTTGGCGATCGCCCGCGCGATCGCGACGCGCTGGCGCTCGCCACCCGACAGCTGGTTGGGTCGCTGGCCGATCCGGTGTCCGAGGCCGACCCGCTCCAGCGCGGAGCGGGCGGCGGCCCGCCGCTGTGCGGCCGGGGCGCCGGTGTACAGCATGCCGTTGGCGACGTTGTCGAGCGCGGTGAGCGCGTCCTGGAGGTGGAAGCCCTGGAAGACGAAGCCGATCCGGTGCGCCCGCAGTCCGGCCAGCTCGTTGTCGCTGGCCGCCAGCACGTCGCGGCCGACGATCTCGACGCGGCCGCTGGTGGGCAGCTCCAGCGTCCCGAGCACGGTCAGCATCGTCGTCTTGCCCGAGCCCGAAGGACCGACGACGGCGACCTGCTCGCCGGCGGCGATGTCGACGCTCACGCCGCGCAGCGCCCGGATCGCGCCCGGGTACTCCTTGGTGACGTCCGCCAGACGGAGCGCGACGGCGGCCACGCTCATCCCTGGGAGTCGGTGACCTCGAGGCCGGGATAGACGCCCGATCCCGAGATCTGCACGTACCCGGCGGCAAACAGCCCGGGCTGGACGGCGATCAGACGGTGGGGGGGCGCCGCCTCCTGGACCTCGTAGCCCCCGCCCGCGGTGGCCAGCAGCGCGGTGACCGGAACCGACAGCACGTGCCGGGCCTGCTGGGCGACGAAGTTGACGCTCACCGCGGCCTGGTCCAGCACGGCCAGCGACGGATGGTGGCCGATCAGCGCGACGGTCACGGGGATCGTCGCGGTCGCCGAGCCCGACCCGCCGCCGTTCGTGTTCGCCCCCGAGCCGTTGCCGGACCCCGAGCTCGACTGGGCGACCGAGCTGACCTGGGTGACCTTGCCCGCGACCGTGCTGCCGTCGGGAAGCTCGACCGACACCTTCTCGCCGACCACCGCCTCGCTGCGCAGGTTCGCATCGAGCGCGACGCTGACGTCCAACGACGTCGAGGCCGTCTGCAGGATCGGCTCGGCCGACGTCCCTACGGCCGAGTTGGCGCTCGAGCCCGAGCTCTTCGATGAATTGGAGTTCGAGCTCTTGGACGACGCGTTCGAGCTCGAGGACGCGTTGTGCGCAACCGACTGAGCCTCGGCCTTCAGCAGCGCCTGGAGCGCCTTGAGGATCTCGGCGGAGTCCGACGACGATGTGGCGTTCGACGCGGAGCCTCCGGTCTTCGTCTTCGTCTTCGCCTTCGTGGTCGTCTTCGTTCTGGTGGTCGTCTTCGTCTTGGTGGTCGAGGAGGTCGAGGAGGTCGAGGAGGTCGAGGAGGTCGAGGAGGTCGCGCTCGTCGCGGTCGTGGTCAGGTCGACGAACTCCGGCCGGGGGATCACCGCCGTGTCGGCGCCGGAGGCCGCGCTCTGCCCGGTGGAGCCGAGCACCGTGTCGACCGCGGTGACTCGCTGGGCGCCCGGCAGGAACACGATCTGGCCGAGGCTGATCGAGCCGGTCTCAGCCTCGCCGATCGACGCCTGCCAGCGCACGACGGCATCCGTCGTCGCCGCCTGCCAGACGTCGTCTTCGACGATCAGGCTCTCGGGGTCGAACCCGAGGCGGATGAGGTTGCGGTTGAGCTCCTCGATGTCGGGGCCGTCGGTGTCGTCGGGCGTCAGGTTCCGGTAGGCCGGCGTCGCGCCGTCGAACAGGATCACCGGCTGTTCGTCGACGGTGTAGAGCGTCTGGCCGGGGTGGATCACCGCGCCGACCGCGGGCAGCGAGGTGATCGTCCCGGTGAGGCGGTTGTAGACGGTCTCGGTCTCCGCGTAGCCGATCGTGCCCGACTCGGTATCGGTGGCGACGAGGTTGCGGCGCTGCACCGTCGCCGCTCCGGGCGAGGTCGACGACGCGTTCGCCGCGCCGGCCCGGTTGGACCCCCCCGAGCCGACGAGCACCCCGACCGCCACCGCCGCGGCGACGAGCGCGACCACCGCGAGCGCGATCACGGGCCGTCTCGACCGGGGGCGGTCAGGGGCCAGGGCAGTGCTTGGTGGCATTCTGGAAAGCCGGAGACGACGGGTTGATTCCGGGGAGTTGTTGCATGATCCCACCGCCCGCGGGGAACTTCGGGTCGGGGAAGTTCGGGACGCCGTGCTCGCGCATGCACTGGGCGTTGGCGATCGCCGCCACGCGCTGGGCCTCGGTCAGCGCGTGCGGCCCACCGCCGGGCAGCAGCCTGCGACAGGTCTGCCGCGCCGACGCAAACGCGGGGGACTGCGGATTCAGGCCGGACCCGGCGGTGATCTGGATCCCACCCCCTCCGGGCCTCGGATCCGGGAAGTTCGGCACGCCGTGGGCGCGCATGCACGTCGAGAACTTGAGAAACGCGTTGTAGACGGCGGCGCTCTCGGCCGGCGACGCCGACGTCCCGGTGCCCGTGGCGTTCACGCCCGCGGACCCGCAGGCCGCCGTCACCAACGCGCACAGCAGCACCGCGAGCGTGATCCGAATGGCGGGAACGGTGCGCATCAGCGTGGTGGGCGCACCCAGCATCGCCGGGTGCGCGGACCATTTCTATTGGATCCCAGGTTTCAACAGGGTGACAGCCGCTGTCACCCTGCTGTGACCTGAGATCAGGCATCCTTGTAGGTCCTGAGGCACCCACGGCGGCGGCGGCCGGGAAAGCGGCGATGAGAGTTCTCGTGGTGGAAGATCACAGGCGGCTGGCCACCGTGGTGGCCGACGGCCTGCGCCGGGAGGGCATCGCGGTCGATCTGGCGTTCGACGGCGCGCAGGCGCTGGCGCACGTCGCGATCAACCGCTACGACGTGGTCGTGCTCGACCGCGACCTGCCCCGCGTCCACGGCGACGAGGTGTGCCGGTCGCTGGTCTCCGGCGAGAGCGAGGCGCGGGTGCTGATGCTGACCGCCGCCAGCACGATTCGCGACCGCGTCGATGGTCTCGGCCTCGGCGCCGACGACTACCTGCCCAAGCCGTTTGACTTCGCCGAGCTGGTGGCGCGGATCCGGGCGCTGGCGCGCCGCGTCGCGCCCGCGCTCGCGCCGACCCTGTCCTATGGCGACGTGACCGTCGACACGGGTCGGCGGACCGCGGAGCGCGCCGGGCGGCGACTCGCGCTCAGTCCCAAGGAGCTGGCCGTGCTCGAATACCTGCTGTCGGCCGGCGGACGCGCGGTGTCGGCGGAGGAGCTGCTCGAGCGCGTCTGGGACGAGGCCGCCAACCCGTTCACCACCACGGTCAAGACGACGATCAGCCGGCTGCGGTCCAAGCTCGGCGACCCGCCGGTGATAGAGACCGTCCGCGAGGGCGGCTACCGGATCTGAGCGGCGCGATGCGACGTCTCGCCGCGCTCACCCCGGCCGCGTGGCGGCGTCCGCGCCGCACTGCGCGCCTGCGCCTGACAGTCCTCTACACCGGCCTGTTCCTGCTGTCGGGCACGGCTGCGCTGGCGATCGTCTACGCCGTCTCGGCGGAGAACCCGCGGATCGCGATCGCGGTCGGGCCGGTGGGCGCGGTGGGCAGCCGGCTGCAGGCGCTGCGCGCCCAGGTGCGGGCGGTGCGCAGCGCGGAGCCGAGCGCCCCCGCGCCGCCGGTCATCTTCCCCCACCTGCGAGACGTGGCGCTCGAGCAGCGCAGCGCCGACCTCGACCACCTGCTGGAGGTGTCGGGCATCGCGCTCGGGCTGACCGCGCTCGTCTCGGCCGTGCTCGGCTGGTTCGCCGCCGGGCGCGTGCTCGCGCCGGTGCGCGAGATCACGGCGACTGCGCGCACGATCTCCGCCGGCAGCCTTCATCAGCGACTCGCGCTCAGCGGCCCCGAAGACGAGTTCAAGGCGCTCGGCGACACGCTGGACGAGCTGCTGGCCCGTCTGGAGGCGGCGTTCGAGGCCCAGCGCCGGTTCGTCGCCAACGCGTCGCACGAGCTCCGCACGCCGCTCACGCTCGAACGCGTGCTGCTCCAGGTGGCCCTGTCGGACCCCGACGCCGGCGTCGAGTCGTTGCGAGCGACGTGCGAGGAGCTGCTGGCCGCCGGGGCCCAGCAGGAGCGGCTGCTGGAGGCGCTGCTCACCCTGGCCAGCAGCGAGCGCGGGCTCGAGCGCCGCGAGTCGCTCGATCTCGCCGGCCTCGCCGAGCAGGCGCTGCGGACCCCGCGGCCGGAGATCGGGCTGCTGTCGCTCGAGGTGCGCTCGAGCCTGGAACCGGCGACCACGCTGGGCGATCCCGCGCTCCTGCAGCGGCTGATCGCCAACCTGCTCGACAACGCCGTCGACTACAACGTCCCCGATGGGCACGTCACCGTGGCCACCGCGGCGGGCGCGGGCCGGGCGCTGCTGACGGTCACCAACACCGGCTCGCCGATCGACGCCGACCAGGTCGAGCGGCTGTTCGAGCCCTTCCAGCGCCTGGACCCTCACCGGGGGGGCGAGGCCGACGGCCATCACGGACTCGGTCTCTCGATCGTCCGGGCGATCGCCGCCGCCCACGACGCCGAGCTCAGCGCGCAGGCGCGCGACGGCGGCGGCCTGACCGTCACCGTGCGCTTCCCGGTGGCGCCGGCCCCGCGCGAACCCGAGGCGCCGCGCCGGCTCGTTCGCGGCTGACCGGCAACATGGACATTGCCCTCGGCCACACGGCCTCGGGGCCGTGATGATCATCAACCTCCTCGAGCGCCCTCCGCGCACCTTCGCCTCCGACGGCTGAGACCGCGGGGATGGAGTGTAAAGTCCGCCGTCTCGGGCCGGATTCAACGAGAAATGGGCGATTGAGCATGGGGGAATCGGCAGGTCATCGTGTGCCGGGGCTCGTTCCCCACGTGCCGGGAACCCGGCGGGGTCGTCACCGGGCGCTCCTGGCCACCGCGCTGCTCGGCACCCTGGCGGCGGTGCTCGCCGGGACGGTTCCCTTCGCCGCGCCGATTCCCACTTCGTCCGCGTCCGCGTCCGCGCCCGCGTCCGCGACCGGCTCGCCGGCCACCGCCGCTCGCCTGCCGTTGCATGCCCAGGGCGTCATCTCCACGACGATCGCCGCGGGCGATCGCGCGTTTGACGCCCGGCGGGTACCGGGCGGCTACCGCCTGACCGCCGGCGGCCTCGTCGCCGAGGTGGGCCCCCGGGGGGCACGGCTGCGGACGGCCGCGGGCTGGGTGCCGGTCACGCTGACCGGCGTGGGGCGCGGGACGCGCGAGCGAGCGCTCGGCGCCGGGCGGGCCGCGGCGCTCGCCAACCGGGTCACGCTTCGCCGGGCGGGGGTCGCCGAGTGGTACGCGGGCGGCCCGCTGGGCATCGAGCAGGGCTTCACTGTCGCGCGGCGTCCGGCCGGCCGGCGGGGAGCGTTGACCCTGTGGCTGCGCATCGGCGGGACGCTGGTGGCCCGCCGGTCGGGATCCGGGCTGGCGTTCGCGGCCCGCGGGGGCTCGGTCGTGCTGCGCTATGGCGGCCTGGCCGCCGTCGACGCCACCGGACGCCCGCTGCCGGCGACGCTCGCGCTGACCGGCGACCGGCTGCGGCTGATCGTCGCCGATCGCGGCGCCCGCTATCCCGTGCGAGTCGATCCGTTCTTCGAGCAGATGCGGCTCGCGCCGACCGATGCCGCCGGCGCCGCCGCGTTCGGCACGAGCGTCGCGCTGTCGGCCGATGGCAACACCGCGCTGATCGGCGGATCGGGCGACGACGGTCAGACGGGCGCGGCGTGGGTGTTCGCGCGCTCCGGCACCGCCTGGACCGAGCAGGCCAAGCTCGTCCCCGCCGACCTGATCACCAGCGCCCACACGCCATCTGAGTTCGGCGGCAGCGTGGCGCTGTCGGCCGATGGCAACACCGCCCTGATCGGCGCCGCCAGCGACGGCGGCGGAGTCGGCGCCGTCTGGGTCTATGTCCGGTCGGGCACGACATGGTCGGAGGCACAGAAGATCGTCCCCTCCGACGAGATCGGCCCCGGCGCGTTCGGCTCGGCCGTGGCTCTGTCCGCGGGCGCGACGACCGCGCTGATCGGCGGCGGCGACGACGGCGCCGCACAGGGCGGCGCGGCGTGGATCTACGGCGACGCGACCGGCAGCTGGATCGAGCAGCAGAAGATCGCCCCGGTCGACGAGGCCGCGAGCTCGCCCGGCGCGGCGGGCAGCAGCCACTTCGGCCGCAGCGTGGCGCTGTCCTCGAGCGGCACGACCGCGCTGATCGGTGCCCCGATGGACGGCGTCAACGGCGACGAGGGCGCGGCGTGGGTGTACATCGATGCGCCGGGTGGCTGGGCAGAGGAGACGAAGATGGTTCCCGGCGACGAGACGGGAGGCAGCGGCTTCGGGTCGACCGTGGCCCTGTCGTCGGCCGGGAGCACCGCGCTGGTCGGCGGCAGCGCCGACGGCGATGGCGTCGGCGCGGCGTGGGTGTACGCGATCAGCGCCGGCAACTGGTCGGAGCAGACCAAGATCGTCCCCCGCAACGAGGTCGCCAAGAGCGCGTTCGGCTCGGCGGTAGCGCTGTCGTCGGACGGCAGCGCGGCGCTGATCGGCGGCGACAGCGACAACGGCTACGAGGGGGCGGCGTGGGTCTACGCCCAGGCGGGCAGTACCTGGGCCGACCAGGAGAAGTTCGTGCCCGGCGACGAGAGCGGCGACGCGAGCAGCTTCGGCGCCGCGGTGGCGCTGTCCACCGATGGCAGCACCGCGCTGGTCGGCGGCCCGACCGACGCGGGCGGGACCGGCGCCGCCTGGGCCTACAGCACGTCGGGATCGCCGTCGTCTCCCGGCGCGCCATCCTGCACCCTGAAGGCGCGCGGTGATGCGGTCACGCTGCCGCCCCGCGCGCACCGGGGCAAGGCGGCGCGCGGGGACACGCTCGCGGTCAGCGCCAGCTGCGATCAGAAGGTCACGGCGACCCTGCGGGCGACGGTGACCGAGCGGCTCGCCGCCGCGCACGGGAAGGCCAAGACCCGGGTCCTCGCGCACGGCATCGTGCGCGCCACCCTGTCGGCCGACCGCACGACCGCGATCACCGTGCGCGTCGCCTCGTCGCTGGTCGCCGCGCTGCGCGGCGGAACCAAGGCCGCGGCGGCGTTCACGCTCAGCGCGGTCGACACCAACGGCAGCGCCCGGGCCGGTGCCCGGATCGCGCGGCTGCGGCCCTGACGCCGGCGCGCGCCGTGCGAGCCTCAGGTCCACGCGCGCGTCAGGGCGCCGACCCCGCGAGCAGATCAGCGGTGGCCGGCGAGGACGGCACGGCAGCGGCCGGTGCCGACCACCAAGCGCGATCACGACTGCGGTGGCGGGCGCTGGGAGTCGGCGCGCTCGGCGTCGTGGCGTTCGTCGCGTTGGCGTTCGTCGCTCCGCCTCGGCAGGTCATCGACCAGATCGGCGACATGCGCCCGGCGTGGGTGGGCGCCTCGGTCGGGCTCGAGCTCGGGTCGTGCCTGAGCTACGTCGTCATCTTCCGGCGCTTCTTCCCCGAGCCTCCGCGCGCGGTCAGCCGCCGGGTGGCCTGGATCGCGATGGGCGCGGGAGCGATCCTGCCCGGCGGGAACATCTCCTCGGCGGCCGCGACCGGCCTGCTGATGCGTCGCAACGGCGTCGCCGGGCGCAAGCTGCTCGAGCGCTGCGCCGCGCTGCTGTTCCTGCTCACCGCGATCGGGTTCGCCGTCAACGGCGCCGCCGCCGTGCTGCTGCTCGCGCGCGTGCCGGACGGGCCACACGACCTCAGCCACACCGTGTTCCCGATCCTCGTCTCGGTGGTCGTGCTGTCGCTCGCCGCGCTGCTGACGGTCGGCGGGCGCCGGCTGGGCGGGGGGGCGCCACGACTGCTGCGCGGGCTCGCCGCCGGGCTGGAGGGAGCCTGGCGGGAGATGGGGGCCCTGCACTGGCGGCTGCTGGGCGGTGTCGGGTTCCTCTGCCTCGACATGGCGGCGTTGTGGGCGGCGTGCGCGGCGACCGGCCATCGGATCGGCTTCCTCGCGGTCGTGGTCGCCTACTGCATCGGCTACCTGGCGACGATCATCCCGGTGCCGGCCGGCCTCGGCGTGCTCGACTCGGGCCTCGCCGCCTCACTGGTGCTGTACGGCATGTCACCGGCGGCGTCGGTCGGCGCCGTGCTCGTCTATCACGCCATCTCGATCTGGGTGCCCGGGCTCGGCGGGCTGATCGCGTGGCTGCCGACGCGACGGCGCCGCCCGGGGGCCACCGGGCTCGGGACCCTGGCGTCGGGGGCGTAGGGCCGCGCCTGTGCCGGTCTGCTCTCCCGCACCGGCGCGTGAGCGCCCCCAGACCATGCCGACGGTCATACCGGCGCCGTCCGCAGCCGCCGGCTGAGCGGCACCGACTTGGCGGCGAACCGCGCGAGGTGGTCGGCGTTGTAGATGCCGATCCGTGGCCACTCCAGCGTGCGCACCGGGTGCAGCCGCCGACCCGGCAGCGCCGCTGCCGTGCGGTAGCCGACGTCGCGCGCGACCGCCACCACCTCGGCGTTGACGTCCCCGTAGGGATAGGCCAGTGACGGGCAGCTGCCGAGATGCTCCTGGCAGGCCGCCAACGAGTCGGCCAGCTCGCGGCGGACCGCCTCGGGCGCCAACCGCGTGAGATGCGGATGGGTGCGGGTGTGCGAGCCGACCTCCCACCCCGCCTGCTGGAGGCGGTTGAGCTCCATCCAGTCGAGCGCGCGCAGCTCCGGCTCCCGGGAGGTGCCCAGCCACCGGTCGAGCGTCGGCCAGCCGATCGGACGCGTTCCGTCGCCGTAGTCGGTGACGACGAACACCGTGCCCGGCCATCCGTGGCCGTCGAGGACGGGAAACGCGCGGTCCAGCACCGAGTGGAACGCGTCGTCGAAGGTCACCGCGACCCGCCGGCCGCCGGCGAGGTCGTGGACCGCCTCGCTGAAGGTCACCCCGCGATAGCCCAGGCGATTGAGCCACGCCATCTGTGCGACGAAGCGATCCTCACTGACGGCGATCGCGTCGTCCCACCCGGAGGCGACCGCGTGATAGCAGAGGATGAGCGTGTCGTTCAACGAAAACCGAGCTCGAGCCGGCAGCCGGCAGAACCCCGTCGCCGGCCGGCGCAGTCTACCGTTTCCTCCCGCGGCCCCGGACGCGACGGTCAGGCCGTGTTCCCGTTCGGTCGCCGCGGGGAACGACTCGCCGATCAGGCGTCGTGCTCGGCCAGCCGGGCCCACGGGTTGACCGGCGCGCGCTGGCGCGGCGGTCGCAGGGACAGCGGCAGCGGCGCGCCGTGGTCCAGCGCCGCGGACCGCAGCCCGCGATGCGGGACCGCCGGCACGCCGAGGCGCGCGGCGATCTCGGCGACCGCCTGCCGCTTTCCGCGCCGGATCCGCGGGAGGTCGAGCGCGATCACGCGGGCGTGCTCGGCGCGCACGCCGGTGGCGTGCGCCTCGACCCGCCCCCAGACGACGACCGCGCCGCCGACGAGGTCGCCGGTGAGCGCCGAGGCGGTGCGCGGACACGGCTCGTAATAGGCGTAGACGCCGCACGTGCAGCCGGGGGATGGGGTGCGGGCCGGATCGTGGTCGCCGTGGGCGCAGCGCGCGGTCATCTGCGCCGCCGTCCACGGCGTCCGCGTGAACATCGAGACGAGCGCTCCGTCGAGCAGGCGCCAGTGGCGAAAGCCGACGATCGGCGCGATCAGGTCGGGCGCGATCTCGATCTCGGCCAGCCGCGACACGGGCGGTCGCGCCGGCGGTCGCTCGCCGCGTCGCTCGCGCGCCCGTTCGGTCCCGACGTCGGCGCGGGTTCGCTCGCGCGCGAGCACCCCGTCATATCGCGCCAGCGCGCCGACCAGCGCCGCGACCGGCGGGCCACCGGCGCCGGTGGTGTCGATTCCGTCGTCGAGGCTGCGAAACCCGATCGACCGCGCCTCGAGCTCGGCCAGGATCGCGACGAGGTCGCGCAGCGAGCGGCCCAGCCGGTCCAGCCGGCACACCACCAGGCAGTCGGCGTCGCCGTCGAGACCGGCCAGCGCGTGATCGAGCTCGGGCCGGTCACGCCACGAGCCGGTGTCGGCGTAGCAGCGCTCGCAGCCCGCCGCGGCAAGGGCGTCGAGCTGGCGCGCGAGTCCCTCGCGGTCGTCGCCCCCGGCATATGCGTAGCCGATCACGGGCATGGTGGTCAATGGTGGGGGCCGGTCGGCAGGCCGGTGAGGAGCCTGGCGAAGACCTCCTTGAGCGTCTGCTTGCCGTAGGCGTGAGACCCGTCGTCCATCGTCAGCACGGCGATCGACACCCGCGCGCAGCCGCGCGTCAGCAGCGCCACCTGGTTGTCGATCAGCCCGGTGCCCGAGCCCCAGCCTCCTTTGAAGTACAGCGCCCACCCCTTCGGCGCGACCTCCCCGATGCCCCAGCGCTGTGGCGGGGTGATGCTCGCCAGCAGATGCATCGCATACGCGCGGTGGCGCGCCACGACGTCGCGGTCGATGTGCAGGAAGAAGGTCGTCTGATCCCGGGGGGTGATCTCCGACTCGCCCCAGATCGGCTCGGCCGCCGCGAACCGGGTCATGCCGACTCTGGCGGCGAGCGCCTGCAGCCCGGCGGCGCCGACGATCTCGTCCACGGCGTCGGCGGCGTCGTTGTCGGACATCGTGATCATCGGCGTGAGCAGCGAGGTGTCGGCGGCGGTCAGCGCCCGCCCCGCCACCGACGGCCGGTCGAGATAGGCGACCAGCAGCATCGCCTTCAGCACGCTCGCCGACCACTCCTGGTGATCGGGCCGGTAGCCCTCGAACGCTCCCGCCGTGCGGACGGCGAAGGCGATGTCGCCGCTGCGCCCGCGCACGTATCCGATCGCCGATCGCATGTCGGGGCGCCAGATCCGATCCAGCGGCTTGCCGGCCCCCGGGACGAGGCAGGCGGCTGCGGCCGCTCGCGCCCGCGGTCGCTGGGCAACCGCGGCGCGGGCAACGGCGGCTCCGGCGGGGACGGCCGCGGCCGCGGCCGTCGAGAGAGCCATCGGGTACAGCGAGTTGACCAGGAACCGGCGGTCGAGGTGTGAGCCGTCGGCGTCGGCCCGTCCGGTGTAGGACGGGGTGTCCGCCTCGCCGCCCCACGTCCAGTAGACGTGCGCGCGGTCGGCGACGATCTGAAACGGTCCCTGGTCGCTGCGGGTGTCAAGCCAGCGCCGGTCGATCGACCTCCCATCGAGGCTCGCCCGGCCGATCCGCCCGGACCCCAGCTCCGTCCAGTAGACGCGGGACCCGGCGACCGCGATCCCCTGAGGACACGTCCGGCTCGCCAGCACGATCGCGGCGCGCCGCAGATCGCGCCCGTCGAGGTCCACCCGTCCGATCGTGTCGTCCTGGCAGCGGCTGAAGTACAGATGGACGCCGTCGGTGGCCAGGCCGTCGGCCACGCCGCCGCCGCGCTCCTGGGGCAGCGCGATGAAGTCCCGTCGCAGGTGCGAGCCGGTGAGCGCGACGCGCGCGATCGAGCGCTCGTCGGTGAAATAGACCCAACGGCCGGCGGCGACGACGCTGCCGGCGTCGGTCAGCCCGCCGACCAGCGTCCGCGCGGACCCGCCGTTCAGCGGGGCGCGCATGATCGCGCCCCGTGCCCGGGGCCCCGACGCGGTGCTCCAGTAGATCCAGGGCCCCGCGACCGCGATCCCGTAGACGGTGACGTTGCCCACGACGGCGACCTGCCGCCGCGCCGCGGGGCCCGACAGGCTCAGTCGGTCGATCGCGAGCGTCCCCGTGCTCGTCGCGGTCTCGTAATACAGGGCGCCCGCCCGCCCGACCGGCGTCGCGGCGGCCGCCGGCGACGGCGAGGAGCCGGCGATCCCGACCGGCAGGATCAGCAGCGCAACGAGCACAGCGGCACGCGTCACCCGCGCAAGCCTACGTCACCCGCGCGCCCGGTTTCCACCGATCGGTCGGAAAATGGTGTCCGTCTCAGCCGGCGGCGCGCAGCTGCGCCGCGTCGGCGTCGGCGTCCCGTTTCCATTCGGGCTTCTCCGCGCGCCACTGCTCGTCGGTGCGCCGCAGCTTCCAGTAGCCGGTCGCCGACAGTGCGTCGATCGGCAGGCCACGCTCCAGCAGGTGGCGGCGCACGAGTCGGACCGCCGTCGCCTCGCCGTGCACGAACGCCTGGCCGCGCCCGGCGGGCAGGAACAGACGCCTGACCGCGGCGGCCTGGAGCGAGGCGTCCTCGCCGGCGCCGGCGCGGCGGTGGATCCAGGTGACCTGCAGATCGCCGGGCGATTCGAGCGGATGCTCGTGCTCGGTCCCGTCGACCTCCAGCACGACGAACACCGGCACGCCCGGGCGCACCCGGCGCAGCGACGCCGCGATCGCCGGGATCACGGCATCGTCGCCGGACATCAGGTGCCAATCGGCATCGGCCGACGGCGCATAGCTCCCGCCGGGCCCGGTGAGCTCCAGCGTGTCGCCGGGCCGTGCCGCAGCGGCCCACGGGCCGGCGACGCCGCGATCTCCGTGGACGACGAAGTCCAGCGTCAGCAGCCGGGCGTCGGCGTCCCAATCGCGGACGGTGTAGGAGCGCGTCCGGTCGCCGAAGCGGCATTTCACGTACTCGTCGCTGAACCGGCCGGCGCTGAAGTCGGCGAGATCCGGTCCGCCGACGACGATCCGCACCATCGCCGGGGTCAGCCAGGTGACGTCGGTCACGGTCGTGCGGAGGAGGCGGCGCTCGGGCATGGCGGGCAGCAGAGCATAGGACGCGCTCCGTGGCGGATCGCGCGGCTCCGTCCCCGACGACGCTTCGCGCGCATCCGCTTTACTTAAGTATTTACTTGTGCTAAGCTGGCTGACGTAAGCAACAAGAAGGAGTACACATGGAAAGCCAAAGCTCTTCCACCACGCAGTACAAGCCGGTGACGGTCGATGTCCCGGAGGACCGTGTGGCCGAGTTCCACGCGTTCTTCGCCCGCTTCCTGGCCGGCCCGATGGGCCGCGGCCGGCGCGGGCGACACGGCCGGCCCGACGGCGAGCGTCACGGACACCGCCATGGCCACGGCCATGGTCACGGGTGCGCCGGGCGCCGCGAGACCACGGAGCGCAGCGAGCCGGCGACGGCCTCGACCGAGCTCTGATGGCCGACAAGGAGGTCACGGTGGCGGTCCCCGAGGACCGCGTGCCGGAGTTCTACGCCTGGTTCGCGGCCTTCCTGGCCGCCGAGCCGGGGACTCCGCCTCCGATGCCGGGACGTGGACGGCGGGGCTCGCGAGAGCACCGGCGTCACGGCGAGGCACGCGCCTGGTCGGCACAGGATGCCGACCAGGCCGCCTGGCTGTACCGCAAGCTCGCCCCCCCGGCCAGGGAGCTGTTCGACCTTCTGGCGGGCGACCCGGGCGCCAGATTCGGCGGCGAGGAGATCGCCACGCGCCTGACGCTCGAGAAGGGCTCTCACGGGGTCGCCGGCATCCTGGCCGGGCCCGGCCGCTACAGCCGGCATCTGGAGCGCGAGCTCCCGATCGCCACCGAGGGACGGACCGACGGAGGCACCGACTACTTCATGGATCCCGAGGTCGCGGCGCTGTTCACGGCCGCCGCGGCCGCGCGCCCTGCCGCCCCGCTCGACGGCCGCCACCGGCGCGGCCGCCGCGACCCCTGACCGCGGAACTCAACCGCCGCCGGCCGACGAGCCGCACGCTTTCGGCCCCGCCGCGGCGAGCGCGGCGGAATCGACGTCGCGCTTGCGCTGCAGCGGCGCGAGCTGCGCCTTGAGCGCCACCAGGGTGGCCCCGTCCTGGGTCTTGGATGCGTCATACAGCCGCTTCAGCAGCGCGTCGGTCGCCCGGAGGTCGTGGATGTAGGCGGCGAGCACGGCGCGATCGGCGGCAGGGGCCGTGAGCCCGGACAGCCGGTCGGTGATCTGCCCGAACAGCGCGACGTACGCCGCGGGGGCGTCGGGGTTGGCGTCACCGAGCTCGGTCGCCGCACGTGAGCACAGGGCGTCGGCCCGGCGGACGAACGCCCGCCGGCTGAGCGTCGCCGGCGAGGAACCGCCGCACCCCGCGCACGCGATTGCGGCGAGCAGCGCGGCGACCGCGGCGCGCCGCGGTCGCGCGCGGATCGGCGTCACGACCGCCCGCGTCGCGCGGTCACGGCGAGAAGCGGGGCGCGACCCGATCGGCGGCGGCGGCGCGGCGGTCACGCCGGCGAGGCGTACACGATCACGTTGTCGACGTAATGGCGCGTCTGGTAGTCGAACGGGCCGCCACAGGTGACGAGCACCAGCCGGGGCGCGCCGGCGCGCGTGAAGATCCCGATCGGCAGGTTGGCCTTGAGCACGATCTGGACGCCGGTGACCCGGT
>JBELAG010000230.1:0-10710 GCA_049509055.1 Solirubrobacteraceae bacterium
TGTTCGGGGCGCGTGCGGCGGTGAGCGTCGAGGACGTCCTCGACAGCGGCGTCGACGCGGTGGCGATCTGCTCGAGCTCGGACACGCATGTCGACCTGGTGGTGGCCGCCGCTGCCGCCGGCAAGGCGATCTTCTGCGAGAAGCCGATCTCGCTCGATCTCGACGAGGTCGATCGCGGCCTCGACGCGGTGGAGCGCGCCGGGGTGCCGTTCCAAGTCGGCTTCAACCGTCGGTTCGATCCCGCGCACGCGGCGGTCGCCGAGGCGGTCGCCGGCGGTCGCATCGGCGAGCCGCACCTGGTGCGGATCACGAGCCGCGATCCCGAACCGCCGCCGCTGGAGTACGCGCGCATCTCGGGCGGCATCTTCCTCGACATGATGATCCACGACTTCGACATGGCGCGGTTCGTGACCGGCTCGGAGGTCGTGGAGGTGTTCGCGCGGGGCGCGGTCAGGATCGATCCGCGCTGGTCGGAGATCGGCGATGTCGACACCGCGCTGGTGACGCTCGTGCATGCCAACGGATGCCTGACCGCGATCGACAACTCGCGCCGCGCCGTGTACGGGTATGACCAGCGGGTCGAAGCGTTCGGCTCGGAGGGGATGGCCGCGTCGGAGAACCCGTCCGCCCACACCGGAGTCCTGCTGACCGCGGGCGGCGCCGAGCGCCCGGCGCTGCCGTACTTCTTCCTGGAGCGCTACATGGCCAGCTACGAGCGCGAGTGGCAGGCGTTCGTCGACGCCCTGCGCCTGGGCACCCCGCCGCCGGTCGGCGCGCACGACGCGCGCGCGCCGGTGGTGATCGGGCTCGCCGCCCGGCAGTCGGCCCGCGACGGGCAGCCGGTGCCGGTGGCTGCCGCGGCGGCCCGATGAGGATCGCCCTGACCGCACCCACGCCGGCGGGTGGGCTCGAACCGAGATGGAGGTGATGCGATGACGGACACGGTGAGGCTGACCGTGGCGCAGGCGCTGGTGCGGTTCCTGGCCGCCCAGGAGGTGCAGCGCGACGGCGCGCGGTCGCGGTTCTTCGGTGGATGCTTCGGGATCCTCGGGCACGGCAACGTGGCCGGCCTGGGGCAGGCGTTTCAGCAGGACGGCTCGCTGTTGGCGTTTCATCAGGGCCGCAACGAGCAGGCGATGGTGCACATCGCGTCAGGGTATGCGCGCCAGCGCAACCGGCTCGGCGCGTTGATCTGCACGACCTCGATCGGCCCGGGGGCGACGAACATGATCACCGGCGCAGCGTTGGCGACGGTCAATCGGCTGCCGGTGTTGTTGTTGCCGTCGGACACGTTCGCGGGCCGGGTTCCGCACCCGGTGCTCCAGCAGTTGGAGGTGTTCTCTGATCAGACGGTGACGGTGAATGATTGTTTTCGGCCGGTGTCGCGGTTCTTCGATCGTGTACAGCGTCCTGAGCAGTTGTACTCGGCGGCGCTGGAGGCGATGCGGGTGCTGACCGATCCGGCCGACACCGGGGCGGTGACGATCGCGCTGCCCGAGGATGTGCAGACCGAGGCGTGTGACTGGCGGGCCGAGTTCTTCGCGGCGCGGGTGTGGATGATCGACCGCCGGCCCCCGGCGGTGGAGGCGTTGGCGCGTGCGGCGGAGGTGATCGGATCGGCGCAGCGGCCGTTGATCGTGGCGGGTGGTGGGGTGATCTATTCGGAGGCGATGGCGGCGTTGGCGGCGTTGGTGGACGCGAGCGGGATCCCGGTATGCGAGACCCAGGCGGGTCGCGGCGCGCTGGTCTCCGATCACCCTCTGTCGCTCGGCGCGGTCGGCGCGACGGGGTCGGCGGCGGGTAACCGGTTGGCGCGCGACGCGGATGTGGTGATCGGGGTCGGGACGCGCTGGGGGGATTTCACGACCGCGTCGAAGTCGGCGTTTCAGGATCCCGGTGTGCGGTTCATCAACGTCAACGTGACGTCGTTTGACGCTGCCAAGCACAGCGGCGTGTCGTTGCTGGGCGACGCGCGGGTGGTGTTGGAGGCGTTGCGGGCGGCGTTGGGGGAGCGGGGATGGCGCGCGCCGGAATCGTGGTCTGAGCGGGCGGCGGTGGAGTCGGCGGCGTGGGCGGATACGGTGGCCGGGCTGGTGGCGGGGACGGATGCACGGCCGCTGCGTCAGGCCGAGGTGATCGGCGCGGTCAACGACGCCGCGGGGGAGACGGGGGTGGTGGTCAACGCCGCGGGCGCGATGCCGGGCGATCTGCACAAGCTGTGGCGGGCCCGGGATCCGGCGGGGAAGGGGTATCACGTCGAGTACGGGTATTCGTGCATGGGGTATGAGATCCCGGGATCGATCGGGATCAAGCTCGCCGCGCCCGACCGCCGGGTGTTCTGCCTGATCGGCGACGGCACGTGGCTGATGCTGTCCAGCGAGCTGGCGACCGCGGTCGCAGAGCGGATCCCGTTGACGGTGATCCTCGTCGATAATCAGGGGTATATGTCGATCGGCGCGCTCTCGCGTTCGGTGGGGTCGGCCGGGTTTGCCACCCATTACCAGCGGGCGGTCAGCGGCGGCCCGGTCCTCGACGCGGCGGACGGGACCGGTCTGGCCACCTCGGCGCAGCGGCTGCCGGTCGATTTCGCCGCCAACGCCGCGAGCCTCGGCGCGCGCGTGGTCACGGCCGACACGATCGCGCAGTTGCGCTCGGCGCTGGTCGACAGCGCCGACGCGGACGGTCCGGTCGTGATCTGCGTGGAGGTCGACCGCTACGCCGGCGTCCCGGACTTTGCGGGTTGGTGGGAGGTGCCGGTGGCCGAAACCTCCACCGACCCCAACGTGCAGCGGGCGCGCGAGCGCTACGAGCATGATCGCCGTGCTCAGCGGCAGTATCTGGAGACGCCATGAGCGATCTCATCGTCAAGCCGGCTGCGCAGCCCGCCGCGGATGGGACGCTGCTGGCGGTGACACCGATGTCCGCGGGCTGGAGCTATGTCGGGTTGGAGATCCTGCGCCTCGGCGCCGGCGTGACGGCGCGGCGCGACACGGGCGACCGGGAGGTGTGCGTCGTGGTGCTCGGCGGCACCGTCGACATCAGCTCGATCCATGGCGAGTGGTCTGAGGTGGGGGGGCGTCCGACGCCGTTTGACGGGATGCCGGAGGCGGCGTATCTGCCGCCCCAGACCGCGTTCTCGGTGACCCGCACCGCGGCTGACGAAGACCGCGCGGCGCAGGTCGCGCTGTGCTTCGCGCCGGCGAGCACCGGGGCGGCGGCCGGGGCGCGGTTGCTGCCGGGATCGGCGATCGTGCCCGAGACGCGCGGCAGCGGAGCGTCCGAGCGGGTCGTGCACCCGATCCTGATGACCGCGGGGACCGAGGAGGCGCAGTCGCTGCTGGTCACCGAGGTGTTGACCCCCGCGGGCAACTGGTCAAGCTATCCGCCGCATAAGCATGACCGTGATGCGTTGCCGGACGAGTCCTACCTGGAGGAGACCTACTATCACCGGGTCGATCCGCCGCAGGGGTTCGTCGTGCAGCGGGTCTATACCGATGACCGGTCGCTGGATCAGACCCTGGCGGTGGGCGACGGCGAGGTGGTGCTCGTTCCGCGCGGCTATCACCCGGTCGGCGCGCCGGCGGGGTATCGCTCGTATTACCTCAACGTGATGGCCGGCCCGCACCGGACGTGGGTCTTTCACAACGATCCTGACCATGAATGGCTGCTGGGCGGCGTCTCGCCGGGCCTCGGCACCCGATAAGGAGTGATGATTGATATGACCGCGACCGCCACCGCGACGCTGCGCAACTACATCGCAGGCGAGTGGGTCGACGCCGGCTCGGGCGCCGAGCGGCTCGACGTGATCAACCCGGCGACCGGCGCGCTGCTGGCCCACGTGCCGCTGTCGGGCGCCGCCGAGCTCGACGCCGCGGTGTCCGCGGCGCGGGCGGCGCTGCCGGCCTGGCGCGCGGTGAGCACGATCGGCCGCGCGCGCATGCTGTTCTCGCTGCGGGAGGGGCTGGAGGCCCGCAAGGAGGATCTGGCGCGGTCGGTGACGACCGAGATGGGCAAGACGATCGACGATGCCCGCGCCGAGGTCGCGCGGATGATCGAGATGGTGGAGTGCGCGTGCGCGATCCCGACGACGATGCAGGGCCGGATCCTGGAGGACGTCGCACGGGGGGTGGACTGTGAGACGATCCGCCAGCCGGTGGGGGTGTGCGCGGCGATCGTCCCGTTCAACTTCCCGGCGATGGTGCCGTTCTGGTTTCTGCCGTTCGCGATCGGCTGCGGCAACAGCTTCATCCTCAAGCCGTCCGAGCAGGTGCCGCTGACCCAGCAGATCGCGTTCGAGGTGCTGGATTCACTCGGCCTGCCGCCCGGCGTGGTCGGCCTGGTCAACGGTGGGCGCGAGATCGTGGAGGGCATCCTTGAGCACCCCGGGATCGATGCCGTCTCGTTCGTCGGCTCCGCGCCGGTGGCCAAGATCGTCTATCAGGGCGCGGCTCGGACCGGTAAGCGCGTGCAGGCTCTCGGCGGGGCCAAGAACCACATGGTGATCATGCCCGACGCGGTGATCGACAACACGATCGACGGGATCATCGGCTCGGCGTTCGGCGCCGCCGGCCAGCGGTGCATGGCCGGTTCGGTGATCGTCTGCGTCGGGGAGGCCCATGACCGGCTGATGCCCGGGCTGGTGGACAGGACCCGGGCGCTGCAGGTCGGCGACGGGCTGGCGGACGGCACCGACGTGGGCCCGGTCGTGTCGTGCACGGCGCGCGACCGGATCGCCGGCTGGATCGAGCGCGCCGCGTCTGACGGCGCGCGGATCGTCGTCGACGGGCGCGATGCGGCGTCGGACCTCGATCCCGCCGGCGCGTATCTGGGACCGACGATCATCGACGAGGTGACGCCGTCGATGGCGATCGCCAAGGAGGAGGTGTTCGGCCCGGTGCTGTGCGTGATCAACGCGGCGACACTCGACGAGGCGATCGCGATCGTCAACGCCAGTCGCTTCGGCAACGGAACGTCGATCTTCACCGAGTCCGGGGCGTCGGTCCGGCGCTACCGCCACGACGTGGAGGCCGGCATGATCGGAGTCAACATCGGTGTCGCGGCGCCGGTCTCGTTCTTCCCGTTCAGTGGTTGGAAGGACTCCTTTCTCGGTGACCTGCACGCTCACGGCGCCGACGGCGTCGAGTTCTTCACCCGCAAGAAGACCGTCACCAGCCGCTTTTACTCCGAGGGTCAGGGCCACGGCGCGTATTTCGTGGAGAAATAGCCAGACACAAGCGAGGGATACACGATGACCACCTTCACCCCGGTGGCGCGGGTTGACGCGCCCGGTCAGGGGCCGCTGTGGGAGACCGCACAGACCGCCACTGACTACTGGAATGATTCGTGCTCGATCGAGGAGTTGACCTACGCGATCGAGCGTGGCGCGGTCGGCGCGACCAGCAACCCGACGATCGTCGGCGACGTGCTGGCCAAGGAGATGCACCTGTGGCGCGACCGGATCTCGGCGATCATCGCGTCACATCCCACCTGGACCGAGGACGAGGTCGCGTGGGCGTTGATCGAGGCGATGGCGGTCACCGCCTCCCAGTTGCTGCTGGAGGTGTTCGACCGCGAGCACGGGCTCAAGGGCCGCCTCTCGATCCAGACCAACCCGAAGTTCTACCGCGACGCGGCCCGGCTGACCGAGCAGGGGCTGCGGTTCGCCGGGCTGGCGCCCAACATGCAGATCAAGATCCCGGCGACCGCGGCAGGCATCCAGGCGATCGAGGAGGTCACCGCGGCGGGCGCGTCGATCAACGCCACGGTCTGCTTCACCGTCGCCCAGTCACTCGCGGTCGCCGACGCCGTCGCGCGCGGCCTCGCGCGCCGCGACGCGGCCGGCCAGGACACGTCGCGCATGTCGCCGGTGTGCACGATCATGGTCGGGCGCCTGGATGACTGGATGGGCGTGGTGGTCAAACGCGATCAGATCGTGATCGACCCGGGCGCCGTGCACTGGGCCGGCCTCGCGGCGTTCAAGCGCGCCTACGGCGTCTATCAACAGCGCGGGTACCGCTGCCGGCTGCTGGCCGCCGCCTACCGCCACCACCTGCACTGGTCAGAGCTGATCGGCGGCGACGTCGTGCTGACGATCCCGTGGCCGTGGCAGAAGCAGTTCAACAGCTCCGACATCGAGGTCAGCGAGCGGATCGACCACCCCGTCCCCGGCGCGATCGTCGACCAGCTCCACAGCCACATCCCCGACTTCCGCGTCGCCTATGAGCCCGACGGGCTCACCGAGGCGCAGTTCGACGGCTACGGCGCGACCGCCCGCACGCTGCGGGGGTTCATCGCCTCCTACCAGGAACTCGTCGCCGTCATCCGGGACTTCATGCTCCCCAACCCCGACTCCAGGCAATAGCAGGCAACGTCAGCCCGCGCGTGGCCGCTACGTTCCCGTCGTGGCCAGCATCGTCTTCGTCGGCGTCAGCACCGGTTCGTCGCTCGTGCACCGGGCGATGAGCGCGTGGCAGACCATTCTCGGAATGCCGTGCGTCGTCCGCGGCGTCGACATCGGCCTGGACGCCGGTGACAGCACGTACGTCGAGCTGCTCGACACCCTCGCACGCGACCGCAGCCTGTCGGGCGCGGTCATCACGACCCACAAGGGTCGCCTCTTCCGAGCCGGACGCGCGCGCTTTGCCCGGCTCGATCCGGTGGCGATCGCCTGCGAAGAGGTCAACGCCATCCGCTGCACCCCTGACGGCCTGTTCGGCTGGGCCCGTGACCCCGTGTCGGTCGGACGGGTCGCTGACCGCATCTGGCCCGCGTCTCAGGGACGGGTGATCTGCCTCGGCGCCGGCGGCACGGCGCGCGCCCTCGCCCTGCACCTGTTCCAGACGCGCGCACCCGTGCGCTTCGTCTGCGCCGATCCGGACCCGGTCGCCCTCCGGCAACTGGCTCGCGTGATCGGGCACCCCGTCGACGCCCACATCGGCGACGGGCCCTGGGACGCGCTCGTCGAAACCGCCCCGCCCGGCTCGCTTGTCGTCAACGCGACCGGGATGGGAAAGGACCGGCCCGGCTCGCCGGTGACCGACAGCACCCGATTTCCGCCGGGGTCGGTCGTCTGGGAGCTGAACTACCGCGGCGAGCTCGGATTCCTGGACCATGCGCTCGCTCAGCGAGACAGCCTCGACCTCCACGTCCACGATGGCTGGGAGCTGTTCTGTCACGGGTGGTCGGCCGCGCTCAGCGCGGTGCTCGATCTGCCCGACGACGTCACGATCGGCGACCGGCTGGCGCGAGCGGCGCAGTCGTTGCGACCCGCGACGATCTGATCGGTCAAGAAACGCGCAGAACGGTCGATCGATAAAGCGTGCACGGAGCGCGAGAGCATCCGACCGCGATGGAGAGCGGGCTGGCCGCGGAGACCCGCCGCGCGGCGCTGATGGCGCTGCTGGCACGTCATCCGGACGCGGTCATTGCGGCGTTGGCGGACGATGGGTTTCGGATCGCGCTGCCCGAGTCGTTTCCGGTGGATGGGCATCAGGTGCTCGCAGTCCCCGATGATCGCCACACGATGCTCAACGTCGTGGTTTCGGGCGACCGGATCGCGGTGGTCGCGGCCTGGGAGCGCGCGCGGGTGGTGGGCATCGGGGTCGCCAGTGTGCGCGCCCTCAGCGACGTCGACGCCACGTTGACGCTCAGCATATTCGACGTCCGGGAGTTCTACGGGATCTGGCTGGCGGTGCTGACGCCTGACGGCGGGTCGTCCGAGGCGCCCACCGAGGTGCTGGCCGGGCCCTTGGTCGTGCCGTCACGCCCGCGCCAGGCCACGGTCCACAAGAGCCATACCGCGATCATCACCGCGGTCGATGCGAACGCCACCAGGATGCTGGGCTGGGCGCCCGAGCAGCTGGTGGGGGCCCGCTCCTCGCAGTTCATCCATCCCGACGATCAGCCCCGCGCCATCGAGTGCTGGATGGAACTGGTCGCCACGTCGACCAGCCAGCGTGTCCGAGTGCGACACCGGTGCGGCGACGGGGGCTGGCTGTGGGTGGAGGTCGAGCACATCCACAACGGCGCCGAGGATCCCGACGACGTCGATGTCGTCGCGCACATCAGCGACATCTCGGACGAGATGGCCGCCCATGAGGTCGTCCGGCGCCGCGAACAGCTGTTCAGCCGCCTGGCCGAGTCGCTGCCCACCGGCGTTCTGCAGCTGAGCCGGGACGGGACCGTGGTGTACGCCAACGCCAGGCTGTCGGCGGTGCTGCACACCGGCGCGCCGGCCACGGCGTCCGATCTGTTCAGCAACGTCGCATCGGGTGATCGGCCGAAGGTCAGCGAGGCGATCGAGGCGGCGTTGCAGTCGGGCATCGACGGCGAGCTGGAGGTGGAGGTTCGTCCCGGCGGAGAGCAGGCGAACCAGCGGTGTGCGCTGACGATCGCCGCCGTGACCGGCGAGGACGGCGAGCCGGCCGCGCTCGTCTGCGTCAGCGATGTGACCGAAAGCGCTCGGCTGCGCGAGGAGCTTCGCGCCCAGGCCACCCGCGACGCGCTCACGGGCTGCCTGAACCGCGGCGCGGGCTGCAGGCCCTCGAGCGGCTGATCGCAGACGGCGATCGTGATCAGATCGCGGTGATCTTCGTCGACGTCGACCACTTCAAGCCGATCAACGACCGCCACGGTCATGCGACCGGCGATCAACTCCTGATCGTCGTCGCGCAGCGTCTGCAGGAGGTCTCGCGTGACGGAGACATCGTCGCTCGTCTCGGCGGCGATGAGTTCCTGCTCGTCTGCCGGGGCCGCGGGTCGGCGGCCCACGCTCAGAAGATCGCTCACCGGGTCCGCGACACGCTCAACCGTCCCGTCGTGCTGGACGGCGGCACGATCGATCTCAGTACGAGCATCGGAGTCTCGTGGCCGCAGGCAGACACGACAGCCGAGGCCCTGATCGGCCAGGCCGACGCCGCGATGTACCGGTGCAAGCGCAGCCGCGACGGCGAGCCGACGCTGTTTGTCGACGTCGCCGGACCGACCGCCGGCGACCGCTGAGTCCAACGTCCCGCCACGATGCCGGTCGGCCCCCGTTCTCTATTGGGCGGGTTCGCCCATCAGGCCGAGTTGGGTGAGCATTCCAAGCTGGTCGTAGTAGGTGTGATAGGAGACGATCTTCGCCGCGTGTACGCGTGAGACGTCGGCGAAGTGAAGATCGACCGTGGCGCCGGTGGGGTCCAGATCGCCGTCGGGACTGGCGAGCGGGCCGGTGTGGGTGCCCACAAACCGACCCTCGACGATCACGGTGTCGCCGGCCTGGAACAGATTCTCGATGATCGCGTGCGCGTCGGGCATCGCTCGCTTGAAGACCTCCAGATACTCGCGAAACGGCTCATGGCCGTGGACGGTGCCCATCCCTGGATCGACGGTCTCGAGCTCGGGAGAGAACGCCGAGAGCGCCGCGTCGATGGCGTTGCGGTTGAAGTTCTCATAGAACCCGGAGACGAGATCTCGCGGGCTGTCATCGCTCATCACATGCCTCCTGCGCTCGACGGTCAGTGCCGTCGCGACCCTATACCGGGCCGGACTACGCTCGCAAGCGACACTCCGGCACCGGCGCCTAGCACCTAGCGTGGCGCGGCGTCCCGCGGGTGGGGACCGACGACGTCGACGTCGTAGCGCGCGAGCGCGGCGACGGCCTTCTCGGGGGTGGTGGGGGCCAGCTCGAACATCCGCTCGAAGCCTCCGGGCGCGTTGAGCAGCAGCATCCGGGCCGTTGGCGTGTTGATCGTGAAGGTGTGAGGGACGGCGCGGGGGAGGAACACCAGCGACCCGGGCTCTCCGCGATAGGTGTCCTCGCCGACATGGAACGTCACCTCTCCGTCGAGGAGGTAGTAGTACTCGTCCTCGTTGCGGTGCACGTGGAGTGGCGGCTCGACGCCGGGGGAGCCTTCGAGCTCCATCAATCCGATCTGTGGATCGGAGGCTGTTGGCCGGAGGCTGGTAGGGCTGTCCGGGGACGGCGCCGATCATCAGCACGCGCGCGCCGTCGGGGCCCGACCGGATCCGGCGGCGGACCAGGGGCCCCAGCCGCACGAACGTCTCGGGGTCAAGCGCGATCGTGCCGTCGGCGACGACGACGTCGGCGGACCCCGACAGCAGCAGGTAGAGCTCTTCCTGTCCGTCGTGGCGGTGGTCGTGCTCGGGCGCGAGGTTCCCCGAGCTCGGTGGCAGGTCGACGACCTGGACGCCGAACGCGGTGATCCCCAGCTCGGCGCGCACGCGGGCCAGCGCGCCGCCGTAGGCGCGTTGCATCTCGCTCAGATGCTTGACCTCGTAGGTGTTGGGCCCGGTCATCCGCCGGTCAGTCTAAGCTCTCAAAGAGAGCTTTGTCAAGCCCGGATGCCACCTCGCTGAACCCGTTGTCGTATGTCGTGCTGGCGCTCGTCGGCGATGGCGGCGCCGGCGCGCACGACCTCGTGCAGATGACCCGTCAGGGCGGGCCGGTGTACTGGGGCGGCGCGCCCAGCCGCCTGTACTCAGAGCCCAAGCGCCTGACCGGTCTGGGCTACCTGTCGGCCCGCGTTCAACCCGGCCGCACCCACTCCAGGACGGTGTATCGGCTGACCGCGGAGGGGCGCGACGCGCTGCGGGCGTGGCTGACCGCTCCGGCTCATTTCCCGAAGATCAAGAACGAGGCGCACCTGCGGCTGCTGGCCGGCGATCTGCTCAGCGACGAGGAGATCGTCGCCAGCTTTCGCGCGATGG
>JBELAG010000231.1:0-9888 GCA_049509055.1 Solirubrobacteraceae bacterium
CGCTCGCGCTGTTCCTCGTCAGCCCGTTCTTCCTGTTCGTCGTCAACCTCCACTTCAAGATCAACGGACAGTGGCTGTTGCAGCTGACCGGCGAGAGCTACGCCGTCCAGTGGATCAGCGGCTACTTCCCGATCGCGCTCACGGTCACCGCGATGATCGGCTACCTGATCGCGCTGGAGCGGCTGATGGGGACGCCTGACCGGCCGACGCTCGGCGCCGAGTTCTTGCCCCGGGCGGGTTTCGCGGCCGCAGCGCTCGGCGCGACAGCCGCGTTCCTGCACCCCTGGCAGGGAACCGAACTGGCGGTCCTGACGGTCGGACTGGCGATCTGGGGCCGGCTGCGATCGCGACGCAACGTCCGGCTGCTGCTGCCACTGGCGAGCATTGCTCTGCCGCTGCTCTACTACCTGATCCTGCCGAAGATCGACGCCGGCTGGGCGACGGCCAGCCGGGGGTCAGGCCCGCACCGACCCGGCGTTCCGCTGCTCGCCTGGCTGACCACGTTCGGGCCGGCGGTACTCGCCTCGATTCCAGGGTGGCGTGCCCGCGCGACCGCAGACCGCCAGCGGCTGCTGAGACTGTGGCCGATCGCGGTGCTGATCACCTTCGTCGCCGTGCCGACCGGCAAGGTCCACGCGTTCGCGGGGGTGTCGGTCCCGCTGGCGCTGCTGGCCGTTCAGGGGTGGCGACGGGTCCTCGAGGAGCGCCGCCTGCGAGGTCGCAACCCGCAGGTCCTGCGGTTGCTGGTGACCGCGGGCGTCGTCGTGCTCGTGTTCGGCGCGGTCCCGGCGACGACATGGCTGCTGATCAAGAGACGGCTTGCCGTCCGGGCGGTTGCCGAGCTGGACCGCCCGGACGCCGACGCGCTCGATTACCTCGCGCGCCAGCCCCGGGGCGGTGTGCTGAGCACCCCGAAGGTCGGTATCTGGGTACCGGCCCTGACCGACGACAGCACCTACGTCGGGCACTTAGTCTGGAGCCCGCAGTGGGGCCTCCGGCGCAACTACGTCAGCCGACTGTTCGACTATCCGGGCAAGCGGCCGCTCAGCCCGGCGGAGGCGCTCGTGCTGATCGGGCAACCTGGGGCGCGTTACGTGCTCGAGCCCTGCGGGGCCCCAGCGAACCTGTGGCCGCTGCTCGAACCGCGCGGCTACAGCCGGCACGCGTTCGGCTGCGCGACGGTCTACTCGCGCGGCCGATCCGCGCGCGCACCCTGAGCGTCGAGCAATCCCCTCAGCTCCGGCGGTGTCGCGGACCCTGTCCACGACCACCGGGCCCTGAGGCGACTTCCGACGGCTCAGCCGCCGCGGTGTCGACCGAACGCAGCGGTTGTTACCCTGCTCGCGTGGGCCCCGTGGTGGTGTTCCTTAGCATCGGTCGGTGCGGTACCCAATGGCTCGCGGCCACGCTCGCCGAGCTGTATGGCGGGTCGGCGGAGGTCGAGCACGAACCGTTGGGCGGTCGGTACTGGCCGCGCCGGTTCTTTCGCTCATACGCCAACGCTGAGGCGATCCTTGAGCTACCTGAAGTCGCGGCGCACGTCGAGCGTGTGGCCAGGAGCGACTACTACGTCGAAACGGGATGGCCGGTGCACGCAGCACTTCCCATCCTGGCCGCCCGGTTCCCTGACCGTCTCCGAGTCGTTCACCTCACGCGACACCCCGTGCCGTCGGCTCTCTCTCAGCTGTCGCACAACACCTGGCCCGGCGGACCGCCGCACGAGTTGAACCGGCTTGCGGTGCTGAGGCCGACCGATCCCAACGTGTTCCAGCCGCACTACGCCCAGGCCTGGCACCAACTCAGTTCCTACGAACGGTGTCTCTTCTGGTGGACCGAGGTGCATATGCTGGGGCTCGAGTTCCCGACCCGGACGCCGGCAATCCCGTTGGTTCGCGTGCAGTCGGAGAGACTCCTGGCTGGCGATCGAACGGAACTCGGCACGATGCTCGACCTGATGGAGCTTGACTGGGACGAGCGCTGGGTTGCGCGCGCCGCCCGGCTGATCGACCGCTGGCACCACCAGACCGATCGGGCCTTTGATCCAGATCGGATCTCGAGGCACCCACAGACCCTCCACACCGCACGCCAGCTCGGTTACGAGCCGCTGGAGATCGATCGCGCGGCGCTCGCTCGCCGCTATAAGCTCTCCTGCCACAGTGCCGTGCAGCGCGGCCCTGCGGTGGGCGCGTACAACGTTGGGATCCTGCTGGAGCAGTGTGGTGACGTGGAAGGCGCGGAGGCCGCCTACCGCCGTGCCGACGAGCACGGACTTGCGGCGGGCGCGTACAACTTCGGGGTCCTGCTGGAGGAGCGTGGTGACGTGGAGGGCGCGATCGCCGCCTACCGTCGCGCGATTCACTCAGGCGACCCCAATCCGACGGCTCGGGCGAGCGATGCGCTCCAGAGATTGATCGGCTGACGCGCGCCAACGGGTCCTTGACGTAAACCCGCGCTTCATGCCTGCGTCAGGCTCTCCGTCACATGCCGCGCGAGTATCCGGGCGTTAGGACCGTACGCCATCGTACGATGATTACCGGGAACGGCTCGCACGCTCAAGCCTCCCTCGGCGAGTCGCGCCCAACCCAGATCTGGGGTGCGGTCTCGTCGTGCCCAACCTTCAGTGGCCCAGAACAGCACGATGTGCCCGGGGTAGCTGTTGGGATGGTAATGAATGCGAACAATTGATCCTGGCGGCGTCGGCACCCGCCAATCGTCGGGAAGCCTCTTGAGGACCGACCTGAACCACCGGTGCCTGGTGATCGCCGGGACCGTGTGCGCGATGTACGTCCCTCTGCTGAGCCACGATCTCGTCCGCAACTCGCCGAGCATCCGCCTGATCTGGGCGGCGTTTGCCGTATGCATGCGAAGTCTCGCGGACAGCGGGAACACGTATCCTGGCGCCGGCGTATCGAGTAATCCCAGAAAGTTGACGCGTTCGCCGGATGCGAGAAGCTGCCGCGCCATCTCGTACGCGATCACCCCGCCGAACGAGTAACCGATCAGCTGGTAGGGACCTTCGCGCTGGATGTGGCGCAGCTCCTCCACGTAACGGCGAGCGGATAGCTCGAGACGCGGCTTGACCTGCCAACGACGTGCCAGGGGGTCCTGGATCTGAAATACCGGCTGGTCGGCATCGAAGTAGTTCCTCATCGAGAGCAGCTCAGCCCACCCATGAATCCAGAAGAGCGGACATCGCGTTCCATGAACATTGATCCCCCTCCACATGCCAGGTTGTGCTCGCTGTGCGTCGACCTCGCTCGCCAGATGCCGGATGGTCGCACCCTCCAGAAGGAGTGACAGCGGTAAGTCCCGTCCGGTCTGCTGCGCGATCTCCTCCATCAGCCAGACCGCCAGCAGCGAATCGCCACCGAGTTCGAAGAAGTCATCCTCCGGGCCAATATCGCCTCGATCCAGCAGCTCGGACCAGATCCCGGCCACCGTTGCCTCAGTCGGCGAAAGAAACGTTCGTGCCTCAGACCGGCCGCGATCTCCCAACATCGTCCCGTGAGTGTCTGGCGAGCTCACGCTCATCCTCGCGATGCCACGGCAGCCACCTCACCCACGCGCTGATGGCGTTTGCCCACCAACACTGACCATGAACGACGTTTCCAGTGGCCCGCTGGGGCCATCGACGATCGGCACTTTACGGGACGCCAAGCGCAGCAGGACTGCGTTCGGCGAGTGGGTACAGCGCCAGCGCGACACATCGAGCCCGGCGAATTGCCCGAGGATGCTCAGCAGGAGAGGATCTGCGGGGGCCCAGATGTCACCCACACGGATCTCCGCCCACTCATGGGGCGTCCCCAACGGCGGCGCCAGCAGCAGCCCGTATGCCATCCGCGCCTCGATTCCGTGCTGTTGGCACTCACTGACGACGAACCGCGATGCTGTCAAGCAGCCGGCAAGGCCCGTTCGGCGCGCAAAGTCGAGATCGCCGGCTAGGGTCGGGGGGAGGACGCAGAAGTCAAACGAGGCGGCTTGATGCAGGACACGCTGAACGCTTGGAGGAAAGGTGCTCTCGCAGTTCGCCATTTGCACATTGAAGCTGGCGACAATCTGGTCGGGACCGATGACGACCGTCGCGCGCCGCCCTTCGGGCAACAACACATCGACGGTCGCGCCAAGGTTGCCGTACGTGCGATAGCGTAGCCCGATCGTCTGCGACCCACACTCTGCTGCGTTGGCGACGGAGTGTGCCCACGAGCGCATGGTCCTCAGGTACAGGCGCGCAGATCCGAGCCGTAGAGCGATGTAGTGAAGGTCGGACCACGCGAATCTGGCCTCGCCTTCGAACGAGGATCGGGGCAATCCGCGCTCTGAGAGAAGCTTCGCGATGGCCGGTGTGATCCCGAACTCGAGCTCGGCTCGCCGCGGGGTGACGTCATACACCCTCGCGGCCGGCGGAACAGCCCCGAGAGCAGCGATCCAGCGATCAACCGCATCGAGCGGCACGGTGGAGATCTCGTTGCCTTTGGCATTCCTTCCCATCGAGCGACCGGCTCGCGGCTGCGGAGCACCTGCCCTACCCCGAACATCCATCGCTACGGCACCACTCCGCGCTTCACGCACCACGCGCATACAGCATCGGGCACTTCGAGCAAACGGGCATGAGCCCGTGTTGGTCGACGGTCTGGCGCAGCTCCTCCAGCTGAGGTCCATGCCAGATTTCGGCGACGCCGGATGTGGCGAGTCGACCAACCGCCAGCTCGGGAAAGAGCTTGCAGGTGATGGCCTCGCCGGTCGGAAGGACGTCGAGGCGGCTGTTGATCGACACGCAACGCGTCCGGCCGCTGGCCGGCCGCTCGCTCCCGGCCAGGAACCCTTCGAGGCTCGCGTCGTCGACCTCCGGATTGTAGCGGACCTTCGTGCGCCAATCGGCGTTGTCGATCCGGGCCAGATCGCTGCGAAGGCCGCTGGTCGCAGAGGGGTTGAGCCCGAACGTATATGAGTGCCAGCTCCCGCTTCCCCGCGGGACACGTGCCGCGACGCTGGGAAGGTGCTCGGCAACATAGTCATCCATCAGCGCCGCGGTCCGAGGGGAGATGTGCCAAGGGTAGCTGAGGTAAACCGCGTCAACGCCCTCGTCTTGCATGAACGTGACGAAGTCAAACAGCTTGCCCACCATCGAGTTCTGGAACACACAGTTGACGGTCACCTCGCCGCGATAGTTACCGACGTGCCGCTCATGGACCAGGCGGCGGAGCCCTTTCATCGTGCGACGCCACGACAGCGCCCCCCGCAGTGCGTCGTGCTCGTTCTCGAAGCCATCGACCGCGATGAACATCTCGAGGCGGTCGGAGATGGTCAGGAGCGAGTCGAGGCGCTTTTCGATATAGACGCCGTTGGTGCACACTGACGTCCAGCGCTGGTGCTCAGCGAGTAGCTCGACGAGGTCGTCCCAGTGCGAATAGAACAACGGCTCACCACCCCAGAGGAACACATTTGCCCCGCGCTGCCGCGTCGCATCGAGCACCTTGGCCACCACGCCGATGTCGAGGTCGCGGTTGCGTTCTTCGGCTTCGAGAGTGTGGTGGTGGCCGTCGTCACCCCACTGGTAGCAGTGATGACAGCGTAAGTTGCAGCGGTTGGTGAGCTTGAAGCTGACCTCATCGGGCAGCGGCCGGGCGACCTGGCGACCTCGCCGGGCGGCGAGCGCGCCGGGCGCGATTCGGCGCAGCTTCTCAAGTGCCACGCGGTCGACGACGGGAGTACTCTTCACCTGGGTCACGAGTTGGCGCTCCGCGTTGAGGTTGTCCGGGCGATGGGATGCGCCGATGTCGCGTAATACCGCGTGCATGCAGTGCAGATCGAGAACAGCTCACGCCGGAGGTGGGAACGAACCTCCGCCGCGCGCTCCCCGTGCCAGATGTCGATCAGGCTGCGCTCGTAGATGTTTCCAACCGTGATGTCGTAGAACGAGTGGCACGTTGTGACCTCCCCGCGCGCCGAGATCTCGGCGTACATCCATGGTACGGCGCAGCGCCGGTGGTGATCCGCCATCGCCGTCCAGTCAGCCGAGAGGTATGCGGCGATGGTTTCGCTTTCCAGGGTATGCGGCTGGCTGAAGAAGCGGATGCCGCGCTGACGGCATTCATCCTGCACGCCACGCATCTGGCAGGCGACCGCGTCGGCATCGACGTCCGCGAACACCGCCGGGTCACGCACGTAGGCGGCGGCGCTTGGGGTCGTCATCACTCCGAATTTCTCGCGGGCGACACTCGCGTAGTGGCGGTGCTGCTCGGCCGTCACGTAGCTCTGCAGCTCGATGCTGACCGCGCCGAATCGCGAGAGGTCAAGCTCGAGGAAGAACTCCTCGATCGTGTGGTGGTTGTCCGGCGTCACCACAAAGGTGAGGCCGAGCTCGGGATACGGATCGCCGGTTTTGTGTTTGAGACGGTCGATCGCGTCGATCCCGCGGGTCGCGCGGTCATATACGCCCGCACCACGTTGCGCATCGTTGATCTCCTTCGGGCCATCGAGCGAGATCCAGACCCGGGTCGGATTGGCGGACACAAGTCGACGGGCGTGCCGGGCAAGGGTCGTGCCGTTCGTCGGGAACGAAACGTCACACCCCGCATCTCCCAGCACCTGAAGAAGTTTCCAGATGCCGCGATACAGCAGCGGCTCGCCGCCGAAGAACTCGACGCGCGGCTTCCCGGGGAGACACTCCTCGAGCCGCTCGAGAAGGACGTCGAGATCGAGCTCAGCCAGGCCGGGCAACGCTGTATACGCCCCGGATTCGCCCCATTCGTAGCACATGTTGCACCGGAGATTGCAGCGCTCGAGTAGCTGGATGACGATCCACGATGGGCCTCCCGCGAGAGGACGCAGCTCAGCGGTGGTCACGCTATCGCCTCGGCCACGAGTGGGTCGATGTCCTGCTCGCCGGCCTCGAGCAACCGGTGATGGAGCTCCTCGAGGACGCGATGGTCGAAGCCCGTCGTGCGCCATCGCTGGAAGTCGATCCCGAAGCCGAGCTCCTCCCACAGCGCGGCGTTCTTGGACTCCGGCTCGCCCCACGGGGCGAGAAGCACGATCGGCGTGGCCGCAGCGAGTGAATCGAGCAGCGTGCCACCACCCGGCTTGCTGACCACCGCCATCGCCTCGCGCACATTCACGTGTGCCGCAGGAAAGCCGAGCTCCGACCGATAGCGCACCTCGCCGTCGGGGCGAACCTCCCCGAGCGGTGGGAAGATGAGGTCTCCCGCAGCGTTGCGTAGCCAAGGGTGCCACTCGGGGTCGCCTACGTAGCGTCGGTCCAGCGGTCCTCGGCCCTCCCATTCAGGAGAGCCGGGACCGAGAACATCGAGCGCATAGCCGGCGAGAGACAGCTCCGTCAGGAGGTCGGCGTACGTCCCCAAGCCCCAACCGCCGCCGTGGGCGACAAGCCGCCGCGCTCGGTCTGCGAAGGCAAGCGGAGCACCCGCCGGAACGGGGAGGCGCGTGCCCAGGGCACGCCGCCGCCAATTCCATAGCCAGACATCCCGTCGTTGGACGCCCGCCGGCTCGTGGTGGACACGAAAGGAATCGCTCTCGATGGCGTCGCTGAAACAGAAGTCGAGTTCAATACGCTCGTCCGGCACGGAAGCCGCGTAGCGCTCGAGCACGGGCAGCCAGTATCCGGACCAGACGAAAAAGCGGGCACGGCCGTCTCCTCGCCAGGCGGCGAGCAGTCGACTGATGCGTTCGTCGTCAAGGCGCCCCTCGACGCTCCCGGCCATCCGTCGGCCGGCAAGCGCAAGCCGGAAGTCTCGATGGAACGCCTCCTGGTGAATGAGGTGGCGCTCGATATGGTGGTCGGTGAACCAGCCCTCGACGACCTCGACGTCGACTCGATACCCCGCGTCGCGCAACAGTGCGTGATGCAGTAGGGCCGCGACATACGCGCCGAGGCCAACCGCCGACGTCAGTACGGTGAGTGGCGTCACTGCCGGGGCATTGAGTCGAGGAACGAGGCGAGATCAGTGAGTGACCCGAGGTGGTCGTAGCTCAGCCGCTCGAAGTCGACTTCGATCGCCAGGCTGGCCTCGATCTCGAGCATGAACTGCAGCAGCTCGAGCGAGTCAAGGCCGACATCGCTGATCACACTCGCATTGTCAGGGAGATTCTTGAGATCCGGATCGCCGCGGAGGTCGGCGAGAACGTCCTTGAGCGCGATGACGGTGGGCATTCTGTATCTCCTCAGCTCATCCTGGGCGATCGGGTCGGGCTCTCCGCACTGCGCCTGGCGGCAGGTCCGATCCCGATGAACGGACCGGGCCCCTGCAGTTGCGCGCGGACCCGGGAATCAGACAAGCGCGGCTTTCTCGATCTTCCCGTTCGCCGTCCGGGGCAACGTCTCGACGATTTCGATGGCTTGTGGCACCATGAACGGCTCAAGCCGCTCGCAGCATGCCGCGCGAAGAACGGCGGGCGTGAGCGGGCTGCGGTCGTCGACGACTACGAAGGCGTGGATGGCCTGACCGAGAACCTCGTCAGGCCGGCCGACGACAGCGGCCTCGAGCACACCGGGCGACGATCGCAGCGCGGCCTCGACCTCGGCGGGAGCGACCTTCTCCCCGCGTGACTTGATCACGTCGTCCATCCGCGAGACGAAATAGAGGTACCCGTCATCATCGAGCCGACAAAGGTCACCGGTGTAGAGCACAGACTCTCCGGGATCCGGTCCGGGGCGAAGGCGTCGAGCCGTCTCGTCGGGGCGGCGCCAATAGCCGGCCATGACGGTCGGACCACGTACCACCAGCTCACCGACCTCGCCGGCCGCGACGACCCGATCGTCGGCGTCGACCAGCCAGATCTCATTGCCGGGAATGGCAACGCCGACACTACCGGGCTTCCGCTCGAGGTCGACTGGCGGCAGATACGTACAGCGCTTGCATTCCGTCAACCCGTACATCGAGAAGATCTGCGCCCTTGGGAAGGCAGCGCGAAGCCAAGCCACCTGTTCGCTCGCGAGAGCGGATCCGGTACTTGTGATCGTTCGGACGCCGGTCAAGTCCCAGCGCTCACGCGACGGAAGCTTTGCCAGAATGGCAAACATTGTCGGAACGCCGGGGAAGACGGTCACTCCCTCACGCACGATCATGTTAAGGACCTGTCCAGGGAGGTCGAATGACCGCTCCAGCACCAGGCGTGCGCCGACCTTCACACTCATGATCATCTGATAGAGGCCATAGTCGAATGACAACGGCAACGCGCACAGCAATACGTCGCGGGACGTGAGATCCAAATAGCCGCAAATCGCGGTCGCTGCTGCATCCACGTTGTCGTGGGTCACCATGACGGCCTTCGGCTCTCCACTACTGCCAGAGGTGTAGATCAGCGCCGCCAGATCCGCGCGGGCAGGGACGCGCAGGTGGTCGGCAGCGTGTGAGCCGGCGGCGACGGCGTCATCCAGCGTGACTGAGTGAACGAGGTGGGACAGGTCGGCAAGCGCGGAGGGAGGCCCAGCGACGATAACGGCGCGGAGGTTCGTCAAGCCGGCTGCCACGGCGACGCCCACCAGGGATTCGTCGGTAATCAGCGCGGCCGCATCAGCGTCCTTCAGCACCCACGCCAGCTTATGAGCAGGCGTCCGCGGGCTGATCATCACCACCACGGCCCCGCACATCACCACGGCCCAGAAGCCGACGGCCGCCGTGATCGTGTTCGGGCTGAGCACGATGACTCTGTCACCGGCCTGCACGCCCGACGCGCGGAGCGAGTGGGCCACAGCAGTCGCGTCGTGTTCGAGCTGGCCGTAGGTCAGAGTCGCTTCACCCGCGCTCATCGCCTGGACGCCGGGTGAAGCGAGCGCGGCCTGACTCAAGAAGTCGTGAAGCATCGCACGCGCCGATCGTCGAGCCGCAGTCCGGACCCGAAGCGAACACTGTCGTGGTTGGACAGCGG
>JBELAG010000232.1:0-9836 GCA_049509055.1 Solirubrobacteraceae bacterium
TGCGGACGATGACCGACGGGTTGCGCGACGTCTTCGCCGGCGCCGGCTACGGCGAGGTCTACACCCCGGCGCTCGAGCACGAGCAGACCTTCCAGCGCACCAACACGGTGGGGGCCAGGCCGGCCTACCGGGTGTTCGACGAGCAGGGCGGGGTGCTCGTGCTGCGCCCCGAGATGACGATCCCGATCGCCCGCTTGGCCGCCACCCGCTACGGGCACACCGAGCTGCCGCTGCGCTTCTGCTACCTGGCCTACGTCTACCGCGGGGTCCGGCCGCAGCGCGGCCAGTCCCGGGAGTTCCTGCAGGCCGGGGTGGAGCTGCTGGGGTCGCCGGGCGCGGCCGGCACGGCCGAGGTGCTCAGCGTGCTGTGCGCGGCGCTCGACGCCGCCGGCCTGCAGAACTACCGGGTCGGCCTCGGCGACGCCTCGCTGTACCCCTCGCTGCTGGAGGCCTACGGCGTGTCGGCCGCGCGCCAGGACCTGATCCTCACCGAGCTCGCGGCCGGGGACTTCGTCGGCGTCGACCGCGAGGTCGCCGCGCTGCGCCTCGGGGCTGCGGACGCCGAGCTGCTGCTGCGCCTCGCCCGCACGCGCGGCGGTCCCGAGGTGCTGGAGGGCTTCTCCGGCGCCGCGGCGGAGGCGCTGCGGGGCATGCGCGAGGTCCACGAGCTGCTCGCGCCCGCGGTCGCGCGGCGGATCATCTTCGACCTCGGGCTCGTGCGCAGCCTCGGCTACTACACCGGCGCGGTGTTCCAGGTCTATGACCCGGCCTACGGCGTCCCGCTGGGCAGCGGCGGGCGCTACGACGACCTGCTGAGCTCGTTCGGGCGCGCGATGCCGGCGGTGGGCTTCGCGCTCAACGTCGAGCGGCTGCACATCGCGCTCACCGCCGAGGAGCAGGACTCGCCCAAGCGCCCGCGGCGGGCCGGGCGATGACCGGCCTGCGGATCGCGGTCCCGCGGGGCGCGCTGTTCACCGATACGCTGGATCTCCTTGACCGCCTCGGCATCGACACGCGCGACGTGCGCGAGAACGATCGCCGGCTGCTGTTCGAGGAGAGCGGGATCGTGACGATGCGCCCCTCCGACGTCCCGACCTACGTCGAGGCCGGCGCGGCCGATCTCGGGATCACCGGCAAGGACGTGCTGATGGAGCAGTCCGAGCGCGAGGTCTACGAGCTCGTCGACCTCGGCTACGGCGAGTGCCGGATGGTCCTCGCCGAGGAGGCCGGGGAGGATCGCGCGGCCGAGGCGCTGCGCCGGCTCGGGGTGGTGCGGATCGCCACCAAGTACCCGAGGATCGCCGCCCGCCACTTCCTGGACACCGGCCGCCAGGCGGAGATCGTCGAGGTCAAGGGGTCGGTCGAGCTCGCGCCGCTGACCGGGCTCGTCGAGGCGATCGTCGACCTGACCGCGACCGGCACCACGCTGCGCGAGAACGGCCTCGTGGTGCGCGAGGAGATCGCGGTCTGCACCGCCCGCCTGATCGCCAACCCGGTGGCCCACAAGCTGCGGGCCGCGAAGATCGACGAGCTGCTGGAGCGCGTCAGTGCGGCATGAGCGCCTGACCCTGGCCGGCGATGCCGCGGCGCTGGCGCAGGAGCTGCGCGACCTGGTGCCCGCGCCCGATTCCGTCCAGGAGCGTGTGGCCGAGATCATCTCCCGGGTGCGCGTCAGCGGCGACGACGCGCTGCGCTACTACACGCGCGAGTTCGACACCGGCGGCTCGACGCCGTCGGCGCTGCGGGTGCCCGACGCCGAGCTCGACACCGCGGCCGACCGCCTCGACGACGAGATCCGCGCCGGGCTGCAGCTGGCGATCGCCAACGTGATGCGGGTGGCCGAGGCTGCGGTGAGCATCGAGCAGACCGTCGCCTTCGACGGTCACGAGGTGACGCTGCGCGAGGTCCCGGTCGGTCGCGCCGGCATCTACGTCCCCGGCGGTCGCGCTCCGTATCCGAGCACGGTGGTGATGGGCGTGATCACCGCCCGGGTCGCCGGGGTCACGCAGATCGCGGTGTGCGCTCCGCCCGGCACCGACGGCGAGGTCAACCCGGTCGTGCTCGGCGCCTGCCGGCTGGCCGGCGCCACCGTCGTCTACCGGATGGGCGGCGCGCAGGCGATCGCCGCGCTGGCCTACGGGACCGAGACCGTGACGCCCGTCGACGTGATCGTCGGGCCTGGCAACCTGTACGTGCAGGAGGCCAAGCGCCAGGTGTTCGGCAAGGTCGGGATCGACGGCTTCGCGGGCCCCAGCGACCTGGTGGTGATCGCCGACGGCACCGTCGATCCGCAGCTCCTCGCGCTCGATCTCCTCGCTCAGGCCGAGCATGGCGCCGGGTCGATGGTGGTGGCGATCTCGCCCTCCTCGCAGCTGCTCGACGCGCTCGCGGCGCGGATCGACGCGGCAGCCGACACCGAGGCGATCATCCGGCTCGTGCAGGTCGGCGAGCTCGACCAGGCGCTGGCGATCTCCGAGGCGTTCGCTCCCGAGCACCTGCAGCTGATGGGCGCCGGCCCGGAGGCGCTCGCGCCGCGGGTCACCCACACCGGCTGCCTGCTGGTCGGCGAGTCCAGCGGCACCGCGTTCTCGGACTACATCGCCGGCTCCAACCACGTGCTGCCGACCAACGCCGCCGCGCGCTTCGCGGCCGCACTGTCGCCGCTGCACTTCCGCCGGCGCTTCACCGAGGTCCAGATCGGCAGCGGCGCCGCCGCGCTGGCGCGGGCGGCCGCGCCCCTGGCGCGGGCCGAGGGCTTCGAGCTGCACGCCCAGTCGATGGAGGCTCGCATTCGCGACAATGGCTCGCGATGACACGGGCCGCCGAGATCGACCGCCGCACCGGCGAGACCGACGTGCACCTGACGCTGACGCTCGACGGCGCCGGCGCCGGCGCGCGAGACACCGGCGTCGGCTTCTTCGACCACATGCTCGATCTGCTCGCGCGCCACGGGCACATGGACCTGACGGTGCAGGCCCGCGGCGATCTGCACACCGGGGCCCACCACACCGTCGAGGACGTCGGCATCTGCCTCGGCCAGGCGCTGGACCGGGCGCTCGGCGATCGCGCCGGGATCTGCCGCTACGGCCAGGCGACCGTGCCGATGGACGAGGCGCGCGCGTCCTGCGCGATCGACATCTCGGGCCGGGGCCTGTGCGCGTTTGCGTCGCCGCTGGGCCCGGGGGCGGTCGGCACCTTCGACCACGAGCTGACCGAGGAGTTCTTCCGCGCGCTCGCCGCCAACGCCCGCCTGACGCTGCACCTCACCGTCGAAACCGGCACCAACGCCCACCACGTGATCGAGGCGGCGTTCAAGGCGTGCGCCCGGGCGCTGCGCGCGGCGGTGGCGATCGACCCGACCGAGCGCGGGGTCCCGAGCACGAAGGGCACGCTGGTATGACCGCCAGGATCGCGATCGTCGATTACGGGATGGGCAACCGGCGCTCGGTCCAGAAGGCCTTCGAGCACGTCGGCGAGCCCGTTGAGGTCACCGCCGATCACGACCTGCTGAGCGCCGCCGACGGGCTCGTCGTGCCCGGGGTCGGGGCGTTTCCGCGGGCGATGCACAACCTCCGCGAGCTCGGCCTCGACGAGGTCGTGCTCGCCGCTGCGCGGGCGGCGACGCCGGTGCTCGGCATCTGCCTCGGGATGCAGCTGCTGTTCGAGCGCTCGCTCGAGCACGAGCCGACCGACGGCCTCGGGCTGATCGCCGGCGAGGTCACGCCGCTGCACAGCGGGGGCCTGCGGATCCCGCACATCGGCTGGAACGAGGTCCGCTTCGAGCGCCCGTCCCCGCTGACCGCCGGCCTGCCATCGTCGGGCTGCGCCTTCTACCACGTGCACTCGCTGGCCGCGCGGCCCGCCAGCCCCGACGACGTCGTGGCGAGCACGGCGTACGGCGAGCGGTTTGCGACGATCGTCGCGCACGGCACCGTGCTCGGCGTCCAGTTCCATCCCGAGAAGTCGTCGCTGTACGGGCTCGCGATGCTGCGCAACTTCGTCGAGCTGTGTGGGGGTGGCGTCGCCGGCGCCCCGGCGCGCGCCCCGATGCGCGCATGATCCTCCTGCCGGCGATCGACATCCTGGAGGGCAGGGCGGTGCGGCTGGCCCAGGGAGACTTTCACCAGCGCACCGACTACGACGCCGACCCGCTGACCGCGGCGCGGCGCTGGGCCGCCGCCGGCGCTCGCGCGCTGCACGTCGTCGACCTCGACGGCGCCCGCAGCGGCGCGCCCGCCAACCTCGAGCACCTGCGCCGGATCACCGCCGCGGTCACCGTGCCCGTCCAGGTGGGGGGCGGGCTGCGCAGCGTCGGCGCGGTCCGCGACGCGCTCGCCGCCGGGGCCGCCCGGGTGATCCTCGGCACCGCCGCGTTCGAGGACGTCGACTTTCTCGACGAGGTCCTGGCCGAGCACCGCGATCGGGTGGTCGTGTCGGTCGACGCCCGCCGGGGCCGCCTCGCCTCCGCGGGCTGGACGACGCAGACCGAGATCCCGGCGGCGGCGGTGATCGAGAGCCTCGCGCGGCGCGGGGTGACGCGGTTCGTGTACTCGAACATCGACCGCGACGGCATGATGGACGGCCCGGATCTCGACGAGGTGGCGCGGATCGCCGCGGTCGTTCGCGGCACGTTCGTCTACTCGGGCGGCGTCTCCTCGGTGGAGGACCTCCGTGCCCTGGCCGCGCTGCGCCAGGTCAACCTCAGCGGGGTGATCGTCGGCAAGGCGCTGTACGAGGGCCGGATCGACGTGGCCGCGGGCCAGGCGGCACTCGAGCTCGGCGAGGCGTAGCCGAGGATGCATTACAAGCGCGTGATTCCGTGCCTGGACGTCGACCGCGGCCGCGTCGTCAAGGGCGTCGAGTTCGTCGACCTGCGCGACGCCGGAGATCCGGTCGAGCTGGCCGCCCGCTACGACGCCGCCGGGGCCGACGAGCTCGTCTTCCTCGACATCACCGCCACCTCCGACAAGCGGGCGACGGTGGTGGAGCTGGCCCGGCGCGCCGCCGACGAGGTGTTCATCCCGTTCACGATCGGCGGCGGGATCCGCTCGGTCGCCGATGCCCAGGCGGTGCTCGACGCGGGCGCCGACAAGGTGTCGGTCAACTCGGCCGCGCTCGCTCGTCCCGAGCTGCTCGACGAGCTGTCGCACACCTTCGGCGCCCAGTGCGTCGTGCTGGCGATCGACGCCAAGGCCCGCGACGACGGCGGCTGGGAGGCCTATCTGGCCGGTGGCCGGACGCCGACCGGGCGCGACGCGGTCGCGTGGGCGAGCGAGGGCGTGCAACGCGGCGCGGGGGAGATCCTGCTGACCAGCATGGACCGCGATGGCACCAACGCCGGCTACGACCTCGAGCTCACCGGCGCGGTCGCGTCGGCGGTGAGGGTCCCGGTCATCGCCTCAGGCGGCGCGGGCACGATGGAGCATCTCAGCGCAGCGATCCGTGCCGGCGCCGACGCCGTGCTGTGTGCCTCGATCCTGCACTACGGCCATCACACGGTGAGCGACGTCAAGCGTCATCTCACCGGCGAGGGAATCGCGGTGCGACCGTCGGACCCGCGGTGAGGCACCGCAGGTGCCGCCACCGCCAAGGCGTCAATGTAATTGTGTTGGGGGACTCGACTGCGAGCAGGCCGCGCTACGCGGCCTCTTCCACGTATCCAGCCGCGGCGCACGTATCGCAGTACGCGGCGGGGGGAACGCGCGGCTCGTAGCAGCCGGGACGACAGCAGGTGGACGATCGCTTGGGGCGGCCCCGACCGATGCGGGCGGCAGCGGCATCTTTGAGCTCTTCGCGCATGCGATCGAGCTCTGCCGCGTGCTCCGCGCAGAACCGACGGCCCTTTTCGGCCGCCTGCTGACAATGGCTTCCACTACGACAACGCATATGGCTAGAATGATAGCAAGCGGCTCGCCGGGGCACCGATCCTGGGCGCTTATTTGCGTTTGCGTACAGTTAATCGGCGAGCGCGGCGCGGTCGGCGACTCGATCCGGAGCGTCGCTGCGGGCGGGCTCGGGTGGCCGTGCGCCGTCGCCGGCGGCGTGCCGGACGGGGTCGGGCGTGCGGTTTGGCGGTCGCCGTGGGCAGCATCTGATAGATCGACGTCGTGCCGTCGAGGTAGATGGCGTGAAAGTCCGCGATCACCGGGGTGAACGCGCCGTCGGGAAACGAGAAGACCTGCCGGCCGGTCACCACGTTGAGCCCCGCGGTGGACTTGGTGGCGAGGTCTGAGTAGTAGAGGACGTTGCCGATCACGGTCGCCGAGCCCGAGATCTTGCCGCCGGCGGGGTGGCTCCAGCGCACCGCGCCTGACTGAGCGTTGAACGCGTACATGCTCCCGTCGTAGGAGCCGATGTAGACCGTCGGGCCCAAGCCCGCCGGGTCGGCGACCGCCGGCGACGCGTAGACGTAGGCGCCGGTGCCCGTCGCCCAGGCCAGCGCTCCGGTGCGCGCCCCGAACGAGTAGACGCGGCCGTCGGTGTTGCCCATGTAGACCCGGCCGAAGGCGACCGCCGGGGTCGAGTAGAACTCCCCCGAGCCGAATCCGAAGCGGGCGCCGTCGGTCCCCACCGCCCAGACCTCGGCGCCGTTGACGGCCCGCACCGCGTAGGCCCGCCCGGCATAGTCGCCGAAGTAGAGGATCCCGCCGACGAGCGCGGGGCCGCCCTTGATCGCGCCGGCGGCGTGGTAGACCCAGTACAGGCGCCCGTCGGCGACGTCGCGCGCGTACAGGGTGCCGCCCTGGTCGCCGTAATAGACGGTCCTCCCGTTGACGATCGGTGAGGACTCGCTGCCGGCCCCCAGCGGCCGGGACCACACGATCCGGCCGGTCTTCATCGACAGCGCGACGAACCGGCCGTCACCGGGCGAGTGGCCGGTGACCGACAGCACCGGCATCAGCACGACGCCGGCCCGCGGGGCCACCGCGGGCGAGGCGGCCGACAGCGTTCCGACCTTGGTGTGCCAGAGCACCTTGCCGGTGCGCACGTCGATCCCGCGGGCCGAGCCGTCGTCGTCGAGCACGTACATCGCCTCGTGGTAGATCACCGGCGGGAACTCGAGCAGCCCGCCGTCGAAGAAGTGCCAGCCGACGTGCAGCGGCGGGCGCAGCGCGGCGGGCGCGTCGAATGCGCGGGTGCGCCCCGTGTTGAAGCCGAACCACGGCCACTGGAAGTTGTCGACGGCCTTCGGGGTGACGTGCGGAGCCGGCGCGGTGGTGGTCGTCGGCTGGGTGAACTGCAGGCTGGGGTGCGACACGTTCCCGGGCGAGTGCAACGCGATGAAGGCCGCCGCACCGCCGAGAAGCACCGCGACGACGCCCGCCGCGACAAGCCCGCGCCGCAGCAGCCGCCGCGAAACGGGATTCGGCATGCGGCCATGGTAGTGGGCGACACTCAGCGCTCGCCGACACGGAGGTGCGCGATGATGGCCGCCGTGGGAGCCGGATCCGGCGACGATCTCCTGGCGCGGTTCGCGGCGCTGCCCGCCGCCCGGCCGCTGCTGGAGCGGCTGCGCGGCACCGACGGCGTCTACCTCGTCGGCGGCGCGGTGCGCGACCTGTGGCGGGGCGCCGAGCCCGGCGATCTCGACCTCGTCGTCGACGGCGATCCGGCGTCGGTGATCGCCCGGCTCGGACCTCCCGACCGGATCCACGACCGCTTCGGCACCTGCACGGTCGTGATCGAGGGCTTCAGCTACGACCTCGCCCGCGCCCGCCGGGAGACCTATGCGCGACCGGGGGCGCTGCCCGCGGTCACGCCGGCGCCGATCGACATCGACCTGGCCCGTCGCGATTTCACCGTCAACGCCGTCGCGCTCGGGCTGGCCGGGCGCCGGCGCGGGACGCTGCTGACGGTGCCGGGGGCGATCGACGACCTGCGCGACGGTCGCCTGCGGGTGCTGCACGACGCGAGCTTCGTCGACGATCCGACGCGGCTGCTGCGCCTCGCCCGCTACGCCGCCCGGTTGGGGTTCGCGATCGAGGACGGTACCCGCGCCCTGGCGCTCGCCGCGGTCGCCGACGGCGCGCTGCAGACCGTCAGCGGCGCCCGGGTCGGCGCCGAGCTGCGGCTGCTGGCCGCCGAGCCCGACCCCGTCGCGGCCGTCGCGGCGCTGGGCCCGCTGGACCTCGGCGCGGCGATCGCGCCCGGGTTCGGGCTGTGCTCGCCGGAGGCGGCGGCGCGGGCGCTGGCGCTGCTGCCCGCCGACGGCGAGCGGGGAGCGCTCGTGCTGGCGACCGCCGCGCTGCACGTCGCGCCCGCGCTGCTGCGCGCGGCGCTCGAGGACCTCGCCTTCCCCGCCGGCGCGCGCGAGCGGATCGTGACCGCCGCCACTCGGGCCGAGCCGATGGCACGCGTGCTGGGCGCCGCCCGCCGGCCGTCGGAGATCGCCACGGCGGCCGGCGGCGCCCCCGCCGAGCTGATCGCGCTCGCCGGCGCGATCGGCACCCCGGCCGCGGCCTCGGCGGCGCGACGCTGGCTGTCGGGCCTGCGCGACGTGCGCCTGGAGATCGACGGCGACGATCTCGTCGCCGCCGGGATCGCGCCCGGACCAGCGGTCGGCGCCGGGCTGCGCGACGCGCTGGCCGCCAGGCTCGACGGCCGGGTCGCGGGCCGCGCCCAGGAGCTGGAGGAGGCGCTGCGGTCCGCGCGGCAGGGCCACTAGCCTCCACGGCGATGGCAACCACCGAGCGGTTCTACGCGCTGGGCGATCACTTCGCGATCGACCTGCCGGACGCCCGTGCGCTGTTCACGACGCGCCGGGGTGGACATTCGGAGGGCCCCTACCGCAGCCTCAACCTCGGACTGCTGACCGACGATCATCGCTCGGCGGTGCAGCGCAACCGCGCCGCCCTGCAGGCGCAGCTGGGCCCGGCGGCGCTGAGCTTCGTGCATCAGGTGCACGGCGCCGACGTGCGGCTGATCACGGCGCCCGCCCGCGACCTCGAGCCGCTGCCCCGGGTCGATGGTCAGGCCACCAACCTGCCCGGCGTGGCGCCGGCCGCGCTCGTCGCCGACTGCCTGCCGATCGCCGTCGCCGGCCCGGGGGCGGTGGCGATGCTGCACGGCGGCTGGCGCGGGCTGGCGCTGGGCGTGATCGCCAACGGCGTCGGCGCACTGCGCGAGCTCGGCGCGGGCGGCGAGCTGAGCGCCGCGATCGGTCCGGGCGCCGGCGGCTGCTGCTATGAGGTCGGCCCCGAGGTCCATGCCGCCTTCGCCGACGTGCCCGAGGCGCACCGCGGCGCGCTGCTCGACCTCAAGACGATCGCCCGCCGGCGGCTGCACGAGGCCGGCGTCGGCACGGTCAGCGACATCGGGATCTGCACGATCTGCTCCGACCCCGAGCTGCTGTTCTCCCATCGCCGCGATCACGGCGTGACCGGCCGGCAGGCGGGAGCCGCGTGGTTGACCTGATCCACGGCCTGCGCGCCGAGGACGTGCGGGCCAACCTCGCTGGCGCACGCGCGCAGATCGCGGCGGCCGGCCGTGACCCGGCGCAGGTCGAGATCCTCGCGGCGGTCAAGTACGTTCCGGCCGGCGAGCTGGCAGTGCTCGCCGAGGCGGGGGTGACCGTCGTGGGGGAGAACCGCGCCCAGGACCTGGTCGCCAAGGCGACGGCGCTCCCGGGCCGCTTCACCTGGGACTTCATCGGCCATCTGCAGAGCCGCAAGGTCCGCGACATCGTGCCCCACGTGCGCTGGATCCACTCCGTCGCCAGCGACTCGGTGCTGGCCCAGCTCGCGCGCCACGGCCGGCCCGACACCGCGGTGCTGGTCGAGGTCAACGTCGCCGGCGAGGCGGGCAAGAGCGGGATCGCCCCCGCGCAGCTCGACGGC
>JBELAG010000233.1:0-19299 GCA_049509055.1 Solirubrobacteraceae bacterium
ACTTCAGGCGCAATCGTCGCCGTCACTGTCGTCCTCCATGCGTCTCGTCGAAAGGCCGGAGCGCGGCTTCCGGCGCCAACTCCCGCGAATCTATCGGCCACGGCGGCAGCCTCCCATGTCCATGCGGCCAAAGTCGGGCCGCCCGGCGCGCGCCGAAACCCTCTCAGTCGATCGCGCGTCGATAGAAGCCGCGCACGCCGACCGCCATCAGCGCGGAGATGGCGCCGACCAGTGCGACGATGCAGACCCACGGCGTGATGTGCGGCACGGTCGGAATGAGCGCCGCGCGCATCGCCTCGCTGACGTAGGTCATCGGGTTGCAGGCTGTCACCACTTTGAACCACGGCAGGCGCGACAGTGACGGCCACGGGTACTGGCTGCAGCCGGTGAACAGCAGTGGTGTGAACACCAGCGAGAAGACGATGTTGATCCGGCTCGGCGTCACCAGCGTGCCGAGCGCGAGGCCGAGTCCCGAGCCGAGCAGGCTCCCGAACACGAGTGCCAGCGTCAGCAGCGGAAAGCCGCTCCACCTCCAGGGAACGGAGCCGAGCACCACGACCCCGACCGGGATCATGATCGCCGCGGCGATGATCGCCCGCATCGTCGCGAACAGCACCTTCTCGGCCGCGACCAGCCCGGTGGCCATCGGCGCCAGCAGCCGGTCCTCGATCTCCTTGGTCCAGCCGAACTCGATGACGAGTGGGAACGCGAGGGTCTGCATGCCGGTGATCACCGCGGTCAGCGCCAGCAACCCCGGGAACAGCAGGTGCGCGTAGCCGTGCCGGGTGTAACCGAGCGCGCCGAGCACCTTGCCGAACACCAGCAGCAAGAACAGCGGTTGCAGGATCACCTGGGCCAGGAACACCGGCAGCTCCTTCCAGGTGACGAACACGTCGCGGCCGAGCACGGCGAGGAACGCGCGCGCCTGCGTGTCCCTCGCGTGCGGCGGTGATTGCGGCCGGGCGGCGAGCGCGGTCATCGCAGCGTCCGGCCGGTGAGGTGGATGAACACATCCTCCAGTGTCGTCGCGCCAAGCTCAACCTCGCGCAACGCCAGGCCGCGGGACGACAGCAACGTCGCGGCGGGCGCGACCAGCGCCGGAGCGTCGCCGGAGACGTACAGCCGAACCCGCAGCTCCCGCCCCTGCCCATCGGCGACCGCGTCGTGGAGGACCTCCACCCGCTCCACGTCCGCCAGCGCACCGAGGTCGCGCAGGACAGCAGCCGCAGCGTTCGCGTCGCTCCCATGTACCGCCAGCTCCAACGTCGAGCTGCCCGACAGCGAGCGCATCAACGCCTCAGGGGTGTCAAGCGAGAGCAGCCGGCCGTGATCCATGATCCCCACCCGATCGGCGAGCATCGCCGCCTCATGCATGTCGTGGGTGGTGAGGATCAACGTCACGCCACGGTCGCGCAACTCGCGCAGCCGGTCCCACACGAACAACCGGGCGGCGGGGTCCAGCCCCGTCGTCGGCTCGTCGAGGAACAGCACCTGCGGCTCGTGCATCAGCGCGCGAGCGATCATCACCCGCTGCGCCTGGCCGCCTGAGAACATGTCCGGCTTCACGTCGCGGCGCTCGCGCAGGCCGAACTGCTCCAGCAGCTCATCGGCTCTCGCCCCCGCCTCGGCGCTGCGGACGCCGTGATAGGCGGCGTGAAAGGTGAGGTTGCGGCGGATCGAGATCGAGCGGTCGAGGTTGCTGCGCTGCGGCACGACCGCGAGGCGACCACGCGCGCGCACGGGATGCGCAGCGACGTCGATGCCGCCGACGAAGCCGCGCCCGCCGGTCGGGCGCACGCGCGTCGTCAGCATCCCGACGGTGGTCGTCTTGCCGGCGCCGTTCGGCCCCAGCAACCCGAACACCTCCCCCGGCTCAACCGTGAAGGAGATCCCGTCGACGGCGTTCACCTCCGACTTCGGATAGCGCTTGACCAGCGCATCGACGACCACGGCGGCTGTCTGCGTCGCCGAAGGTGCCGACCCCGTGGCCAACGCTGGATCCGGTCGCATCGCTTCGAGCTTAGTAGCCGGTTTCGCAACGACGCGGCGTTGGCGAAACCGACCAGTTAGCTTGTCGAGAACGCTCAACCGGGCCTGACCGGCCAGTGGCGCCCCGAGGCGTTAGCATGTGCGTCCTCCGGGGGGCTGGACGCCGGTTGTCGCGTATGACCAGACTGCGCGGAGTTGGTCACTCACATTCTTCGCAGTTCTCACTTCGCAGTTCTCACCGATGGTCATGAGGGGGTAATTGAATTGGCGACGACAGGGCGCACGGAGCAATTCTGCCGACGGTGCGGCGCACCCGCGGGCGACATCAGCACCGGACGGTTCTGCATGAACTGCGGCAACGACCTGGACGCCGCCGGCAATCGGCCACCCGGTCATCAGGAAGCCGTTCCCGGCGCCGACGGTGGCGGCCGGTCACGGAAAGGGCTTATCGCTGCGGGTGCTGTCATCGGCATGCTGGCGTTGGTCGTCGCCGCGGTCATCGTCGCAACGAGCGGTTCCGGCGGTTCGCCTGCTGCGGCGAGCGCCGGCCCGACATCCGCGTCGGCGGCGTATCAGCAGAAGCTCGGGCAGGCGATCGGGCCGATGGTGACCGCCAACCAGAAGCTGTCAGCGGCGCTGGCTGCGATGGACGGGACGCCGGCGACCGTGACCGCGGCCCAGAACGCGACGACTGCCGCTGAGGACGCGGTCACCGAGTCGAAGGGAGCCATCAGCGTTCTGACCGTCCCGTCCTCTGAGCAGTCAGTGTCTGAGCAGGCTCAGCAGGCCATCGCTGCCGATGACGGCTATCTACAGGCGGTGGCCGCGACGCTCGCGACGCCGGTGGGAACCTCCTCATCGAACATTCAGACGTTGTCGACCGGAGCGCAGACCGCGATGGTCGCGCTCAACACGGTGGTGGCCGGAGCGGGGTCGAGTATCGGCGGCTCAGACAATCTGCTGTCCTGGGTGGCGGGCGCGACCGGCATGGAGCAGTCGCAGAGTTCTGCGTCGGTTTCGCAGTCGGCGTCCTCGTCGCAGTCGGTGGCGGCGTCCAGTTCAGCGGCGTCGGCGGTCACGGACTGCGGCGGCGGGCTGACCGCCGGACCGAACACGTCGTGCGCGTTCGCTGAGAACGTCCAGCAGGCGTACTCGTCCGCGCCCGGGCTGGTCGCCACGGTGCAGGCGTACTCCCCGGTGACCGGGCAGACGTATTCGATGTCGTGCGCGCCTGCCGGCGCGGGTGTGACCTGTTCCGGCGCCAACGACGCATCGGTGTCCTGGGGCGACTGAGTTCCTGCTGAGACCGCGCGCCCGTCGTCCACGCGCGCCCGCGGCGCGCCAGGCGGCGGTCCGGCTCGCGCGCCGGCTCCGCCGATGAGTCCGCATCGTCATGCGCAGGTCGGGTTCGCCACCTGAGGTCGGCGCGGATGAACCATCGAGGTCCGGGGTCGGGCGCGCCGTGAAATCAGGGCAGGCCGGGGTCCTGCGCGAACCTCGGCCCACCCCACGGGCGCACCTGAAACAGCGGCCCTCGTCGCGGGCCCTTAGTTCTGGCAGAGCTGGATGCCGACACCGCCGGTGTCGGGCACCATGACCAACACCGGGGCGCGGAGCTCGCCGCCGGCCGCGGCCGCGCCCACCGGGACGGCCTTCAGTTCGGTGTAGTAGACGACGGTGCGCACTCCCCCGACGGCCGGTGAGCCGAGCGAACCGGGGTTGGACCGGGCACCTACGCGGCGGATATGCAGCATGCCGGCCAGAGCGAGCGTGAGCCCGGCGCCGGCAGAGGCGACCGCGGGCACCCCCGCGCCGGCGGAGAGCGTGAGGACAGCTCCCACGCCAAGCGCCAGGACGGCGGCGGCCAGCCAGCGGGCAAGGACACCGACCGCTGGGCCTAGCGGGACGCAGACCAGCGCGGCCGCGCCAACGCCGCCGCCGGCGAGCGTCAGGACGGCCACGGTGTCCGGGGCGATGGCGTTCATGAGGGTCATGTCGGACAATGCGCCCTTCACCTTGAGCGCCGCCTCATCGTCTTCGAGGACCCGGCGCCCGCGGCCGGCGGCACGGCCGCGACGATAGGCCACCGCCGGCCGGCACCCCGGGAGATTTCATTCAGGCCGCGCGGGCCCAGGACCAGTTCGGCTTCAGCTGCAGCCGGCGGCGGGAGCGGCGAGCGACGCTGGGAACCTGCGCGCGACCCAGGAGGCGATCGCGGTCAGCATCTCGGTCCCGGTGGCAAACGTGCCGTTGGACGGCAGGGCGATCATGTCGAATACGTAGCCGCGGTTCCCGGATCCGACGATGACCGTCTGGCGGACCAGGTAGCGACCGGTCACCAGGTCGGGCCCCCATCCACCCTTGAATGCGAGCGGCTGCGGGAACCCGGCGGACCCACCTCCCCACCGCTGGTCAGATTCGACCTGGCTCATCAGGCCGAGCACGTACCGGGTGTCGGCGCCGGCCAGCAGGCAGCCCCGGGCCAGGGACCGGTAGAAGTCCACTTCGCCGGTCGCCGGCCAGTCGGACTGCCCCCAGGTCGTAAAGCCCTGGTCGTTGGGGGCCGCGTTGATGACCGTGCTCCGGTCCCCGGCGGCCCTCAGCGTGCTCTGCACGGCGGCGCTGGCGCCGTCCAGACCTCCGTCGGACGCTTCCAGGACCGAGAACAGAGCTTCGGCGGCGGCGTTGTCTGACTCGGTGAGCGCCAGCGTTGCGTCCGTGTTCTCCGACGCGGACAGACGCCCACCGGTCTGCTCCAGTTGGCGCAGCAGGGTGGTGAGCACCGGTACCTTCATCGTGGACCACGCATGCCCGGTCTGCACGCTTCCGTAGGTGACGACGGGGCCGGCTCCGAGCGGACCGATGGCCAATCCGACCCCGCCCGGCTGCCCGGCGGCCAACGTCGCGAAGCTCGATTGCGCTCCGGCCAGCGACGCCCCGGATGTGGACGGTCGAGGCTTGGGCTTCGCTTTCTGACGGTGATGGACGGGCGTCGGGGCGATGACTGGGGCTCCGCCCTGCGTGGTGGTGTTCGACGGGGTCGCGGACCGTTGCAGGCCCCCGGACGAGGTCTCGCTGATGCTTGTCGTCGTCGTTGCGGTGTTCGGCGTCCCGGAGCTGGCAATGGTGTGCCCGTCGGGATACGCGATCGAGTACGCGTCAGCGGACCGTCGTCCCGATCGGGGCGACTGGTTGTTGTGGACGCCGAGTGCGTAGGCGAGCGCAACCGCTCCAACAAGGTCGATGACGACCACACCAGCGATGAGCCGGCGCAGCCTACGGCGCTTGCGTTCGCGGCTGCGCCCGGAACTCACCAGTAGACCGAAGCGTCATGCGCGCCAAAGCAGGCGATGCCGCCGGAGTCGTCAGGTGCGCAGCTCATCGAGTACGTCTCGCCCGTGACCGGCGAGTACACGGACAGGACCGCGGACTGGCCCGGCGCGTTGTTCCACGCCTGCTGGACGTTCTCGGCGAACGGGCAGGACGTGTTGGGGCCGGCAGTCAACCCGTTACCACAGTCGGTCGAACCGGAGGTTGGCACCACGACGCCAGAGCCGGAGGACGCGGACGAGCCCGAGGACCCAGAGGACGAGCCAGACGCGGAGCTGCGGGCCGTGGCCTTAGCGGCATTGGCCTTGGCAGCCGCGACCGCGCCCTGCACGCCCGACACCCAGGACATCAGGTTGCCAGCTCCGCTGACGCTGCCCGACGCGCCGGACGCCACGCCGTTGAGCGGCACCATGGCCGACTGCGCATCGGTGGACAGGGTCTGCAGCTGCGAGGAACCCTGCCCGGTCGGATTCGTCAGCGCGGAGGACACGGCCTGCAGATAACCGTTGTCCTGCGTGAGAGCCTGACTGACCTGCTGTGAGAGGCCGGTGTCGGCGGCCGGGGCAGACAGGACGCTGATGGCCCCCCGAGCGGCAGTCACCGCCGACTGTGCGCCGGTCGCTGCGGTGGTGGCGGCGGCCACCGTTGAATGCGACCCGTCGATCGCGGTCAGCGCGGTCGACAGCTTCTGGTTGGCGGACACGACCGGGGCCAGCGCCGCGGACAGCTTCTGCTGATACACGCCCACGGCCGACGACGAGCCGGAGGATGCCGTCGGGCTCTTGGCGGAACCGCCCGAGGTGGCGATGATGACCGCCGCGACGGCGATGCAGACGAGGCCGAGCGCCGCGGCAGCGAAGATGAGCGTGGCGCGCGACCGCGCCGGGCCGTTGGACGGCGGGCCCGGCAGCGTGGCGCTCGGGGGCGCTCCGCCGCCCGACTTGACCGCCGGCATGGTGATGGTGGTCGCGACCATCGCTCCGCATTCGGGACAGAAGTTGTTGCCCTCGACGGGATGTCCGCAGCTTGAGCAGTACCGGGCTTGGCCGACGGCGCTCGGGTCTTCGGTGGTTGCCATTCAAAACCCCCATAGCGTGGCCGTGCGCCACGTGTCGTGTCTGCCGCCCTGGCCACCCACCCACACCGGCCTCCCGTGCCATCCATCTGGGTGCGCTCGCGAGCCCGACGGCGCGGCTCGCTCACAGGGCCGCGAGTCTACGCTAAACGTCGGCGTGTGGCCAGCCCGCCGGATCGCAGGTTCGTCGGTCTGCGCCGTCTCCTTCGAGGCCGCAGCCTCGGCGATGAGCGCCCGCGACCGACGAGTACGGCGTCGACGCAACCGGTCGCCCCGGCGACCGCAACCCCTACCCGCAGTTGATTGCTACGTCTTCATGTGACGGGACGTCGCCCGCTGGGCGTGGTCCGCAGGGCTGACGCCGATGTCTGCGGCCGGCGCAGGTGTCGTCGTGGACGTCGAACGGTGAACATGGTCGAGCTGGCGGCGAAGCTGGATGACCAGGCACTGAGAAGCATGAGCGCGGGACAACCGTCACGACCGGATGCTCGAACAAAACGTCCGCGTTCGCTATGCGCTACCCAGCGGCGCCATGCGCGAGAACAGGCTGACTCGTGATGTCACCGGGAGCGCGACGAGCCCGCCCGCCCAGAGGCGGACTCGTCGCCCGCGTGCCGATGGCCGTGGAGCCCGGTTTCGCCGAGCGCCGGTCGACGGCGGCTCTCGTCTCGCCTCACACGCACCGAGCCGCCCGAGGTCGTCGTGGGTTGTCGCCGCGGCTGCGTGTCCGGATCGAGCGCCAGGCCGCCGGGCAGCCGGACGCCTGCCCCGGCCTGCGCGGCACCTCGCCGAGCCGGCCGACGGTCCGAGTGTCCCGGTCGTCGGTCGATCCGGCACGCCGCCCTCGAGCACCGACGCCGCTGAGACGCCGACCGGCGGTGGCCACCAGCTCGCGCGCCGCCGGCTGGCGCTCGACCGAATGGGCCGAGCACCACGTCGGCCTCAAGAACCAACCACCGCTCCCGGTCACCCGCGCGTAGCCCACCCAGCGCCCGATGCAGCCGCGAGATCTGCGCATCCACGCGGCGCCCGGCAGTTGCTGCCGCGCGCTCGCCCGACAGCTCATCAGTCACACGATCCCGCGACACCACTTCGTTGGCCTGCAACACCAGCACTGCGGCGAGCAGCGCCCGCTGTTGGCTGCCTGCGCCGGCAGGGGGGTCGCCCCATCGCGCATCTCAAGCGGACCCGGGCGCTCCGAAGATCGCTGGGAACAGACCGTCTCGAGCTCAGCGACGCCCGTTGTGATGTCGCGAACCTGGCAGCAACGTCTGTGACCAGGCCCTCAAAGGGCTCCTCCACGTTCTGCGTGGTCAGGCGATGACCGGGCCTGCGCTGAGTTTGCCGACGATGAGGTAAATCATCGCGATGAAGTTGCGGTTTGAGCGGTATCCGCGGGCTCTGCGTTTCGCGGCTTGGATCAGTGAGTTGAGGCCTTCCAAGAGTCCGTTGGTCGCTTTGCTGTGATGCCAGCGGATCACCCCCAGCCAGTGATCCTGGAGCATCCGGGTGAACGCGATCAGCGGCTCCAGTCCGCTGTCGTTGACCTCGGTGATCCAGCGGCGCAGGTACTCCTCCGCGGTGTTGGGGTCGGTCAGCTCATAGAAGCTGTCGAACTGCTGAGACAGCGTGTACGCCCGCACCGTGTCCAGCCGCTGGACGAGCAACTCATCGAGCAGGTCACGCTGACGCTCAGTCAGGTTCGCCGGTCGCTTGAGCCACATATACCGGGTGTTCGCCAGCAGTTCGCGGTGATGCTTGTCCTCTTCACGGCGGACCTCATCGACGGCCTGTGAGAGATGCGACTTGATGTGATACCTGTCGAAGGTGATCTCCGCCTTCGACAGGTAGGTCAGGGTGCCCTTCAGAAAGGCCTCGGACATGTCCTGGCACACCTCGCGGACCTCGGCGGGATCGCCGCCGTGCGTCTCCAAAAAGCACGAGAACGCCTGCACCGTCTCATGATCACGACCCTCGACCACGAACACCCCGCGGCGCTCGTCGAGGTCTGCGAACACCGACACGTACTCATGCCCACGCCGCGAACTGGTCTCGTCGATCCCGACCCGCTTCACGCCGCTGTCTAGCCCGGAGCGTGCAGTGAGGACCGCGCCCCCGGCGAGCGGGGACGCGGAAACGTCCGGCTGAGCAGGGATCATCGGGATTGTCGAAGGTCCTTGATCCCGAGCTTGGAGGTTCACCTTGAAGGTGATGCGTGATGGACGCCCCGTAACCGTAGAAGTCACGTCGGACGGCGCGGGTTTGGTGTCCCACGCGGGCACCGCGCTGGTCGCGCAGATCGCTGACAAGGTCGGGCTCACGGGGGCGTTGTCGCTGCGGTTGGCTCCGATCAAGCAACGGCGTCGCGGTCATGACCCGGGCCGGGTGATCCGCGATCTCGCGGTGATGCTCACCGACGGCGGCGAGTGCGTCTCGGACCTCAGTGCCGTCCGTGAGCAGGACGCGTTGTTCGGGGCGGTGGCGTCTGACTCGACGGCGTTCGGATGGTCGACCGGATCGGGTCCACGCCCGGGCTGTTGGACGCGGTCCGGGTCGCGCGCGCCCGCGCCCGGGCGCGGTTCTGGGAGCTTGATGGTGCGCCCGAGCGGTTGACGCTCGATGTCGACGCGACGCTGATCACCGCGCACTCGGAGAAGGAGAACGCAGCCGGGAACTACAAGGGCGGCTACGGGTTTCACCCGCTGCAGGTCTACCTGGATGAGACCCGCGAGGCGCTCGGCGGCCTGTTGCGTCCCGGGAACGCTGGGTCCAACACTGCCGAGGATCACAAGCAGGTGATCGACCGGGCGCTGGCGCAGATCCCGGCCCAGTACATCGAGACCTTGGAGATCTTGGTGCGCGCGGACTCCGCCGGCGCCACCCACGGTCTGGTGGACTACTGCCGGGAGGGCAACATGCGGTTCTCGGTCGGCTATGAGCTGACCGAGCAGGTTCGCGCCGCGATCCTGCAGATCCCCGAGGACGCGTGGGTCCCGGCATTGGATCAGGACGGCTCGCAGCGCACCAACGGCGAGGTCTGCGAGATCACCGACATGGTCGATCTGTCCGCCTGGCCCGAGGGCTCCAGGCTGATCGTCCGGCGCGAGCGTCCCCATCCGGGAGTGGTAGGGTCGGCGAGAGGCGCCCGACCGCGCGGCGCGGGCTGGCCCGACTGGTCTGGTTTCCTCCCGCCGCCACCTCGAACCGTGCATGCGGTTCTCTCGCACACGGCTCACCGACGTTCTTCACCGTCGGCATTCAGCTCCCTCGACGCCACGGCCGGTTCGGTCGGCTCCTCCACGATTTGAGTGGGCAGCGCGCGCCTCTCAGGATGTCGGGACGTAGCGCCACGATCGGCTGCGACGGCGGCGTCTGGGCGCGCGTCCTCACCGCGATGGCCGCCTTTTCGATGGTTCGACCCTGGGGTGGATTCGGGCTGCAAGACAGGCCATCGAAGGGGGTGGATGGGGCGGTACCCAGTCGCGCGGGGACGTTGTCCGCGGGAGCTGCAAGCCTGACGGTCCGACTTGACGCCGACTGCAGTCTTCGGCTCGGGAGTCGGCTGCCAGCCCACACGGATCGTGGAGGAGCCTCCTCTTTCTTGATGCGATGCGTGTGAACGACCGTTTCCCGTCGGCGAGTTCGGTCAGAGGACTGCCGCTGCCGGTTTGCCCGCGGCGGCGCGACGGGCGAGGAGGGAGGTCCCGGTGATCGCGACGGTGATCGCGGTGAGGATGTAGAGGGCGATGATGATCAGGTTGCCGGTGATGCCGTAGGAGCCGAAGTAAACGATGTGTCGCAGGGCCTGGACGCCAGCGCCGTTCGGTAGGGCGGGGCTGATCGCCCGCCAGAAACCCGGGAGGAGCGGGGCCGGGTACGCGCCGCCGGCGCTCGGGTTGCCGAGCACGACGAACAGGATCAGCGTGAGGCCGACGCCGAGGGTGCCGAGGAGGACTTGGAAACCCATGGTGACGACGGCGGCGCAGTAGACGATCAGGGCTCCGAGCGCTGAGATGGCGATCAGGTGGCCGCTCAGCGCACCGAGGACGGGCCCCACGACGATGGCTCCGGCGAGTCCTGAGAGGATGGCGTAGGGGACGAGCACGATCAGGCGGATGATCGCCCGGCGAGTGGTGGCGGGTCGTGGCCGTGTGGCGATGCCGAGCAGCGCGGCGACGAGGTAGCCACCGACCAGCCAGCCGACGACCAAATAGAAGCCCGACAGTCCCCGGGCGTCTCCCGCCTGGGCCGGGACGGCGTCGGTGACCGTCGCGCGACGGTGCTGCGCGGCTTCGGTCTGAGCGATGACGTCCTCCACCGCGGTCGCGGTCGCCGCGCCGCCGCCCCCGGCGACGAGCAGCGCGTCGGTCTTGCCCGTGGGGTTGACGATCAGCAGCCCGCTCGTGGACCCGTGGCGCAGGAGCGTCCGGCCGATCGTCTGGTCGGCGACGGCGGTGGCGTGTAGCGGCTGGCCGTGGATCGCGTTGAGTTCGCTGACGAGGTGGCCCGAGATCTCGGCGGGGGCGAGGACGGCGATCGGCACCCGGTGTGGGCTTGGGTGGTGAAAGGCGCCGACGTAGGAGAACACGAAGCCGGCCTGGATGAGCAGCACCCCCATCACCAGCAAGAACGTGCGGCGATTGAACGCGTCCAAGAATTCGGCGATGAAGCGTTGTTGTGTGGCTGGTGCCGGTTGGGGCTGGGGCTCGAGGGGCGTTTCGTTCATTGTCGGTCCTGTTCGTGGTCGGCTGACGTTGTTGTCCGCTGACCCTTCGGTACAATACATCATCGTATCGGATACGTCAACGTATTGAACGGAGGATCATGGTGCCTGAGCACACACCGAAGCGATCACCCAGCCAGCAAGCCCGTCGGGCGAAGCTCCGAGCCGACGGGACGCCGGCGCGGGTGACCCGCCGTCGACCCGAAACCCGCGCCCGGCTCCTGGACGCCGCCTTTGGCGTCTTCGCGACGCGGGGGTTCGGACGCGCAAGCATCGAAGAGGTGTGCGAAGCGGCGGGCTACACACGCGGCGCCTTCTACTCAAACTTCGACAGCCTCGACGAGCTGTTCTTCGCCCTCTACACCGAACGCAGCGAGCTGCTCGCCCACCGCGTCGCCACTGGCCTGGCACACCCCCCTGCCGACATCCGCGAACTCGTCGCCCAAGCGGTCCAAGCGCTCATGGTCGACCGCGACTGGATCCTCGTCAGCACCGACTTTCGGCTCTACGCCGCCCGGACTCCCGAAGTCGCCGCCGCACTCCGCGCCCACCGCGACAAGCTTCGCGACGCGCTCGCCGCCTCGCTGACCCCCACGATCAACCGCGCCGGCCTACCCGTATCGCTGCAGACCCCTGACGGACTCGCCCGCGCTGTGATGGCCATCCATGACGGCGCCACGACCGAATTGCTCCTCGATAACGACCCTGCCCAGTTCAGGTCCTGGCTTACCGATCTGCTCACCGCACTGCTCGACCACCCTAGCCACACACGCACCCCCACACCAGCCAAGCGCCCGGCCCCCAACTCCCAGTAGCGACAGCGCGGGAACCGATATCGACGAGCGCGATCCGCCGTCGCTGATCCGCCGACAACTCACGCAGGCCAATTCCCCCGGTACCGACGTACGGGAGCGGCCAACATCGGTCGAAGAGGTCGTCATCTTTGCGACCAAAGCATCGGCTCCGTCGCCGACACGCCCGACACTGCTTCCTTACCGCTACTGCATCCGGCCACGTCGAGCCGGCCGCCCGACGGCTGGCCAGCCCGCGGATACTCGTGCCGATGCCGAAGCAGCACTCTCGATCGGCGGCGGCAACGGCCCCCGTATTCGCCACGAGCGCAACCGACGGTTTGAGCACGGCGCGCTGCTGGCAAGCGCCTCGCTCGCCGGGCATAGGAGGTGCCTTGCGGCGATCTGGAGGCAGCGTGTCGTGTGGTAAAGCGCGTGCCTGCAGCACGCCGGGACGCGGCGCTGTCTGGATTGGGCTCAGGAGAGGACGGTGGTGACCGCGTCCCGGATGAGCGCATGGTGGCTCTCCCACGCCGCCCATACCGCGCTTGCCCATGCCTCGGCCCGGTGCTGGTAGTCGTCTAGATCGCTGGCGCCCACCAGGTGCAGCACGGTCAGCTCGCCCGGGCCGTTTTCGCGCGGGAGCACCGGGAAATCGTCGTGGGCTTGAAGCACTCGCCGAAGGACGTCGGTGGCGTGGTTTGGCTTGATCTTTAGCTCAAGGACCGCGCACAACCCGGCTAGGTGCACGAACACTGACTGGCGGTCGCGTCGGTCGCTGCCGTCTCCGGGGTGCTGAGCCATGTACGCGTCGACGACGAGGCGGTGAACTCGCGGGTATCCGAACCGCAGCGACTCGTCTGCTTGCAGCTGTTCGAAAATCTGCCAGCACGCTGGCGCGCTCGGCACGTACTTATGGACTGGCCCACTCACATCCGGGACAAGCGCCCCGCACCATCGGCAACTGATCCGCTGAACGGACATAGCGAACAAGGTACGTCGTCCTCATCGCTCACCAGCTTGCGGCACTGCCGCCCTCGAGCGCGAGGTGATCGCGCTGCTGAGGGCTTGATCCTCGCGGCGCACTTGGCGTGTCGCGTGCGGCGTTGGGCAGAATCCGGGGTTGTGGGCTCTCCTCAAGCACTGAGCGAGCACGAGCGACGAGTCGTCGCCGCATGGGCTGCCGACTGCGCGGAACGCGTTCTCGAGTTGTTCGAGTCCAGCAGTCCAGGGGATCCTCGCCCACGCGATGCGATCGCCCGAACCCGTGCCTTCGCCCGGGGTGAGCTTGACGTCGCGGAGGAGATTCGTCGCCGCTTCGCCGCAGCCGGCGCGGCGCGTGTCGCCGATCCAGCGGCAGCTGCAGCAGCCAGAGCCGCCGGACAGGCCTCAGCGGTCGCACACATGGGCGCGCACGCCCTCGGCGCCGCAGCGTACGCAGCCCGCGCCGTTGAACTGGCGGAGCCTCACCGACCAGCGGCCGCGAGCGAGGAGATCTGCTGGCAGCTCAGCATCATTTCCGCCGAAGTTCGAGCGGCGCTACGACAGCTGCCACCCGTAGGTGAGGATAAGTCCGGACCACTCGGACCAGGCCTTCTCGCCTCAGGTCGCCTCGGCGCGATCGTCCATGAGCTCCAAGCCGACCTGGCCACACCCCGCAAAACCGAACCCGGCCATCACGACCAGCAACATGCCCCTCAACGCAACTAAAAGCGAGAGTCCTGTTGGCCGCGCACAGCGCGCATCTCCAGCCGTGATGCGAGATGTCGGTGCCACGGTGAAAGCGGGAGGGTAGGCTGCATAGCAGAGATGAGCGTCCGTACCAGCGGAATCCGACAGCCCAGCATCTGGGCGAGCGTCGTCAGCGAGAACGCGTCGGAGTTGCACGATTGGCTGCTGGCCCTCGGGTTCACTGAAGACCTCCTGATCCCAGGCGAGGGCGAACGGGCGATCCATCACTGCCAGCTCGACTGGCCCGAAGGCGGACGGGTCCTGCTCTCCAGCACCGAGGAGCGCAGCACACCCTGCCGGCCGGGGACCAGTTCCCTGCATGTCGTGTGCTCCGATCCTGACGCGGTGATCGCGCGAGCACAAGCACTTGGAGCGGTGGTCGTGCACCCGCTCGTTGACCAAACGGATTATCCCTCCCGCGACTTCACCATCGCAGACCCCGACGGAAACCACTGGACATTCGCGACCTTCGCCGGCTGACGCAGCGCCCGGGTGTGGCTTGCTTCCGGTTCCGCGCATTCCGGGACCGGCCGCTTTCGGGCCGTGAGGCTCGTCCCGTCATGAAGGGAGGTCTGCAACGCGTGCGGATTTGGCTTTCAGTCGACCTCGGGCCGGTCGCGACCCGGCGGGTGGTGGGTCGGTGGCAGCGAGGCCTGCGACGAAGATTCTGGCTTGCCGGCGCGCGAGTTGGTCCCAGTCAGCGGCGTGCAGGAGTGGTTGGGCGAGCATCGCTCCGGTGATGATGATTTCGCCGGCTGTGATGTCGGGCCGGATGGTCCCGTCCCGGCGTCCGCGTGCGAGGAGCTCTTCGAGTAGCTTCCTGATCTCGGCCTGGAGCTCGACGATCTTCTCGTCATGGATGACGGGGCCACCGTGGAGCGGGAGGACGAACTCGTCGCGCGCCGCGATCGTCTGTTCGAAGAATTGCGTGAGCGCGGCGGGAGCTGACTCGTCGCTTAGCGCGGCGGCGCGCGCGTGTTGCAGGACGAGCTGGAACGAGCGCAGCGTCAGAGCCGCTAGGAGCGCCGGGCGCGTCGGGTAGTGGCGGTAGAGGGTTCCGATGCCGACGCCCGCCTCGTCGGCGATCGTTGCCATCGGCACTGTCTCGCCGTCGCGGCGGACCGCGATCGTGGCGGCGACGAGGATGCGTTGGCGGTTGGCCGCGGCGTCACTTCGCGGTCGCCGGGCGTCGGTGCCTGCCTGTGCCGGTGCTTCGGACATCTCAGAGTCGATCGTGCCACGTAGCGACACCCGGGGGCTCGCGTGCGGTAGGCTGCTCTGACAAGCGGACGATTTCATCCGCTTATCGTACGCTAGCGGAGCGCCGATGAACGACACCCCCGCCGAGTCACAGCCACCAGGACCGATCCCCGCCGATGACCCCGGGCGCGTCCTGACGCACGTGAGCCCCGACACCGATGAGTCGCTGCCTCACCTCGGCGTGGTCGGCGACACCTACACCATCCTCGTGGCCGGGGCCGACACCGCTGGGCGCTACACGCTGATCGACATGCACGTCCCGCCGGGCGGCGGGCCGCCGCCCCACCGTCACGACTTCGAGGAGATGTTCACCATCCTCGAGGGCGAGATCGAGCTCACGTTCCGAGGCGTCAGCGCCGTTGCCACGGCCGGTGACACGGTCAACGTGCCGGCCAACGCCCCGCACGTATTTCGCAACGTCTCCGACCGGCCCGCGCGGCTGCTGTGCCTCTGTTCTCCGGCAGGCCAGGAGGAGTTCTTCAAGGAGGTCGGCGTGCCGGTCGCGCACCGAACCGAGGCTCCACCGGCCCTGGACGATGCCGCGACCGCCGCGTTTATCGCCAAGGCGGTCGCACTCGCCCCGCAGTACCGGACCGAACTGCTGCTCGGCGGGCCGAAGCCATGATCAGCGGACCGGAGCGGCAACCGTGAGCCAGCAGCAGCGCGACGCCCTTGACCAACTGCTGCGAGACGGGCAGCTCGATCTCGGCGGCGACGTCGCCGAGCAGCGGGTCATCTTCGAAGAGATGATGGCGGCAATCCCGATTCCGGCCGACGTCACGACATCGTCCGGAACTCTCGGCGGAATCCCGGTCGTCAACGTAGGGGTCGCGGGCGCTGACCCCAACAGGATCATCTTCTACCTGCACGGCGGGGCGTACGCGATCGGAACGGCCGCCTCGTCTGTCGGTCTCGCATCGGACCTCGCGCGTCGCGCCGGAAGCCGGCTGGTGAGCGTCGACTACAGGCTGGCACCCGAGCATCCGTACCCCGCAGCGATCGATGACGCCGTCGCGGCGTACCGCGGACTGCTCGACACCGGCCTGGCCGCGTCCGCGATCGCAATCGCTGGCGAGTCCGCGGGTGCGGGCCTAGCCGCCGCCACACTTGTAGCGCTGAAGCACGCCGGGCTACCACAGCCGACAGCGGCTGTTCTGATGTCGCCCTGGGTCGACCTGACGCTGTCCGGCGAGAGCATCAGCGCGAAGGCCGCGGTCGATCCTGCGCTTACCCCCGAAGGTCTCCGCCGACGAGCCGCGGACTATGTCGCCGACGGCGACCGAACGGCGGACCTCGTCAGCCCGACCTTCGCCGACCTCACCGAGCTGCCACCGCTGCTGATCCAGGCCGGCTCACACGAGATCCTGCTCGATGACGCCACCAGGCTCGCCGCTCGCGCCGCCGCGGCCGACGTCGCCGTCACGCTCGAAGTCACACCGGGCGTCCCGCACGTGTTCCAAGCGTTCGCCGCGATGCTCGACGAAGCCGACGCCGCACTGACCAGCGCCGGCGAGTTCCTGCGCGCACACCTCGCGCGACCCCGTCCTTGAGAGCGCAGGCCGACCTCAGCGCTCCGCGGACTCTCGTGAAGAGCAGATCGCCGAGTCTCACCTGCGACACCGAATGCAGGTCTCGCCTCGACGACAGCGCCCTCCCCTGCTCTTCTGTTGTGAGGATGGTTATGTTGCTTGATCGTGCTGTGATTGCTGTTTCTCCCGCAAATTGCGGTAGTCGTGAGATGATGGGCACAACATAATCGGCTGGATTGCCGATGCGTCCCGTGTTCGGTTCGTTCGATCTGACGGGAGGCAGTGATGGGTGCGAAGGGGTGGATTCCGGTGCCGTCGGGGCCGCTGGCGCCGTTCGCGGCGGGGTATCGGTCGTGGCTTGTGGCGCGTGGCTATTCAGCGTGGACGGTCCATGACAGGTTGGGGCAGTTGGAGCTGGTCAGCCAGTGGATGGAACGCGAGGGGGTGTCGGTGGGTCAACTGACACCGGAGCGGTTCGTGGAGTTCGCGCGGGCGCGTCGCGCCGAGGGCTATCGGTCGTGGAGCTCGCCGTTGAGCGGGCGGGCGCCGCTGGGGTTACCTGCGGGAGCTCGGGGTCGTGCCGGCGGCGGCGGTCACCGTCGCCAGCGGGCTGGTTGAGGAGGTGCTGGACGGCTACCGGCGCTACCTGGTGTGTGAGCGTGGCGCGAGGGAAGGCACGTTCGTGCGGTTCGAGCCCGACGCCCGCATGTTCCTGTGAGAGCGGCTGGGAGCGGACGGGCTTGACCTGTCGGCAGCAAGAACAAGGCTGGAAGCGGCCAACCACACTCCTCCGTCGACATCCGCATGGCCGCTGGCCCGTCGCGTGCGATCACCACTGTTTGCCCCGACGACGACGGAACGGGTCACGGGCCTTCGCGTCCCAGCAGCGGCGGAGCAGCGACGGCTGTACCGACACATGACTTGGCTGCTTTCGTCGTTCTCGCGCTTGCACGCTAGATCACTCCGGCTAGCGGCGAGGCTCGGATCTGGCGAAGTGCGCGTCTCTCGCAGGATTCGGCAGCGAGACCTGCGTTCGTGTCAGCAGGGGCATCTACTGCCCTTCTTGCGTAAGTTAAGCCCGTGGCGGAAGCGAACGTCCGTTTCGGATGTTCTTGCATGGCCCGGCCCTGCGTTACTTGCCGATTCGAGCGAGTTCGATTGAGACGATGAAGAACCAGGTGATCGACGACGCGTAGTAGGAGCGCTCGATCAGCCCGAAGATGCGCTGCAGGCGTGGGCCGATCATCGCGACCCCAGTCGCGATCGCAGTGATCGTGATCACCCAGGGCAGCCAGCCGTCGACGAGCCCCTTGACAGCGTGCCAGGCAGGCTCATGCCCGAGCGTCCCGCCGAGATTGGACGCGGCCACGACGATCGACGCGAAGATTGCGACCGCTAAGACCATGTGGATCGTTCCCGTCAGAGTCTGGAAGCGGCTGCCGTCCTGATCGGTTGGAAAGATCGGAATCAGGACCCGCGCGCCAGCCGACAGCAGCAGCATCGCGACGGTGAGCACCGTAACCGGGGCTCCGTGGATGATCGTAGGTGACTCTCGACCGGGATTTGCCCTGAGCAGGGCTTTTGCCCGCCGGAGCGGCGGGTGTAAGTCGCGCACGCCCCCGCGACCGGGTTGTGGTCTCCTCACTGAGCCCCCGTACACCGCGATCGGTGGGCACAGCGGATGGGTGCTCAAGCGGCCAGGGATGGCCGCGCCTGCGCGCAGGCGCATCCGGATGATCATGGCGAGGACTCGCCCGTAGGGCGTCGTTGGGGCGTCGGGATCGCTGCCCGCGTTGACGGGGTCGTGGCATGTCGGGGAGCTGCCTGCTCCACTCTTTCCCCTCGTTGCGCCGTTTTGTCGTGCGTGGGCCGGGGCCCTTCCCACGGTCGGGCGAGCGTTGTGGCAGCGTACGGGTCACGCGGTTCGGAGCGGCCAGGACGAACACTTGTTCGCGTGTCGTCACCTACGATTATGCCCGGAGAGCCGGCTTTGAAGGATGCGATCGGGCGAGCGCGATCGCGAGCGCCAAACCTGATACCGCGCCAGCAATCACGAACGTCCAGAATAAGGCGCGGTATTTGCCGATCGCGTAGTCGCTGACTGCATCTCGGATCGGGTTGTAATCGGTCGGTAGCAGGTGTAAGAAGTAGCAGCGCGCCGGTACTCACGGCCATCGCGATCGCGGCGATGATGCTTAGGGTTTCAACCATTTGCTCCCTCCCGGTACTTGCTCCCCGCCAAGCGCCGGTCGGGATGTTGGGTCGAGCGTGCCACCGGGGCGGGTCACGTAATCGGTTTCCCGCACTGTGGACAGTGATACGGCTTGAACTGAGCCGACGCGCGGCGCCCGATGTAGGCCACGATCGGCCAGGAGGCAACAGGAAAGTCCTTCTCGCCCTGAACATCTCCATGAACGGGGCACTTCCCGGCTCTGGTGCGGGTCGTCGTCTTGGTGGCAGACATGGGTCTCCTTTGGCTGGTTGGCGCTAACTCGTCGCCGCTGGCGCGGCGACGACTGGTCATTCGCTCGATGAGCGCTGGCGGACCAGCGCTACGAAAACGTCGTCCGAGATATGCTCAGCGCTTGCGGTGAGCACCCGGCCTGGCCGAGTATTGGGCCAGAGAAACGGTGCCCGCCAAATGGTTGAAGCGAGCCGCGTCTCCGATCCTACTCCCGCTGTCTAGTGTCCCCCGCCTTAAGTTCGTGACTTAATTGTGGTATGCTGTGGCATGCCACGAACTGGACGGCCCAAACAGGCGTTGGAGTTGAGTGACTCCGAGCGCGAGCAGTTGGTGAGGTGGGAGCGCAGGCGGAAGTCCTCCCAGGCGTTGGCGTTGCGCTCGCGGATCGTGTTGAAGTGTGCGGAGGG
>JBELAG010000234.1:0-10430 GCA_049509055.1 Solirubrobacteraceae bacterium
GTGACCGGGCTGGAGAAGGTCATCGTCTGCCAGCCCGAGGCGGTCTCGTTGGCGAACGTGCCGGAGGCCAGCTGGGTTCCGTTGGCACTCCACAGCGATCCGACATGCGTGCCGGTGTTGGTCGCCGCCTTATAGAAGCGGACGCCGGTCACCAGCCCGCCGGTGCTGGCGGTGAACGACACCCCGAGGTTGACCGACGAGCTGTCGCCGGAATCGACGTCGGTCGGGGTGCCGGAGAAGTCGAAGATCGTGTCCTCCGGCGTCACCGCGCTCGACGCCGAGGATCCGGGGCCGGTGCCGACCGAGTTGGTCGCGGTCACCTTGAAGGTGTACGCCGTTCCGTCGGTCAGGCCGGTGACGGTGGCCGAGGTGGCCGAGCCGTTGTTGACCTGCGCCGGCGTGCCCGCGGTCGTCCCGGCATACGGCGTGATCGTGTAGCCCGTGATCGGACTGCCGCCGTTGCTCGGCGTCGACCAGCTCACCTGCGCCTCGCTGCTCGCCGGGCTGGCGGTCACGCCCGATGGCGCCGACGGCGCCGTCGGGGGTCCTGCCGCGGTGGGCGCGAACAGGACGTCGACCCAGTAGTTGCTGGCGTTGTAGCTGCTGGTCGGGAAGGTCGTGGTGTTGCTGTAGGAGTAGACGCCGTTGGCGGTGGTGGCGTTGGCCAGACCGGTCAGCGGCGGGTTGCTGACCGCGGCGTTGAACGCCCCGGGGCTGGAGGAGTAATGCCCGTTGGGCGCCAGATAGGAGGCCACGTAGGTCGTGCCGGCGGTGATCGTGACCGGGCTGGAGAAGGTCATCGTCTGCCAGCCCGAGGCGGTCTCGTTGGCGAACGTGCCGGAGGCCAGCTGGGTTCCGTTGGCACTCCACAGCGATCCGACATGCGTGCCGGTGTTGGTGGCGGTGAACGACACGCCGACGTCGACCGACGAGCTGTCGCCGGAATCGACGATGCTGGGCGTGCCGGAGAAGTCGAAGATCGTGTCCTCCGGCGTCACCGCGCTCGACGCCGAGGAGGCGGGGCTGGTGCCGACCGAGTTGGTCGCAGTCACCTGGAAGGTGTACGCCGTCCCATCGGTCAGGCCGGTGACGGTTGCTGACGTGGCCGAGCCGTTGCTGACCTGCACCGGGGTGCCCGCGGTCGTCCCGGCATACGGCGTGATCGTGTAGCCCGTGATCGGACTGCCGCCGTTGCTCGGCGTCGACCAGCTCACCTGCGCCTGACTGCTCGCCGGGCTGGCCGCCACGCTCTGCGGCGCGGACGGTGCGGTCGCGGGTCCAGCCGGCGTTGGAGCGAAGAGGACGTCGACCCAGTAGTTGCTCGCGTCGTAGCTGCTGGTGGGGAAAGTTGCGCCATTGCTGTAGGAGTAGAGGCCGTTGGCGGTGGTGGCGTTGGCCAGACCGGTGAGCGGCGGGTTGCTGACCGCGGCGTTGAACCCCGCGCGGCTGGAGGAGTAATGCCCGTTGGGCGCCAGATACGAGGCCACATAGGTCGTGCCCGCGTTGATGGCGACCGGGCTGGAGAAGGTCATCGTCTGCCAGCCCGAGGCGGTCTCGTTGGTGAACGTGCCCGAGGCCAGCTGGGCGCCGTTGGCGGTCCACAGCGCGCCGACATGGGTGCCGGTGTTGGTGGTGGCCTTATAGAAGCGGATGCCGGTCACGGTGCCGCCGGTGCTCGCGGTGAACGCGATCCCGAGGTTGACCGACGAGCTGTCGCCGGAATCGACCTGGGTCGGCGTGCCGGAGAAGTCGAAGATCGTATCCTCCGGAGTCACCGCGCTCGACGTTCCCGCCGGGCTCGTCCCGCTGGAGTTGGTCGCCGTCACCTGGAAGGTGTACGCCGTCCCGTCGATCAGACCGGTGACGTCGGTCGACGTCGCGGAGGCGCCCGCGCTCACCGGCGTGCCCGCCGTCGTCCCGACATACGGCGTGACCGTGTAGCCGGTGATCGTGTTGCCGCCGTTGCTGCTCGGCGCCGTCCAGCTGACGAGCGCCTGAGCCGTCGCCGGGCTCGCCGTCACGGTCTGCGGGGCCGACGGGACGCCCGCAAACGCGGGCGCCGCGCTGATCCCGAGGGCGGTCACGGTCGCGATTGCGACGAGGAGCCCCTTCAGGGTGTGCTCTTTGAGTCTCGCCATGGTCCCATGGGAGCAACGGGGCATCACGCGGTCAACTTTCGCCGCCGCGGTTCTCGGGCGCAATCGGTATGAGCCGCGTAACCATCGTCAGGGTCGGTTCCGTACGCCCATCAGCGAAAGTCCCGCAGCCTGTGTCGAGCCGTCCGTAGCTCACGTTCGCTACCGACTCATGCGGCTTGGGCGATCACGTGCATTGCCAGCCGACCGATCACGTAGTCCTGCTCTTCGAACGTGAGATCTGGGAACAGCGGGAGCATCAGCGCATCGGCCGCGGCGGCATCCGTGTGGGGAAGGTCCGCGCGTGTTCCGGCGTACGCCGCCTCGTGATGGATGGCCATCACTCCCCGGCGCGTTGGGATTCCGTCGGCGAGCAGCCGCTCCATCAGCTCGGTCCGTCCGATTGGCGAGCGCGAGCCGACGCGGACGCAGTAGGACTGCCAGGTGCGCTGCGCATACGGCGGGTCGTACGGCGCCTCGAGATGCGGGATCGAGTCGAGCGCCGCGTTGTAGCGCTCGGCCAGGACCCGCCGGCTCGCCAGCACGTGATCGAGCACCGTCATCTGGCAGAGCCCGAGGGCGGCCTGCATGTCGGTCATCCGGTAATTGAAGCCCGGTTCGGGATAGCTCTCGATGACGACCTTGTCGGTGCTGTGGCGAGCGAGGTCGGACACGCTCATGCCGTGCTGGCGCAAGCGCCGGATGCGCTCGGCGAGCTTGGGGTCCGAGACCGTGATCATCCCGCCCTCGCCGGTGGTGATCACCTTGCGGGGATGCAGCGAGAAGCAGGTGATCGGACCGATCGAGCCGACCGGCGTTCCCTTGTAGCGGGCGCCGATCGCGCACGCCGCGTCCTCGACCAGGACGAGTCCGTGGCGCTGCGCGATCTCGAGGAAGCGATCCATGTCGGCGGGCAGGCCCACCTGGTGGACCGGCATGATCGCCTTCGTCTTCGGCGTGATCGCGCGCTCAGCGGAGTCGGGATCCAGGTTGTAGGTGAGCGGATCGATGTCGGCGAACACCGGCGTCGCGCCGCAGTGCAGAACCGAGTTGGCGGTGGCGATGAACGACAGCGAGGGGACGATCACCTCGTCGCCCGGGCCGATGCCCGCCGCATGGAGGGCGAGATGCAGCGCCGTCGTGCAGCTCGTCGTGGCGATCGCCGCGGCGGCGCCGACGCGTTCGGCGAAGGCCTCCTCGAAGGCCTGCACCTTCGGGCCCTGCGAGACCCAGCCGGTGGCGATCACCTCGGCGACCGCCTGGCCCTCGTCGCCGGTGAGATGGGGGCGTGCGAACTGGACGCGCATCACTTGGCCACCGCGACCGGCGCCTGCTCGGTCTGGTCGGCGCGCTCCGCGCGCCACCACGCGACGAGGCGACGAAGCCCTTCGGCGATGTCGATCTCGGCGGTGAAGCCGAGGCGCTCCTGCGCCCGCCGGGTGTCGGCGAGGCGCCGCGGCACCTTGGCGGCGGCCCGCTCGGGCCCGAACTCGACGTCGAGGTCGGAGTCCATCGCCGCAAGCAGGAGATGAGCGAGATCCAGCAGGCTCGTCTCGACGCCGCAGGCGATGTTGAACACCTCGTCGCTGGCGTCCGAGACCGCCGCCAGAAGGTTGGCCCGGGCGATGTCCTCGATGCAGACGAAGTCCATCGTCTGTGATCCGTCGCCGTTGATCAGCGGCGGGATGCCGGCGGTGATCCTCTCCATCCACCGGACGAGGACCTCGGTGTAGACGCCGTGGATGTCCATCCGCGGGCCGTAGACGTTGAAGTAGCGCAGCGCGACGTAGTCGAGCCCCCGGGTCGCGGCCATGCTCCGCATCATGCCCTCGTTGAACGCCTTGGCGGCGCCGTACAGGGTGTCGTTCGCGTACGGGTGATGCTTCTCGGTCGTCGGGAACGTCTCGGCGAGGCCATAGACCGACGCCGACGACGCGGCGACGACCTTGCGCACTCGATGATCGAGCGCGGCCTCCAGGACGTTGTAGGTCCCGTTGACGAGCACGTCGATCGCCAGCCGCGGCTCCTCAACGCACTGAGTGATGCGGATCGCGGCCTGGTGGAAGACGATGTCGATCCCGCGGGTAACCTGGTCGACGAGCTCGCGATCGCAGATGTCGCCTTCGATGATCTGGACCGGCCCGTTGGCGACCGCCCAGGCGAGGTTGTCGCGGCGACCGCGAACGAAATTGTCAAGGACGACGACTTCGTCGGCTCCCGCGCGGACGACGAGGTCCGCCAGGTTGGAGCCGATGGCGCCGGCGCCACCAGTGATGAGGACGCGTTGACCGCGCATGTCGGGACTCATGTTCATGACGACTAAACGATCCCTGAGCCCCTGCTCTTGTGCTCGGCGCCCCGACATCGCGGATCTCGTGCGCGCGCGGGTCGACGGCCGGCCTGGTCAGGCCGCGATGTGCGGAAGCGCTCTGGCCGCGATCTGCTCGGCCACGACGCAGGGCGCGGTGATGTTGAGCACCTTGCCGCCCGCGAGCGAGACATCGAGCGTCGGTTGACCGAGGGTGCCGCAATACGCGGCGTGCCCGGCCACCGTCACGGGCCGAGGCTGTCGCATCTCCTTGGCCAGCTGCTTGATCTTGACCGCCTCGACGGCGATCGTGATCGGCTCCCGCCGGCCGCGGATCGTGACGATGCAGGTCGGTCCCAGCGGCGCCTCGACCTCCGACACGATCGGCGATCCGATGATCGCCCGCGCCTGCGCCGCGGTGAGGAATATGCACGGGTTCTGCCCGTGCGGCACCGCCACGACGACCCGCTGGTGATGGTGCCCAGCGGTGCTCGACCCGGTCGCGGTCGAGGTCGAGGTCGCGCTCGGGGTCGAGTGACCGCCGCCCTTGGATTGCGAACGCTTTGCGCCGCCGCTTGCCGTCGTGCTCGTGGTTGCGGCGCCGGCGGCCGGCGATGCGCTCGTCGTCACCGAAGCGGCGTGCGCCGGCGTGCTCGTGCTCGAAGGCGAGGACCCGCCGCACCCGGCGAGGATGAGCGTCACTCCGAGCAGCGCCGCCATGCCGGCGACGACGGCGTGCGTGCACCGCGAGCGCGGTTGCGGTTTCGTATGTGCTGAGGATTTCACCGACGCGATGCTGCTGGTTGGGGCTGGGATGCGCGCGATACCGAGGTCTGTGGCGCGTCTATCTGATCAACCGACCCCGAAGGGTAGAACTTGCGCCGCCGAGGTGCGCGCTCGCGCCCCCCGCGGGCGCGCGATTCGTCCCGGGCGCGGGTCGGGTCGGGCCGGGTCGGGTCGGGTCGGCGAGAACTCAGCCGTGAAGACGCGTCAGGGCGCGCACTGCGAATCCCCTGGCGACCGGGCACGGAGCGGTGACGTTGAGCACGCGCCGCTCGCTGAGCGAGATGTCGAGCATCTGAGTCCCGAGCGTCCCGCACTCGGCGTGAAAGCCGCCGATCGCGACGCGTGTGGCGTCCCGCATCGCCTTCACCGTCGACGCGAAGTCAAGAAACTCGATCGTCATCGTGACCGAGGGCCGGCCCGTGAAGGTGAACACGCAGGTCGGCCCGAGCGGTGCCTCGCGGCTGGACCGGAGGGGTGCGCCGGCGATCGACTGCGCCTGAGCGTTCGTGACGAGCGAGCACGGGTTCAGCGGCTTGGCCACCGGTGGCGGGGTCACGGCATTGGGGCCGCCGGCGGCCAGGTTGGCGCTCGGCAGCGTCGCGCGCCGGGCTTTGCGGACCGTCCCCGGGGTCGGGGCCGTGAACGTCTCGGGAATCATCGGCGTCGGATGAGCCTGCTGGGTTGTGACGCTCGACGTCGCAGCGGATCCACCGCATCCGGCCAGGGCGCTCGCGCACAACCCGACGGCCGCGAGCGCTGCGACGCGGCTCATGGGTGTTAGAAGCAATGCCCTCATCAGATTAGTCCCGATACAACGACGACGGGTGTCGGCGACTTGCGCCCGCTCGCGCCGCCGGCGCCCGACGAGGGCATACTCTCAGTCTCCAGTAGAGGTTGAGGCCAGGCTGGGTTGACCGGGGCCCGTACACTCCCGAGGGTCGCCTACAGCGAAAGCCCAGGCAGCGGCTGTGCGTTTTTCTCATCAGATGCGTCGTATGAAGATCCCACTGGCCGCCCTGGTGGTGTTCGCGGTCGGGGCGGTGATTGCGGTGATCGTCTCGCGGCCGGATCGCAGCGCGGCGACGACCCCGCAGTCCTCGGCGCCCGCCCTGGCGGTCTACGAGGAGCGCGCGCCCCACGTCCTCAGCGAGCTGCAGGCCTACGGGGTCCAGCGAACGACCAACGGCGTGCCCCAGACGCCCCCCAGCCCGCTCGCCCCGGTCCCCGCGTCGGCATTCCGTGCGCCGGTGGCCGCGTACGAGGTCTTCGCCGGCCGCCAGCTCGGTCTGATGGAGGGTCAGATCGCGCTGCTCCAGCGCGACCTGGCGGCAGGCGATCGGACGGCCGCCGAGAACGCGTGGAACGCGGCGTTCGCCCGCTATCTCGAGCTCGGGGCGGTCTATCTGGAAGGCCCGGTCGCGACGCTGGACCGTGAGATCGACGGGACCGCCGGAGGGGTGCCCGGCGGCACCGCCAGCCCGTCATTTACCGGGCTGCATCGGATCGAGTTCGGGCTGTGGACCGGCGCCCCGCTGGGCTCGCTGGCGCCCTGGGCTCGGCTGCTGGCCGCCGACGTGCGGACGTTGCGGACCGTGCTTCCTTCGGTCTCGATCTCCCCGCTGGACTACGCGACACGTGCCCACGAGATCCTCGAGGATGCGGTCCGCGATCTCCTGAGCGGCACCGACGTCCCGTGGAGCGGTGCGGGGGTGCTCGGCACCCAGGCGGGGATCGCTGCGACGCTCGAGGTCGTCAAGACGCTGCGGCCGCTCCTCGCCAACCGTGAGAACGTGCTCCCGGTCGTCTATCAGCAGCTTGAGACCCTGCAAGCGACGATGACGTCGATCGTCGCGGCACACGGTGGCCGCGTGCCGACGAACGCGCAGCTCACCCAGGCGCAAGCCGAGCAGCTCGATGGCGCCATGGGCGGCGCACTCGAAGCCCTGGCTCAGGTGCCCGGGGCGCTAGAGACAGCGTCGGTACCGGTCATTCCCCAGATTCCGCGCAGCGCGGATCGCGTCGACCCGATCGACCCGTGAGCCCGGTCGATCGCCGCTCATTTCTCGCGCGCTCGGCCGCGCTGCTCGGCGCTGCAGGCGGCGCAGGCGCGCTCGTCGGCGCCGCAGGAGCCGCGGACGGCGCGACGGCCGGGAGTCCACCCACCGAAAGCCCCGGCGAGGCGCCTGGCGTCTCGGTCGCGGCCTCGGACCTGGCGACCGTCGAGCCGTTCGCCGGGGCCCATCAAGCCGGGATCCTGACGCCCGTCCCGGCCCACGCGACATTCGCGGCGCTCGATTCCCTCGCTCCCGACCGGCTCACGCTGATCGCGACGCTGCGGGAGCTGAGCGAGCGCGCCAACCAGCTGACGGCGGGCGGCCCGATCCCGGTTCTGGAGGTCGACGCCCCTCCGCCCGACTCCGGGATCCTCGGACCCGACAACGCGCCCGACGCCCTGACCGTCACGATCGCCTTCGGCGCCTCGCTGTTCGACGAGCGCTACGGGCTCGCACAGCAGCGCCCGCGCGAGCTGACGACGATGCCGACATTCTCGATCGACGAGCTCGACGCGGCCCAGAGCCACGGCGACGTCCTCCTGCAGATCTGCGCCCACCACCGGGACACGGTCGTGCACACGCTGCGCGAACTGCTCCGCGCGGTGCGCGGGTCCCTGCAATTGCGCTGGACGATCGACGGTTTCTCGGGCGCGGCGAGAGGGCCCACGCCGCAGAACAATCCACGAAATCTGTTCGCGTTCCGCGACGGCACCGCGAACCCGCCCACGAACGATCCGGCGCTGATGAACGAGCTCGTGTGGGCCGGTCCCGGCGAGCCCGTATGGGCCGCGGGCGGCACGTACCAGGTCGTCCGGCTGATACGGATGCACGTCGAGTTCTGGGATCGCGTCGGTCTCAACGAGCAACAGAACATGATCGGTCGCGTCCGCGACACCGGCGCGCCGCTCGGTGGTCAGAGCGAGTTCGAGGATCCGCGCTATGACCTCGACCCCGACGGGGACCGGATCAAGCTCGACGCGCACATCCGGCTCGCCAACCCCCGGACCCCGGTCACGGCCCGGGAGCGCTTCCTGCGCCGAGGCTTCAACTACCATCGAGGATTCGACGAGGCCGGCCAGCTCGACCAGGGCCTCGTCTTCGTCGCCTTCAACCAGAGTCCCAGCCGACAATTCGTCACCGTGCAGGAACGATTGCTGGCCGAGCCGATGATCGACTACATCACGCCGGTCGGCGGCGGGTACTTCTTCGCGCCGTCGGGAATTCAGGGCGAGGGAGACTGGGTCGGGTCGGGCATGTTTGAGAATTTGTGAAGGTTTCCTGAGACGGAGCAAAAAGGAACGCGCGACGGAAGAATGGCCCGCGAGCACCGTTTCCTCTTCAGGCAAGAATGCTGACCGTGGCAATCACATCTGTTCCAGGCGCAAGGACGCGTGCCCGCCTGGTCATCGCGCTCATCTGCGCGATCGCGGCGACCGTGCTCCTGCACGCATCCCCCGCATCCGCTGCGGAGTTCTCGTGCCCGACCACCGGGAACCCGATTCCCTGCGAGAACGCGCTGCCGGCTGATCTCCCGAGCGAATGGGTGCCGGGCCAGCCTGACAACCAGTCGATCGAGGGCTACCCCACCTCGATGGGCGTCGATGTGGGACAGACCGAGTACTTCAAGATCGACACCGCCTCGACCTCGTATCACATCGACATCCTGCGGCTGGGGTGGTACGGGGGCGCCGGAGCGCGACTGATCACGACGATCACGCCGTCGGTGGCGCTGCCCCAGAGCCAGCCGGCGTGCATCGACCAGGCCGGCACCGGGCTGATCGACTGCGGCAACTGGGCGGTGTCGGCGTCCTGGGCGGTACCGACCAACGCCGTCTCCGGCGTGTACGTCGCCTACCTCGTGGACAACAACACCAGTGCGAAGAGCAGCATCGAGTTCGTCGTCCGCAACGATGCGAGCACCTCCGACATGCTGGTCCAGACGTCCGACACGACCTGGGAGGCGTACAACAGCTATGGCGGCAACAGCCTCTATATCTGCTCGCTGGACTGCCCGACCGGCAGCCCAGGGGGCTACAAGGGCGCGTCCGCGGTCTCCTACAACCGGCCCTTCCTGATCACCGGAACCGACCTACAGGGCGATGACGAGCCGTACGGCGCGGACGAGAAAGAGGTGTTCTGGGCCGAGTACCCGATGATCCAGTTCCTGGAGCGAGAGGGCTACAACGTCAGCTACACAAACGAGTCCGAGGTCGAGCAGGACCCGGCGCTGCTGGAGAACCACAAGATCTTTGTGTCGAGCGGACACGACGAGTACTGGTCGGCAGGACAGCGCGCGTCGGTCCAAACCGCGATCAACGACGGCGTCAACGTCGCGTTCTTCAGCGGCAACGAGATGTTCTGGAAGACGAGGTGGGCGTCCAGCATCGACGGTTCCGACACCCCCTACCGAACGATCGTCAGCTACAAGGAGACCCACTACAACGCGCCGGTCGACCCCGACGATCCACCGACCTGGACGGGAACGTGGCGAGACCCCCGGTTCAGTCCGCCGGCGGACGGCGACCAGCCCGAGAACGCTGTGACCGGACAGCTGGGGCTCGTCGACTACGGCACCGCCGACATCACGGTGCCCTACCAGTACAGCAAGCTGAGACTGTGGCGCAATACCGCGGTCGCGTCGCTCAAGGCCGGCCAGACCCAGACGCTGGCGCCGGGCGCCGGAACGCTGGGATTCGAGTGGGACGTCGACGCCGACAACGGTTTTCGACCGACGGGCGAGTTCGACCTGTCCTCGACGACGGTGAGCGGCGTCAACGCGTTCTACAACGACTACGGGACGACGGAGGCGGTCAACACGACCGCCACCCACAACCTCACCCAGTACCGGGCGCCGAGTGGGGCACTGGTCTTCGGCGCAGGCACCGTCGACTGGGCCTGGGGCCTGGACTCGTGGAACGGGAACAACACGGCGCCCGATCCGAACATGGAGCAGGCGACCGTCAACCTCTTCGCCGACATGGGCAACGTGCAGCCGGCGACCCTGGAGTCCGGCCTCGTGGCGGCCACCGAGTCCACCGACCATACGCCGCCGACGTCGACCATCACCAGTCCGAGCTCGGGAGCCAGCTACAGCGACGGCAGCAGCGTCACCGTCACCGGTACGGCGACCGACTCCGGCGGCGGCGT
>JBELAG010000235.1:0-9689 GCA_049509055.1 Solirubrobacteraceae bacterium
TCGTGCAGGGTGTCGGTGCGGATCACGCCCGCCTGACGGAACAGAGCGTCGACCGTGACGTCGGAGGCCGACAGCAGGGCTCCGGTGTGCGACGAGGTCGCGCGCGCGCCGGCCGCCGACCGGCCGCTCTTGACGGCCAGGATCGGCTTCTTGTGCGCGAAGCGGCGCGCGACGCGGGCGAACCTGCGCGGGTTGCCGAATGACTCCAGGTAGAGCAGCGCCACATCGGTGTGGGGATCCTGCTCCCAGTACTGGAGCAGGTCGTTGCCCGACAGATCGGCCTTGTTGCCGACCGACACGAACGACGACAGGCCGACGCCCAGGCGGCTGGCGGCCTCGATGATCGCGATCCCGACGCCCCCGCTCTGCGAGAGGAAGCCGACGCGCCCGGGTGCCGTCCGGCGCGGCGCGAAGGTGGCGTTGAGTCGGACGTCGGACGCCGTGTTGAGGACGCCCATGCAGTTGGGGCCGACCAGCCTGAGGCCGGATCCGCGGCAGACGGCGACGAGCTCCTGCTGGCGCGCCGCGCCGTCGTCGCCGGTCTCGGCGAAGCCCGCCGAGATGACGACCAGGGCTCGGACCCCGGCGGCCGCGCACTGGCGCGCGACCTCGACGACCGCCCGGGCCGGAACCGCGACGACCGCGAGGTCGATCTCGGCCGGGATCTCGCCGATCGTGTGGAAGGCGGCCATCGACTGGACGACGTCGGCGTCGTTGTTGACCGCGTACACCGCGCCGTTGAAGCCGCCGGCGATCAGGTTGTGCAGAACCTCCCCGCCGATCGTCCCGCGCCGGCGCGAGGCGCCGATCACCGCGACCGCGCGTGGCGACAGGAAGCGCCCGACGGCGGCGACCGCCGCGATCCGTTCGCGTTCCTCGAAGCGCTCGAGCGCCTCGGGCGAGATCGACGTCGGAAACTCGATCTCGATCGCATCCCGCGTGGAGCGGGTGTCGATCGGGAAGCCGCTCTGGCGGAAGACGTCGATCATCTTATGGTTGGCCGGCAGGACCTCGGCCACGAACGTGTCGATGCCGTTCTGGTCGGCGATCGCCGCCAGTTGGGCGAGCATGATCGTCGAGATCCCCTGGCCCTGGCGATCGTCGGCGACGAGGAACGCCACCTCGGCGCGCTGGCGGCTGATCCGCACGTAGGAGCCGTGGGAGACGATCCGGCTGGGCTCGCCGGTCTCGGCCACGAGCGCGACGCGGTCGGTGTAGTCGACATCCAGCGACCAGTTGGTCACCCATTCGAGGTCGGGCGCGCCGAAGAACCGGTAGCCGATCGACTCCCGCGAGAGCCCGTCCAGGAACGCGCGGATCGCCGCCTCGTCGTCGGTGCGGACCGGGCGGATGTGGACGGTCGAGCCGTCGCGCAGGACGACGTCGCCCGCCTGATGGAGTGGGTACGGCGCCCCGACAGATTCCACGTCGGTCATCCCGCTTCGAGTATTCGGCCCGTCACCGCCGGAGTACATCCGGGGGAAACCCTGAGGTTCGGGCACGTGCTCTTCACGGTGCTCGCGGCGGCTGCGCTCATCTCGGTAACGATCTTGGCACCCGACCGTATGTTCGGGTGAGGCCAACAACATGACCATCTCAGAATCCATCTCAGAATCGCCTGACTGCTCAGTCGGACCCCCCGCCGACGCCGTGGCGCCCGGGGACGTCGAGTCGTTGGAGATCAGGCCGGTCACGCCGGCCGACCGGGACGGTTTCGTCGAAGCGTTCGCGCGGCTTGGCGAGACGTCGCGCTATCGCCGCTTCCTCACTCCGCACGGCGACCTGAGCGGCGCCGAGCTGCGCTACTTCACCGAGGTCGACCACCACGACCACGAGGCGCTGGTGGCGATCGATCCCGCCACCGGCCGCGGGGTGGGCGTCGCGCGCTACGTGCGCTCCGGCGCCGATCCCGGTGCCGCCGAGCTGGCGGTGGCGGTGGTCGACGATTGGCAGGGCGCCGGAGTCGGAAGCCGGCTCGCGCTGGCGCTGGCGCAGCGGGCGCGCGCGGAGGGGATCCACAGCTTCAGCGCGCTGATGCTCGCTGACAACGAGCTGATGCTCAACCTGGCCCGGGATCTCGGCGAGGTGCACGACATGCACACCGAGTCGGGCACGGTCGAGCTGATCGTCGACCTGCCCGAGCGCGGGATGGGACGGGTGTCGCGTCTGCTGCGCGCGGTCGCGCGCGGCGAGCTGCGCCCCCAGCGACGGATCGACCGCCGGGGCGGCTGAGTCCGGTCAGCGCTCGCCGCCGGGGCGGCGGAGCGTCAGTGCTCCGTGGCGGGGCGCGGAACGACGAGCAGCGAGCAGTGCGAGCCGTGGACGAGGGCCTCGCCGGTACCGCCGAGCAGCAGCCGGGCCAGCGGTCCCCAGCGCCGTGATCCGACGACCAGCAGGTCGACGTGGCCCGAGAGCGCGACCAGCAGCTTGCCCGGCCGTCCGCGTTTGACCTCGACGGTGGCCCGCGCGCCGAGCGCCGCCACGGCGGAATCGAGCTGCGCGCGTAGCAATTCCTCCTCCTCGGCCATCATCTCCTCCCACGAGTCCATGATCGCGCCCATCCAGACGTTGGGCCAGCCGAGCGCCGGCACGCGGTCGTCGATCGCCCCGCGCACGACGAGCTCGGCGCCGGCGCCGGTGGCGATCGCCGCGGCGGTGGCCAGCGCCGCGGTCGCCTCCGGCCCGCCGTCGAAGCCGACTCCGATCCTGCGCAGGGGGAGCGTCGCCGGGCCCGCGCCGGGCCGCTCCTCGCTGAGCCCGCGCGGAGCGATCGCCAGCCCGCAGTGCAGATCGGACAGCAGCTGGCGGGTCAGCCTGCCGATCGAAACCTGGGCCGCGGGTCCGTGGCGGCTGGAGCCGACGACCAGCAGGTCGCGGCGCTGCGCCCGGACCATCCGCTCCAGGCCGCGCGGGATCGAGAGATCGCTCTCAACCGTGCGGCGGGCGTCCGGGGCCAGCGACGCGGCGGTCGCCCTGAGCATCGCCTCGGTCTCCTCACGAACGCGCTTGCGCTGCAGCCCGGGGATGATCAGCGGCAGGTCGGGCTCGACCGCCAGCAGCATCATCTCGGCCCCGGTCGCTCGGGCGATCGCCGCGCCGAGCACGGTCGCGTCGCGTCCCTCGGGGTAGGAATCGACCGCCGCCGCGATGTGCGCGATCGTCGCGCCGGCGTGAGCCTCGGTCGCGTGCGCGTGTTCGTCGGGGCGGTGCACGGTCATGCCCGAATCCAACCGCAGATACGCCCCTGATCCATCCGTAGCGGCCCGCACAGACACGGGTGTCAAGCTCCGATTCCCGCAGCGATCCCCGCGCATTACGCTGCCGCCACCAACCGTACGCGGACCGTGCTCTACGTCCATCATCCTTCCTGCGGGGCCCACGACCCCACCGCACTGTCCCCGGAGCACCCCGATCGCCCCGAGCGGATCGAGGCGGTGGAGGCGGCGGTCGCCGCTGCGCCGCTGGCGCCACTCGTCCGGCTCCTGGCGCCGACGGCGACCGAGGCCGAGCTGAGGCTGGCCCATAGCGGCGAACACATCGATTTCGTCCGCACGCTGTGCGAGTCCGGAGGCGGGCAGATCGACGCCGACACGTTCGTCGGCGAGGCGTCCTACGAGGCGGCGCTGCACGCCGCCGGCGGCGCGTGCGCGATGGTCAGGGAACTGGCCGCGCGCAGGGCGCCGAGCGGCTTCTGCGCGATGCGCCCCGCCGGCCACCACGCCGACCGCGACCGCGCGATGGGCTTCTGCCTGTTCAACAACGTCGCCGTCGCCGCCGCGATGGCGGTGAACGATCTGGGCCTCGACAAGGTGCTGATCATCGACTGGGACGTCCACCACGGCAACGGCACCGCGGAGATCTTCCGCCTGCGCTCGGACGTGCTGGTCGCCAACATCCACCAGTCCGGCCTGTTCCCGGGCACCGGCGCGCTCACCGATACCGGCTCGGGCGACGGCCGCGGCTTCACCGTCAACATCCCCGTCCCGAAGGGATGCGACGAGGAGGTCTGGCTGTCGGTGCTCGAGCACGTGATCATCCCGATCGGCCTCGATTACCGCCCAGAGCTGATCCTCATCTCCGCCGGCTACGACGCCCATCGCGACGATCCGCTCGGCGGCTGCCTGCTGGACACCGAATCGTTCGGTCAGATGACGTGCCACGTGCGCGACCTCGCGGCGCAGGTCGGCGCGCCGCTCGGCGCGATTCTGGAGGGGGGCTATGCGCTCGACGCGCTCGCCGGCGGCGTGGTGGCGACGATCGCCGCCCTGCAGGGCGACGGGGACGTGGAATGGATCGCTCCCGATCCCCTGGTCACCGCGCGCGTGGCCTCGCACTTCGGCCACTTCTGGTCGCTGTAAACGGAGCCGTGGTGCTCCGGACGAGGGATGAGCGCGTGTTCGAGACGATCGTGTGGGCCGCGGACGGCGCTCCCGGAGGCGACCCGGCGCTGGACGACGTCGCCCGTCTCGCCCGGCGGTTCGGCTCATCGGTGCGCGTGGTCCACATCGCGCGCCGGCCGTCGACCCCGAGCTACCGGGCCGTCTGCGACGACGAGGACGAGGTGCTCGAACGGCTGCGCTCGCACACCGCGACGCTGCGCCGGCGCGGCGTGCAGGCCTCGCTGCACGTGATCCGCGGCGCCCGCGGATCGCCGGCGCAGCCGATCGCCGACACCGCCGCCGCGGTCGAGGCCGACCTCGTGATCGTCGGTTCGCGGCGCAGCCCGCCGGCGGGCGGCGAGCCGCCCGGCACGCTGACCCGGCAGCTCCTGGGCGCCGTCGGCTGTCCGGTGATGGCACTCGCGCCCGCGCGCGAGGCGGGCCCCGCCTCGGCCGGCTCAGCCGGCCCGGGGCTCGGTGAGGTGGGGCGCGAGGTAGCGGGCGGAGATCTTGGCCGGCGTGGCCCCGCGCTCGAGCTCTGAGAGCTGGGAGACGCCGGGGTCGGTGGCGCTCGGCCGGCCGCGGATCGAGCGGGGGGTGCCGCCGGTGAGCAGGACGCCCTCCAGCTCGGGATCGAAGGGCTCGGGTTGGCAGTCGGCACCGGCGCCGGCGGCGATCGAGGCCGCAGCGGTGTCGGCCAGCTGGGCGGCCACGCCCCCGTACTTGACCGGGTAGTCGGTGGCGTCACCCGCCGCCCAGACGCCGTCGGCGCCGCGCACGCGGGCGTATTCATCGATCGGGATGAACCCGTTGCCGTCCTGCGGAAGCCCGGCGATCCCGGGTCCACGCAGGGATGGGAGGGCGATGATCCGCTCGGCGGTCAGCGTCCGCGCGCCGGGATGGACGACGATCGTCTGGGACTCGGGGATCTCGCAGAACGCGGCGGTGACCACCTCGATGCGCCGCTCGGCGAGCAGGGCCGCGACGGCCGCGCTGGCGGGTGCGCCGAAGGCGATCAGCGGCGATGCCTCGGGCGTCAGCACGGTGATCGCCATCTCGACGCCCATGTCCCAGGCGCGCTCGGAGGCCATCAGCGCCAGCTCATAGGCCGGAAACGGCCAGGGCATCGGGGCGGGGACGACGATCGCGAGATGCTTGACGTAGCCGCCCTCCACGTCCTGGACGAGACCGTGCAGGAGCTCGTCACTGCGGGCGTCGTCGAAGTTGGTGGCATGCTCGAAGCTGGCGACCATCGCCGCGCCCGGGCAGACGAGCAGCGCCCCGTAGGACAGCTCGGCACCGCCGTTCGTGCGCACGGTCCGCGCCTGGGGATCGACCTCCACCAGCGAGTCGCGGACGTGGCCGGCGCCCGCGGCGGCGATCAGCTCGGCAAGCGGGTAATGGCTCGCCCAGCCTGACGTGAACGGCTCGCCGACCGCCATCGGGCGGTAGACGAAGTCGTCGGTCGGGGCCAGCACGGTGACCGCGACCCGCTCCCCGGCGAGCTCGCGCAGGGCGAACGCCGCCTCCAGCCCGGCGACGCCCCCGCCGGCGATCAGCACATCGAGTTGCTCATTGCTGGTTGTCATCCCGACCCTCCTTTTAGCAGCTGAGGGCTCGTCGCGGGCCCCGAGATCGAGGGTCACGACAAAGTTCCAGTGCGGTCACGGTAACGGCGGCCGTGACCAGCCGGCGCCGGCTCCTCGCACGCTACACTCCGTCTCACGCGTCCGGAGGGCGCGCGGGCGGGGGTTTGCTGCGGTCGGCAGAGCGCGGTCGCGCGGTCGGTATGCATGCGCCTGCCCGCATCCGCCCGGCGTACGGCTCGGCCCTCGTCGTGGGCCGCCGGGCGGTCCGTAGTTCACGCGCCGAGTGCGAGGCAAGCTCCCGATGGCGCTCAAACGAGGTCCGTCGATCCTCAATGCATGCTTGATTCCACCTCACCCGACCTTGACCGGGTCCGCGTCGGCGACTGCATGCACCACGGCATCTTCGCTTGCGATCCCGAAGCGCCACTCGCGGAGGTGGCGACGATCATGGCGACTCACCGCGTGCACGCGATCGCCGTGCAGGATGAGCGCTCCCGCCCGTTCGGGATCATCTCCGACCTCGACGTGATCGCCGCGGCGGCCGCAGGCGCGGCCACCGCGCCCTGCGCCCGTGACATCGCCGGCACCGAGGCGCTGTCGATCTCGTCGGACCGCTCGCTGCGCGACGCGGCGCGGATGATGACCGAGCACGGCGTCGCGCACCTGATCGTGATCGACCGCGCCAACGGCCACGCCGTCGGCGTCATCTCGACGACCGACCTGGTCGGCGCCTACGCGCGCGCGGCCAGCCACCAGGTGACGGCATGAGCGTCCTGGACCTGGCGCGCAGTCAGTTCGCTATCACCACCCTGTTCCATTTCATCTTCGTCCCGATGACGATCGGGATGGCGTTCATCGTCGCCGTGTGCCAGACGCTGCACTATCGCACCGGCAACGAGGTGTACATGCGCATGGTCCGCTTCTGGGCGAAGTTCATGCTGATCTCGCTGGCCATCGGCGTCGTCACCGGCATCGTCCAGGAGTTCCAGTTCGGGATGAACTGGTCGGTCTACTCGAAGTACGTCGGCGACATCTTCGGCGCTCCGCTGGCGATGGAGGGCCTGATGGCCTTCTTCCTGGAGTCGACCTTCCTCGGCCTGTGGCTGTTCGGCTTCGGGCGCCTGTCGCCCAAGCTGCATCTGATGACGGCATGGCTGACCTCCTTCGGCACGATCCTGTCGGCGTACTTCATCCTCGCCGCCAACTCGTGGATGCAACATCCGGTCGGGTATGTGCTCAACCATCACACCGGCCGCGCGGAGCTGACCAACATCTTCTCGGTGCTGTTCAACTCGACGGTGCTGCTCGCCTTCCCCCACACCATCCTCGGCGCGCTGACCACGGGCGGCATGCTGGTGATCGCCGTGTGCGGCGTGCTGCTGCTGCGTAAGCGCGACAACGAGGTGATCACCCGATCGCTGCGCCTGGCGCTGCCGTTCACGCTGGTCACCGTCCTGCTGACGATGGTCTTCGGCGACAGCCAGGCCCGCCTCATGTACCAGCAGCAGCCGATGAAGATGGCGGCCGCCGAGGCGATTTACAACACGCAGAAGGGCGCCGGGTTCTCGGTCTTCGCCACCGGGAGCTTCACCCGTCACCCCAAGGCGCTGAGCAAGGACATCACGATCCCGGACGGGTTGTCGCTGCTGGCGACGTTCAACCCCAACGGCACGGTCAAGGGCATCAACCAGATCAACGCCGCCGAGCAGAAGAAGTACGGTCCCGGCGACTACGTCCCGATCGTCGGCGTCGAGTACTGGACGTTCCGGCTGATGATCGGCGCCGGCATCGTGATGCTCGTGATCGCCGCCCTCGGTGTCTACTTCCTGCGCCGGCGCAACCTCCGGCTGCCGAACTGGTTCCTGCGCGCGAGCGTCCTCGGCTTCCTGCTGCCGATCCTCGGCAACTGGACGGGCTGGATGTTCACCGAGCTCGGCCGCCAGCCGTGGGTGGTGTTCGGCCTGCTGAAGACCTCGCAGGCCAAGTCGCCCAACGTCGGCTCCGCCGACCTGGTGATCACGCTGGCCGGCTACATCGTCATCTACGGCGTGCTGATCGCGATCGGCGGGTGGCTGATGAGTCGCGAGCTGCGCCACGGCCCCGACCCTGATCCGGGCAGCGACGAGGAGCGGGATCTGCCGCCCGGGGTCGGTGGGTCCCCGTCCCGTCCCGACCTCGTCCTCGCCTACTGAGGGAGACACGACCATGCACACTGATCCCAACTTCCTCCAGGCCCTCTGGTTCATCCTGATCGGGGTCCTGTGGGCCGGCTACTTCGTGCTCGAGGGCTTTGACTTCGGCGTCGGCATGCTCGTCAAGATCCTCGGTCGCGACGACGTCGACAAGCGCATGATCATCCACTCGATCGGGCCCGTCTGGGACGGCAACGAGGTGTGGCTGCTCGTCGCGGGCGGCGCGACCTTCGCCGCGTTCCCCGGCTGGTACGCCACGACGTTCTCGGGGTTCTACCTGGCGCTGTTCCTCGTGCTCGCGGCGCTGATCGTCCGCGGCGTGTCGTTCGAGTTCTGGGGCAAGGTGCCCTCGGCTCGCTGGCGCAGCACGTGGGAGTGGGCGCTGGCCGTCTCCAGCGGCGCGGCGGCGCTGTTGTTCGGCGTCGCCTGGGCGGATTTCGTCAAGGGCGTTCCGATGAACTCGGCGCACATCGTCCACGCGTCGCTGATCGACCTCCTGCACCCCTACGCGCTGCTCGGCGGCCTGATGACGCTCAGCGTGTTCCTCACCCACGGGGCGCTGTTCCTGTCGCTGCGCACCAAGGGCGATCTCAGCGAGCGCGCCACCGGCGTCGTCAAGCGGGTGTTCCCGGTCGCCGCCGTGATCACCGTGGCATTCCTCGTCTGGACGCTCGCCGACCAGTCGTTCGACATCGGCGTGCTGCTGCCGGTGCTCGCGGCGATCGTCTGCTTCGCCTCGGTCCCGCTCGCCGCACGGCGCTCGGGCGGCCTGGCGTTCGGGCTGTCGGCCGGGGCGATCGTGCTCGTCGTCGTGTCGCTGGCCGCGGCGTTGTATCCCAACGCGCTGCCGTCGAGCACCAACCACGCGTTCGACCTGTCACTGGTCGCAGCGTCCTCCACCCATTACACGCTGGTCGTGATGACGGTCGTCGCGGTGATCTTCGTGCCGATCGTGCTCGCCTACCAGTCGTGGACCTACTGGGTGTTCCGCCATCGCCTGGGGCGCGATGACTACGAGGGCCCGCTCACGCCGCTGGCGGTCATCGACCACCACCGCGCAGGCTCGGAGCCGCCCCGGCCCACGATCGATCCTGGAGTCGCGGGCGCGCCGCCTCACGGAGTCTGACGTGGCGGGTCCGATCGACCGCCGCCTCGCGCGCGAAAGCGCCGCCGCGCGCCGGCACCTCGCGATGGCGGGGGCGCTGGGCGCGGCGGACGCCGTGCTGATCGTCGCCCAGGCTGTCCTGCTCGCCGACATCGTCGCCCGCTCGGCCCGCCACGGCGTCTCGCTGGGCGCGGTCCAGGGGCCGCTGATCGCGCTCGCGGCGGTGCTCGCCGCCCGCGCACTGGTGCGCGCCGGCTTCGAGCTGTCGGGCCGCGTCGGCGCCACGCGCGTGATGTCGGAGCTGCGCGGCCGGCTCGTCGACCGCCTGCTGATCGCCGCTCCGGGATCCCGCCCGCCGGGGGCGCGCACCGGCGAGCTGGCCGCCAGCGCCGTCGCCGGCGTCGACGCGCTGCAGGCGTACTTC
>JBELAG010000236.1:0-9670 GCA_049509055.1 Solirubrobacteraceae bacterium
CCGACGAGGGCGAGCTCAGCCTGCCGGCAGCCGAGATCGGCTGGAGGGTTGGGTGGGTTCCCCAATCCCCGGCGCTGTACTCCAAGCTGTCGGTGGCCGAGAATCTGCGGCTGTTCGCGCGGCTGGAGAAGCTCGCCGACGTCGAGGCGGCGGTGGCCGGGATGCTGGAGCAGACGGGCCTTGGCGACCGCGCAGGGGAGGAGGTCGGGCGGCTGTCGGGCGGCAACCAGCAGCGCGTCAACATCGCGATCGGCCTGCTGTCGGCGCCCGCGGTGCTGCTGCTCGACGAGCCCTCGGCGTCGCTTGACCCCCGCCAGCGCGAGCGGCTGTGGGAGTTCATCTCCGGCCTGGCGGAGCGCGGGACGACGGTCGCGTTCTCCACCCACAACGTCGCCGAGGTCGAGCGCTACGCCACGCGCGTGCTGCTGCTGGCCGACGGCGAACTGCTGTTCACCGGCACGCCGGCCCAGCTCGATCAGGCCGTCGGCGGCGAGACCGGCTGCGGCGGGGCGGTCGATCTCGAGGCGGCGCTGCTGCGTTTCCTGCACCAACGCGGGCACTGACGCGCGGTGCGCTGGCTGCTGATCAAGGATCTGCAGATCCTCCGTCGCTCGCCGTTTCTGGCGGCGCTGCTGGTGATCTACCCGATCGCGATCGCGCTGATGATCGGGTTCGCGCTGTCGAGCCCGCCGGGCAAGCCGGTGGTGGCGTTCGACGATCAGGTGCCGCCCGGCAGGGCCACGATCCACTTCGGCAGCCAGCGCCTCGACGTCGGCGCCTACGCCCGTGACCTGCTGCGCTCGGTGACGGCGATCAGGGTCCACTCCGAGGCGGCGGCGATCGCGGCGGTGCGGGACGGGAGCGCGCTGGCCGCGGTCGTGATCCCCGCCTCGCTGCCGCGGCAGATCCAGAGCCTGGTGACCCAGGGCGTCGGCAACCCGACCGTGCGGCTGTATCTCAACACCAAGGACCCGATCGACAAGCAGTACGTCGACCAGGCGATCTCGTCGCGCCTGACCCAGGTCGAGCAGGACGTCTCCAAGCAGGTCCTGCGGGTGGCGGTGACCGACCTGCAGGAGGTGCTCAACGGCGGCAGCGTCACGATCCTCGGGCAGAGCGTCGGGTTGCTGGGGCTGCGCAACGCCCGCACGATCGTCGCCGCGACGATCGCGGCGCTGCCGGCGCGCTCGCCGCTGCGCCTGGCGCTGCGCCAGGTGGTGGGCTTCGCCGACCTGGCGATCCAGGGGCTGGGGTTCGCCAGCCCCGTGCTCGGCTCGATCGGCACGCCGCTCACCGTGCAGGAGACCCAGCTGGCCGGCGCGACGACGCCGACCGACGCCTACGCCGCATCGATCGCGGTGATCGTGTCGCTGATGTTCGTGACGATGCTGCTGGCGGCGGCGATGCTGGCGGTCGAGCGTTCGGAGAACGCCTACGCGCGGCTCGTGCGCGGGCTGATCACGCCCGGCCGGCTGCTGGCCGAGAAGGTCGCCCTGGCGGGCGGCTGCGCGAGCGTCGTGACGCTGATCATGGCGGCGCTCGTGTCGCTGTTCGTCCACCTGGACTGGGGGCGCTTCGAGCTCTGGGTGCTCGCGCTCGCGATCGGCGGCGCCGCCTTCGGCGCGCTCGGTGTGGCGATCGGCGCGCTGGCGCGCGAGGTGAGCGCCGCGTCGCTGATGGCCTTCCTGCTCTCCTTGCCGATCGCCTTCATCGCGCTGGTCCCCGCCAGCGCGGTGTCGGGCACCCTGAAGTCGGCGCTCGACGCGATCGCCTTCGTGTTCCCGTTCAAGGCGGCGCTGGAGGCGGTGTCCAACGCGTTCAGCGGGGCGTCGCCGGGGATCGGGCTGCCGCTCGTGCACCTGGCGGTGCTCGCCGTCGCCTTCGGGGCGCTGGCGCGGCTGGCGCTGGTGCGCTTCGCCGCGCGGTGACGCGGCGCGGCGCGGCGCGGCGCCTAGCGCTAGCGCTGGCCGGTGGTGCGCATGAAGCCGTACGCGCAGAGCGCCGCCACGATCAGCGCGATGATCGGCAGCGTGGCGCCGACCACGCCGGCGATCGAGAGCACGATCCCGACCACCCCGATCGTTCCGGCGACCCCGCCGGCGACGACCATCCGATACGCGCGCTGCTCGCGCTGGCGGCGCGGGGTGTAGCTGCCGCGCTTCTGGAGGTTGCTCATTCGCTCCGAAGCCTAGTGCATGCCGGAAATTGTGCGACTCGGCCCCGGCCCGCTCGCGCTAGGTTGTCGCGCCATGAGCGACAACGAGGCATACCACCTGCTGCTGTACACCTACGTCGAGGACATGGTCGACCGGCGCGGTCCCTATCGCGAAGCCCATCTGCAGCGGATCCAGTCCGAGAAGCACGCCGGGCGGATCGTGATGGCCGGCGCGCTCGGGACCCCGCCGACCGGCGGAGCGATGGTGTGGCGGGGGGCGTCAGAGCAGGACATCCGGCAGTTCGCCGAGGCCGACCCGTACGCCGGCGCCGGGCTGATCACCGAGGTGCGCGTGGAGCCCTGGAACTTGGTCTGAGCTCAGGCCCAAGGACCAGCGCACTGCTGGGCAGGCCACTCAGGGATCCGGGGCGGGGCGTTCTCTGCGTTTCGACTGGAGCAACTCGCACGTGGAACCGCACACGGGCTCCCGCGGGCGCCACTCCGGCGTCGTGGGCGCGGTCGGTGGGTCAGATGTCGAGGAGGAAGCGCAGCACGCGCCCGATATCGAACGTGATCGCATTAGTCACGGCGCCCAGGCGCGCGATCAGCCGCTCCTCGGAGATGGACTTGACGTCCTCGCATTTTGCGTAGCTGACCTCGTCGAGTCCTGAGTAGCCGGGCTCGATCTCGACATGGGAAGGCAAGCCTCGATGCGTGGTCGTGGTCGGGACGACAATCACGACCCCGGCGCGGCTCTCATTCAGCGGATCAGCCGAAACGACGACCGCCGGCCGGCGGCCCGACTGCTCGCGCCCGACCGGATCACCGAAGTCGACAAGCCAGATCTCACCCCGGCGAGCGGTCACGACGAGTGGTCGCGCACGGCGCCGCTCTCGGTGGTGCGTTCGGCCTCGATCTCACCCCAAGTGCGTCCGTCGGTCCGCAGCGCGTCATAGCGAGCGGAGAATTGATCGAAGAAGACGCGGCGTTCCATGGCATCGGCTGCCTCGTCGAGCAGCTGGGTCATAGGACGGCCAGTCGCGTCCGCCAGCCTGGCGAAGCGGTCGCGGGTTTGCTCGCTGACCCTGATGGTCGTGCTCATATGACGCAGTCTACAGATGGAGCGCCTGATCCGCCTACAGAAACCGGTAGCAGACTCATATCGCAGCGCTCAGCTTTGTCCGGTGACCAAGGCCTTTCCTACACCTGGGACGGCCTCGGCGTCCGGCCGCTTTCGTCTTGTTCGAGCGTCGCTCGGAGAGCGCGGCGGCCTCACTCAGGTTCAATGTTCTCCAGGTCCTGGAGGAGGCCGGCGTGTGTCGGGCGCCAGCCGAGGGCGCCACGGGTGTGAGCGCTGGAGGCGGGCTGGTCGATCGCGAAGATCGGTCCGAACGGGCCGAAGGTCTCCTCGGGGACCGCTCGGACCGGCAGGCCGAGTCGCCGACCGACGACGGCTGCGATATAGGTCACCAGAAGCACCTTCTTCCGGCACTTCTCCGATAAGCGCGACGTCCTGGTGGCCGGCCAGGAAACATTGAGTCAGCTCAGCAGACGGGAGTGATCCCGCCCCTGCCGGTCGGCTCCATCCAAGCGGCGTGACGCACCTGCTGCCCATCGTGCCGCCCGATCGCGGCGATGGGCAGCATGCCTCGCAGTCCGCCGCTTGACCGGATCCCGAGGCTCGAAGTTGGCGTGGCGGCGAAGGCGGCGCGCGGATTGAAGCCCGTGTCGATGCCGGTGATCGACGTAGGAATCGTGGTGGAGCACCTCGGCCTGTTGCCACCGATTTCGTAGTGTTCGCTGGCGAAGCCGAACCGGAGGGACGCTTCTATGCGATTCACGATCATCATCAGCCTGCTCGCCGCCGCCGCCTTGGGCCTTGCGGCGTGTGGCTCGTCGAGCCCGAGCGGCACGGCGGCGAACGCGTCGGCCGGCCAGAGCTCCGATGCCAGCGGCAGCAAGACGCTCGAATTCGCGTCCTGCATGCGGTCACACGGCGTCTCCAACTTCCCCGATCCGACCGGAGGACGCCTCCCCCTCCAGATCCAGCAGACCCCGAACAGCACGACGGTGAACGGCGTCGAGGTGAACGGTCCGGCCTTCCAGTCCGCGATGCGGGCCTGCCGCTCATACATGCCGAGCGCCGGTACGCTCTCTGCGGCCCAGACGGCCAAGGCCAGGTCTCAGGCTCTCGCAATGTCGCGGTGCATGCGCTCGCACGGCGTTCCGAACTTCCCCGACCCCAAGACGCAGACCGGGCCGTACGGCGGAGTCGCGTTCAGCGTGGACTTCGGCGGCACCGGCATCGATCCGAACTCGCCGGCGTTCCAGGCCGCCCAGCAGGACTGCGGCTCGATCATCGGCGCGCCGAAGACAGCCCCGGCCGGCTAGACCGGACGTAACCGTGAACCATGAGCCGCCCGCACCCGCGGGCGACTCGCGCGTGTCTGCAGCCGTGTGCCGATCGGCTACCGCGGCGACCGGCGACGCGAGCCCGCCCGAAAGACACCGGTGCGGCGGCAGGTCAGAGGTCGGCAAGCACGCGCCGCACCTCGTCGGACTCCAGGCGCTCGGCGCGAGCGTGGTGACCCGGCGGAGCCGGCCGCCACTCGGCAGGCTCGGCGTCTGAGCGCAGCCGCCGCGCGACGACCGCCGCCGCGCTGCTGAGCGCCGGCTCCAGCGACGCGATCGCGTCCAGCGCGCGCACCAGCGCGTCGGCGGTGCCGTGCAGGTCGTGCCCGCCGGCCGATCTGACGACGTCGGCCAGCGACTTCAGGAACGCGCGGGCGAGCCCGATCATCCGCGCGATCGCCGTCTTGCCCATCTCCGGCGGCCCGGTCAGCACCGCGAAGCGGTGCTCACGCAGCACCGCCAGCGCGCGGTGATAGGCCCGGGTGGGCACGAACACCTCCGCCAGCTCGCGGGCCCCGCGGCGATCCAGCGACGAGCGCGCGGCGAGCTCGGCGGGGATCAGATCATCGAGCGCGCGCAGGCCCAGCAGCGAGGGCATCTCCAGGCGCAGGCGCGGGAGCGCGTCGATCCGCTCGCTCAGCTCGTCGGGGCCGAGGGTGGCGACCTGATGCGTGGTCTGCCGCCGTCCGCCGAGGTCGGAGACCGCGAGCTTGAAGTTGCACATCAGCACGTAGGAGCGGGCGGCGCGCAGCTCCTCGGCATGGTCGAAGCCGAGGCCGGCCACGGCGGCGAGCGGGGTCCTGGCCTCGTTGTCGGGACGGATCCACGCGTCCCGGCGTCGAGCGCGAGCACGCGATCGCAGAGCTGCTGGAACTGCAGCCAGCCGAGCCGGTGCAGCGCGTAGGCCATCACCGGAGTGTGGCGCGCCGCTCAAGGGCGCCGACCGCCATCGGCGGCGGCCGGCCCGGCTGTATTCTCGGATCACAGCATGCCGTTCCCCCAGACCCGCCCGCGCCGGCTCAGGGCCAGTCACGCCCTTCGCGGCCTGGTTCGCGAAACCCGCCTGCAGGCCGCGGACCTCGTCGAGCCGATGTTCATCGCCCACGGCGCCGACCGCCGCGAGCCGATCGGGTCGATGCCCGGCGTCGATCGCCTGTCGATCGCCCACGCCGTGGAGGAGGCCGGCGAGGCGCTGGCGCTCGGCATCCCGGCGGTGCTGCTGTTCGGGATCCCGGCCCACAAGGACGAGGAGGGATCCGGCGCGTGGGACGAGGAGGGGATCGTGCAGATGGCCACGCGCGCCCTCAAGGAGGCCCATCCCGAGTTGCTGGTGATCTGCGACCTGTGCCTGTGTGAGTACACCAGCCACGGCCACTGCGGGGTGGTCACCAGCCGGGGGACGGTGGACAACGACGCCACGCTCGAGCTGCTGGCCCGCACCGCGGTCTCGCAGGCCCGGGCGGGCGCCGACATCATCGCCCCCAGCGACATGATGGACGGACGCGTCGGCGCGATCCGCGCCGCGCTCGACGAGGACGGCTGCCCGGACACGCCGATCCTCGCCTACTCGGCGAAGTTCGCCTCGGCGTTCTACGGCCCGTTTCGCGAGGCGGCCGGCTCCACGCCGGCGTTCGGCGACCGCCGCACCTACCAGATGGACCCCGCCAACGGGGACGAGGCGGTGCGCGAGTCGCTGCTCGACCTGCAGGAGGGGGCCGACATCCTGATGGTCAAGCCCGCGCTCCCCTACCTCGACGTGATCCGCCGCGTCAAGGACGCCACCGCGATGCCGCTGGCCGCCTACAACGTCAGCGGCGAGTACGCCATGCTCAAGGCGGCGGCCGCCGCCGGCTACCTCGACGAACGCACCGCGGTGCTGGAGGCGCTCACCTCGATTCGACGGGCCGGGGCCGACATCGTCATCACCTACCACGCCAAGGACGCCGCCCGATGGCTGCAATGAACCCCGCATCGACATCCACGCCGACCGATCCCGACGCGCGCGCCGCCGCGAACCACGGGCCGAAGTTGCGCAGCCGCAAGGACGGCGCCGCGGTCGCGCTCGACGACTCCGACAAGCGCCTGCTCAACCTGATGCAGGGCAGCTTCCCGATCGCGGCGCGCCCCTACCAGCACGTCGCCGCGCAGGCCGGGATGTCCGAGGACGAGGTGATGGCGCGGGTCACCCAGTTGCTCGAGGACCGGATCATCCGCCAGGTCACGCCGATCTTCGACACGCGGGCGCTCGGGTACTCCTCGATGCTGGTGGCGGCCAAGGTCGACCCCGAGAACCCGTGGCGGGCCGCCACCGTGATCAACGCGCACCCCGGCGTGTCGCACAACTACCTGCGCAACCACGAGTTCAACATCTGGTTCACGATCGCGACCGAGCCCGGCTCCGCGCTCGGGCTGGAGGGCACGCTGGAGGCGCTGGCCCGTCTGGCCGGGGCCGAGTCGGTGCGCCAGCTTCCGACGCTCAAGCTGTTCAAGATCCGGATGGACCTCGAGATGGAGGGCGGCACGGAGGCGCTCGCCACGGCGGCCGAGGCCGCCGAGCCCGCCGAGATCGACGCCCAGCCCTACGACGAGCTCGATCGGGCGGTGATCCGCGCGCTGCAGGGCGACATGCCCGTGATCGCCGAACCCTACGCTCCCGCCGCCGCGCAGCTGCGCATCTCCCAGGAGGCGCTGCTCGCCCACCTGGAGGGCATGCGGGAGCGCAGGCTGCTGCGACGGGTCGCGGCAATCCTGTTTCACCGTCGCGCCGGGTTCAGCGCCAACGGGATGGGGGTCTGGAAGGTGCCCGACGAACGGATCCTCGAGCTGGGCAAGCGGATGGCGTCGTTCCGCGGGATCTCGCACTGCTACCAGCGTCCGACCTACCCCGACTGGCCGTACTCGGTGTTCACGATGGCCCATGGCCGCTCCAGAGACGAATGCGACGCGATCCTGGACTCGATCGCCGCCGACACCGGGATCGAGGAGCGCTCGACCCTGTACTCGTCGACCGAGTTCAAGAAGATCCGCCTGCTGTACTTCACCGAGGACCACCGCGCCTGGGAACGCGAGTACGCCGGCGTGTGAGCGAGCTCGCGGCGGACACCACGGCGCGCTCGGCGCGCCTGTATGAGCGGGCGCTGGCCGTGCTGCCCGGGGGGGTGAACTCGCCGGTGCGCGCGATGCGCGCGATCGGCCGCGACCCGATCTTCATCGCCGGCGGAGAAGGTCCGCTGCTGCGCGACGTCGACGGCAACGAGTACATCGACTGGGTGTGCTCATGGGGGCCGCTGATCCTCGGGCACGCCGACCCGGGTGTGATCGACGCCGTGACCGCCGCCGCCGTGCGGGGGACGACGTACGGCGCCCCCACCCCCGGCGAGGTGGAGCTGGCCGAGGAGATCTGCGCGCGCGTCGCGTCGGTGGAGATGCTGCGCATGACCTCCTCGGGCACCGAGGCGGCGATGAGCGCGATCCGCCTGGCCCGCGCGGCGACCGGGCGCGAGAAGCTGCTGAAGTTCGCCGGCGCCTACCACGGCCACGTCGACGGTCTGCTGGCGCAGGCCGGCTCGGGCCTGGCCACACAGGGGATCCCGGCCAGCCCGGGCGTCCCGCAGGCGGCGGCGAGCGCGACCGTGATCGTGCCGTGGAACGACCCCGAGGCGGTCCGTGCGGCCACCGGACGGCATGCGTTCGCCGCGATCCTCGCCGAGCCGGTCCCGGCCAACATGGGGCTCGTGCCGCCGCGCGACGGGTTCCTGGCGCTGCTGCGCGAGGAGGCCGACCGCAATGGCGCGCTGCTCGTCTTCGACGAGGTGATCAGCGGCTTCCGGGTCGGCCGGGGTGGGGCGCAGGAGCGCTACGGCGTGCGCCCCGACCTGACGATCATGGGAAAGATCATCGGCGGCGGGCTCCCGGCCGCCGCGTACGGCGGCCCGCGGCGGCTGATGGAGCGGATCGCCCCGGCCGGCGACGTCTACCAGGCGGGGACCCTGTCGGGCAACCCGCTGGCGGTGGCCGCCGCGCTGGCCACGCTCGCCCGCCTGGACGCCGCGGCCTACGCGCAGCTGCAGGCCACCACGCGGGCGCTCGCCGACGGGATGTGCGCGGCGGCCGCGTCCGCCGGCGTGGCGGTCCAGGTGCGGGCGCTGACCGGGCTGATGACCGTGTTCTTCTCCGAGCGCCCCGTCGAGGACTACGACGGCGCCGCGGCGTGCGACACCGACGCCTACGGCCGGTGGTGCCGGGCGCTGCTGGAGCGCGGGGTCTATCCGCCGGCCGCGCAGTTCGAGGCGTGGTTTCCGTCGCTCGCCCACGGCGAGCAGCACGTCGCCGCGACGCTCCACGCCGCCGCGGAGGCGTTCGCGTCGCTATGAGCCACACCGCGCTGCGCGAGGCGCTGCGAGCCGAGGGGGGCGCCCTCGCCGACGCGCTGACGGACGCCGCGGGCGACGGCGCCGCGGGCGACGGCGCCGTCCACGACGGGGCGCCGCAGATCGCCGCCCGCGGGCCGCGCGTCGCCGGCCACGAGAGTGAGTACGAGCTGCTGCTGGAGATGATCCTGGAGGGATCGCTGCTGCACTACGGCACGCCGCGGGTGCTGCGCTGCGAGGACCCGGACCTGGCGCTGCTGCTCGGCGATCAGCTCTACGCGCTCGGTCTCTCGCGGCTGGCCGAGCTCGGCGATCTCGAGGCCGTGGCCGAGCTGGCGGACCTGATCTCGCTGCTCGCCCAGGCCGAGGCAGCGGGCGATGCACGCCTCGCCGGCGCGGTGTGGCAGGCCGGCGCGGTGGCGATCGGATGGGGCTCCAGCGGCGCGCACGAAGCGGCCAAGGCGCGCGCCCGGGCGGGCGACGGACGGGCTGCCGCGGCGCTCCACGACGCCCACCGATCGGCGATCGCCGGCAACGGAAGCCGGGCATCGTGACGCCCGGGCTCTCGCTTGACGGTACGCTTAAGCGCGCGTTGAATGTGCCGTAGCCGGAGTTGATCGAGGCGCGAGTGGCTGACCGACACAAAGAAGGACTCAAGCAATCCAAATACACGGCCGACCGGAAGATGCCGGGGGCGTTCGACGGCGAGACGGTCACGCGCCGGCGCTTCATG
>JBELAG010000237.1:0-9652 GCA_049509055.1 Solirubrobacteraceae bacterium
GAGAGCGGAAGTCGTATGGGTTGCTTGCGTTGCCCCCAGAAATGCTCATAGCTAGTCCACGGGTGGTTCGAAATCAGCCCGAGTCAGCAGCACACTCGACGAGTGCCAGACGAGCTTCTTCTGGAGCTGACGGCTGGCTTCTAGCGTCAGCTGCGAAATGCGGAGGTCAGCGATCATGTCGTGATGAAGAGTCACGGGCATGTAAAGCAAGGCCAGACTCTCGGAAACCCCTAGGTCGTGGTCAGCCGGAAGATACATGTAGTTGATGAGGGAGTCCCGGCTGGCGGCGAGGCGCAGCTTCGCGTGATCCAGAATCCCGGATTCGACCAGTTCGTCGACCGACCGAAGTGGCACGAGCGATCTCACAGGGTGTGCGTAGTCGCGCCCGGAAGACTGAGCTCTCATCGAGCAAGTTGGCGTGATTAGCATTGCGTGCCCGATATCGAACGGTCCGCTAAGGAAACGCCGTGCTTGGTGCGAGTCATCTTCGTCATCGACGAACACGCGGTCGGTCGGCGACGGGTACGCGAGCGGGACGTTCTCGAAGATGTCGCCCTGGCTTAGCAGCGAAGTGCGCTGCTCGTAGTATCGCCCGGAGGGCCGTGGTTCATGAGACACCTAATCGCCGTCTTCCGCGACGATCCGCCCGGGACGCTTGGGATGAATCACCGGGCCCTCGACGGCAGGTGCGAGATTCGTGAGCATTTCGTCGCGCATCCGCTCGACTTCGGCCGCGTCGAAGCGTCGATAGCCGGAGCCCGGCAGCTTCACGGCGCGCAGAAGCCCCTTCTCCTCCCAGTTTCGCACCGTGTTCTCGTGGACCCCCAGCCGCGCCGCGGTCTCGCGAACGTTTAGTCGATGTTCGGCATACATTGAAGGCTCCTCGTGGTGGTTGCGCTTGTGGACTTTAGCCACTTTATCGACTTCTGTCAAGCAGATCTTGAGAGCTCCGACTGGAGCACATCGGCGCTGCTTTTCTTCCGACGCGGGGGTTCGTGCGCCTTCGCGATCAGAAGCTGAAGCGCCCAATACTCCACGCGCCGTCTCCGCGGGCCCTGATCGTACCCCTGCTCAACGGCGCCGTCCCGACCTTCGAGGCGCTCAACCCCGTCGAGCGCTGGAAGAGCCGCCGACCAAGATCGGGGGTGAGGGCTTTCTCTACAGCTTCAAGGGCCCCTTGCTGCGCTCGCCGCCGGCCGCCACGGGCTGCGGCCGCTCGCAAGCTCGCGTCCTCGCCCCGGACGCCCACAGCCATGCGCCTGGACGCCTGTACTTTCCTCGATCCCCTCACCAAAATTGCCGTCGCGTGGCGCGACAAGCGGCCAGCCGCCGCTCGACGAGCCCAGAGCGGACCCGGCTCAGCCCCCCTTCGGCCGTGCACCGCGGCCCGCGTCAGCTCCGGTCCCGACCAGCCGTACTCAACGCGAGCGCCCCCCGAGCCTCGTGTCCGCCTCTCCAGCGACCGCACTGGCGATGACCAACACCGCCCAGCTCCACGCCGACGCGCGCCCCGACGCCAAGAACAACGACGGGCTATCGAAGGGAGAGAGCGGGAGGCGACTCGTTGAGCGACGCCGCCCGAGGCAAGGATCCCCAAGCTGTGGCCGCCACAACGCCCTCCAGGCGAGTCCCCGCCTCGATCATCCTGATTCAGGGCGCGGCATCCCTGCCACTGGGCCGACCAAACGCCGATCGCGAACCCGGACGCGCACTCGGCCGCATGCAGCTGCCCTCGGGTCTCAGCCCGGTCGTGCCCACAGCGTGCCCGATGCACTCCACCGGAGCCGTGATCTGAACACTCTCGTGCGCGTTGACGCCCGGGAATACGGCCAATCGCGGCTGCTGCAGGAAGCCGGCGCCTCTTTCACACGCGAGAGGTCGCCGAGCCTCGGTACGGAAGTCGGGAGACGCCGCCGTGCCGCGACTGCGGACCGCTCGCTCAGGTGACTGGATCGGCGACTGCTCCTGCTTCGCCAATGACGGTCGAGCGTTTGCCAGCGGTGATGCCGCGCTCGCACGGGACGAGAAGGAAGAGCGTCGGCCGATGCTCGCCGGGCTTCCGTTCACCCGGCGAAACCAGCGACGCCCGGGACGTCGAGGTGCTTGCCGACCAACCCAGAGGCGTTAAGCGAGCAAGCGCGGCATGGCGATCCTATGCGCCTTGGTGCGCGAGCGGCCAGAGCTGTCGGCGAGCTGCCAGCCCCGACGACCGCCGTCGGAACTGCGTATGCATCGTGCAATTTTGGACGCCCGAAGTGAGCCCTGGTATCGGCGATTTTCAGGGCCCGCGCGCTGGGGCGGGCGCGGGCTACCGGGATGCTCGGGCGCCCCCAGTTGGTCGGGCCTGGCGTGTGGCGCGGAGCTGGCGGCCAGTCGCGCGAGTTCGGCGGTGCCTTGGGCGATTCGCTGCTGGTCGGTGATGATTCGCCACGCTGTGGTGCCGGCGTGAGCCTTCGCGGCGGTCCTGGCCGGAGGCCTCCAGCTTGCGCAGGAGTGCGAGCGTCGCAGCGTCGCCGCGTCGTCTGCGTTGGCCTGCTCGGCGATCGCGCGGGCACTCGGCTCGACAGCGGGCCGGTGGCCTGCGCCGCGCGAGGAGCTGTGCGCGGTTACGCCTTGGTCCGCGTAGGGACGCGCCGGTCCCAGCGATCCGGCAAGCGACGCGACCTCCTCGGCGCCAGTCGACGGGATACGCGGCTGGGGCTGGAGTTGCGCTCCGCGCGCGTGCTCTCCTGGGGCGAGCCGCCGACTGCGCGCCGGATCATGCAGGCGCGTTTGACCCAGGCACGCTCAGGCGCGCGAGGGGCGTGAGTCGTCGGTCATGATGCGTTGGAGCCGACGCTGGAGAACATAGGTCAGCGACGGTCGAGATCACGGGGGCGTGAACCACGTCGATCGTTTGGCCGCGGCGAGCGGGCGTTGGTCAGGTCAGTCGTTCGCCGGCGGGGCTTCGGTCGGCTGATCCTCGGCGTCGACGTGGCCGTCGTTTGAGGCTCCGGCGTCGAGCAGCGGCTCGGCGGCGGCGACGAGCACGTGTAGCGCGATCGCGAGGTCGGTCTTGCGATCGGCGGCCAGTGCGGCCCGCGCGCGTTGTAGCGCGGCCGCCAACTCTTCGTTGCGATGGGTGGCGGCGCGTTCGTCCTGTGATGGGTCGGGGAGCGCCGTGGCGCCGGTGGCGGCCAGGAAGCGGTCCAGGTCAGCGCGCAGGACGCGGACGCGGCGCGCGCCGACTCGCACGGCTCTGAGTTCCTCGCGCGTGATCCAGTTTCGGACCGTTTGGGGTTGAGCTTCAACAATGCCGCCACCTCGGCGACGGTGAGGTAGTCCTCCTCTTGGGCAGATGGCATGCCAATTGAGCATAACTGATCACAAGGCAGGTGGTGTCCGCAACGGCTCGCTCAGTGATCCGCCGACGACATCGCCGCCCGAGGGGTATCGACGGCCCGGGGGGTCGCCCGGTCCGCCGAGTATCCCGCTCGCGGTCACGATGGGATCGAGTTCTGATCCCGGTGGGAAGTCGCGTCGGATCGGCCTGCAGGTGCTTCGAAAGTTGCGGGTCGATCCCCAAGCGCACAAGCCCGGGTCGGCGCCGCGACCGGGTTCGGGCCACTGGCACGGGGTGGTGGTCACGTCGCTGCCGTTGGGTCCGCGGTCAGGAACGTCGGGCGCTGCGACAGGCCCGCTGAGCGGCGAAGCGCCGCCACCAGGCGGTCGATCGACACGACCAGAACCTCGTCTTCGACGCGCTCCAGTCCACGGGCGCGCACGATGCACAGGACCGGCAATGCACCGCGCGGACACCAGCGCCGCCGCCGGCGGTACAGCCACGCCGCCATCTCCCGCACGCCCGCGAGATGGCGCGCGTCGAACGTGCGCGTCTTGGTCTCGATCGTGAAAGCGATCCCGGTCGGGGCGATCGCGACGCTGTCGATGTCGCCGCGTCCTCGATAGGGCAGCGAGTGGCGCAGCCGCCACCCCTCCGCGTCGAGCGTGGCGAGGGCTCGCCGGACCTCGTCCTCAGAGCCCGCTCCGACCCGGCTGCGGCCGGCGAGGCGACCCCAGTGGCGAGCGTGGATCAGCAGCGCGACCGTGATGAAGAGCAGCGCAGCCGCGATCGCGATTGCGCCGGCGCCCACCGCGATGACCCCGAAGGCCCCGGCCGTGAGACCGGCCGCGCTGCTCGCGGCTGCGCGGCGCAGGCGCCGGTACTGCTGACGCCGGGGGAAGCTCGATCCGACCATAGGCAGAAGGTGCCGTTCAGTCCGGACGAACGATCGCCCGGACCGGGCGGGCATGGCGACGATGGAGTCGGCGAGCGTCGGTGGTCATCGGCTTGCGCGCCGCGCTCCGGTCGCGCGGGAACCGTCGCCGGCCCCGCTGGCGCCTTCGACGCGGTTGGAAGGCCGGCCCGACGCCGGTCCTGGGGCTGGCTCGCCTCCAGCGAACCCTGTTTCATCACGTTTGGAAGGCCCATGGGTCGAAGGTCGTGCCTTGCGCCGGTGCGAGCTGTGAGCCTCTTCGCGCGGCCGACTCGACGATTCCCTGTCTCAGGCAGCCTCACCGTGCTCATCCGCGGGGCCCGACATGGCCTTCGAACGGGGCTTTGCTCACGCGGCCCGGTACCTACCGGGCAGAGCAGCTATGCAGACCTGGAGACTCGATCGACCGCGCCGCGCCGCCGCCACGCGGCTGCATCCACATAGTGGCCAGCGGTCAAGGGAAAGGACCTCGTGTTGATTCATAGTCGACCGACCCATTGGCCCGATCGCGGATCTCCGGCCATCGGCCACCGTGGGCGGCGATGATGCGAGCCGCGCCGTGAGCGATCGGACCCTCACTGCCGGCGATGTGGAGGCGATCGCCGATGCGATCGCGGAACGGGTCGCAGAGATTGTCGGCGCACGATCAATGACATTCGGGCTCGTGGACGCACGGGAGCTCGCCGAGCAACTCGGCGTCTCGATCGACTTCGTGTATGCGCACGCCACCGAGTTGGGAGCCATGCGGTTGGGTTCGGGTCCGAAGGCGCGGATTCGGTTCGATCTCGATGAGGCGCGCCGGGCTCTGGAGGCGAGACGCCCGCGGCTGGCGCACAGCCGGCGAACCCGCGTCCGGTAGCCGAAGGTGTTCCGAGTGAGTCCGCCAGACCTCTTATCGCTCGCGCGGCTGACCGCCGGCACGGCCGGGGTGCCGACCGGCTCGGGAGGCTCGCGCGCTTGCGTGGCCAAGCGGATCTGCAAGGGCAGGTTGATTCCCCGGCCCCGTGGCCCCGACGAGCGTTTGCACCGAGCGCGGCAACGGCCCCGCTTTGCGTCTGGGCGTCGGTGATGACAGGATGAGGCAGACCAAGTGATCGGTCCGGCGGCGAGCCGTCGCTCCGGGCCCGCCAACCGGAGGACTCGTCCTGATGGAGGTCGCGAGGATGCGGCCGGGACGCAGGCTCGGCTGATGCCGCGCCCAAATACCGGCAACGTGTTCGAGAAGCCCTGGGCTGACGGGGAGACGGTCAGCTACGTGGCGCGTGTGTACGCGTACGGCCGCCGCGAGAAGGTCACGCTCGGCACCAACATCCAGGGCTGGAACCTGGCGCGAGCCGAGCTCGAGACCGAGAAGATCCTGCAGCAGATCGACCGCGGCACCTGGGTCCCGCCCCGTCTGGAGCCGCGCGAGGATCGCCTGCAGGACGCCATGGGGCAGCTCGGGATTCGCGTCGACGAGACCTTCCGGGTGTTCGCGAACCGGTGGTGGAAGTCAAAGCGGCTGCGCGTCGATCAGAAAACGGTCAGCGACTATGAGTGGCGGCTGGGCTACCTGCTGCGCTTCTTCGGCCGCTACCAGCTGGCGGAGATCACGACCGCAGTCGTTGACCGGTTTCGCGACGAGCTGCACGACCAAGCCGAGACGATCCGCGCCGCGCAGGCCCGCGCGGCCACCAACGAGAGCGCCCGGCCGCTGATGGATACGGTGACCGATAAGCGTGGGCGCACGTATCAGCGCCGGCGCCGGCCACTATCGAACACGTCGATCAATGCGATGCTGAAGCTGCTCGGGCAGATTCTCCAGCAGGCGGTCGACTACGAGCTGATCGACCGCAACCCGGTTCGGGTGGGTGAGCGCTCCGCGCGCTTCCTGCCACGCGTGCGGCCGAACCGGACGTTCCTGGAGATCGATGAGTTTCACGCCCTGCTCGAGGCCGCCGGCGAGCTCGAGGCCGAGGCGCGAGCCGATCGCCAAGGGCTCGGGCGCCGCGCGATGTGCGCGACGCTCGGCCTCGCGGGATTTCGGATCAGCGAGATGCTCGACCTCCGCTGCGCGACTGTCGATCTGCCTCGCGGCCGCTTCAAGGTGCCCGACGCCAAGACCGAGGCGGGGGTCCGCGAGGTGGAGATGACCCTGTTCCTGCGCGACGAGCTCCTCACCTACATGATGGACCGTCGGGCGCGCGGGCTTCCGTGCCGGCCGGGGGATCATTTCTTCGGCACCGCATCGGGCGGGCGCCGCGATCACGATCGGTTCCGCGACCGGATCCTCGGTCGCGCCGTGCAGCGCGCGAGCGCCAACCGCGCGAAGGCCGGGCTGCCGGAGCTGCCGCCGATCACCCCGCACTCGATGCGCCGGTCGTGGGCGACGTTCGCCGCATCGATCGGCCGTGACCCGAAGTGGATCGCGGCGCAGATCGGTCACACCGACCCGCAGTTCACCTTCTCGGTCTATCAGCAGGTCGCCACGCGCCGCTACATCGACGAGCAGGCCATCTGGACCGTGATGCGCTTCGCCGACGAGCCCGCCGAGCGGGTCCCGAGCCGCCAGCTGAGCCGCCTCGAACGCGACGACCCGCGGGGACCGGCCGTTGTCGAGCAGGGCCAGTTCGACCAGTTCCTCGCGGAGGTCAACCACCCGCGCAAGGACTCAGAGGTCGACCAATGACGGGATCGTTTAGGCCCCTGAATGGGCCCCCGGGCCAAACTGAGGTGATTCAGAGGCCAACCGGCGCTTCCCACGCACAGCAGAAATGCTCGATTTGCAGGTATTTTGTGACGCGCCCGGCAGGATTTGAACCTGCGACCTTCCGCTCCGGAGGCGGACGCTCTATCCCCTGAGCTACGGGCGCTCGCGATCGGGGATGATCGAGGCCAGCTTACCGTGGAGATCGCGATCATCTCAGACACCCACATGCCGCGAGGCCCGCGGCGGCTCCCGCCGGACTGCGTGGCGCGGCTGGCGGCGGCCGACCTGATCATCCACGCGGGGGACTTCAGCACGCTGGAGGTCCTCGAGCAGGTGCGCAGCTATGGGCCGGTGGCCGCGGTCCGCGGCAACGTCGACGACGTCGACACCCGGGCGGTGCTGCCCGAGGCGACGGTCGTGCCGGTGGGCGAGCACCGGATCGCGGTCGTGCACGACGCCGGAGACGCGCGCGGGCGGCTGGCGCGGCTGCGCGGCCGGTTCCCCGGGGTCGACGCGGTCATCTTCGGCCATTCCCACGTTCCGCTGTATGAGCGGGCGCCGGACGGGTTTGCGATCTTCAATCCCGGCAGCCCCACCGAGCGCCGCCGGGAGCCCCATCACACGATGGGGATCTGCCGGGTGGGCGCGCGACTCGATTTCGAGATCGTCGAGCTCGGCTGACACACTGGGCCGCCGATGGACCTGTCGATCTTCTTCGCCGGAACCGCCGGCTCGGTTCCGACCGCCCGGCGCGGGCTGCCCGCGATCCTCGTGCGGCGCGGCGGCGACCGGATCCTGTTCGACTGCGGCGAGGGCACCCAGCGCCAGCTGGTCAGCTCGGCCGGCCTCACCGACCTCACCGAGATCTTCCTCACCCACTTTCACGCCGACCACTGGCTGGGCCTGCCGGGGATGCTCAAGACGTTCGATCTGCGCGGGCGCGACCGGCCGCTGACGATCCACGGGCCCGTCGGCCTGGAGGCGCTGCTCGGGCTCGTGCTGCGGATGGCCGGGCGCGTCGGCTTCGAGCTCGACGTCGTCGAGCTGCGGGCGGGCGACGTGCTGGAGCGCGACGGCTACCGGATCGCGCCGGTCGTCGTCTCCCACCGCGGCCCGGCGCTCGGCTACGTGCTCTACGAGGACGAGCGCCCCGGCGTGTTCGACCCCGATGCCGCCCGCCGGCTCGGGCTCGCCGAGGGGCCGGAGTTCGGGCGCGTGCAGCGGGGCGAGACGATCCGCGGCGTCACCCCCGCGCAGGTGCTGGGCCCGTCGCGGCCCGGGCGCAAGCTCGTCCTGTCGGGCGACACCCGGCCGTGCGACGCGCTGCGGGTCGCCGCCTACCGGGCCGACGTGCTCGTCCACGAGGCGACGTTCGCCGAGGAGGAGGCCGACCGCGCCGCCGACAACGGGCACTCGACCGCTCGCCAGGCGGCGACGATCGCCCGCGACGCGGAGGTGGCGATGCTCGCGCTCAACCACGTCTCGACCCGCCATCCACCGGGGCTGCTGCGCGACGAGGCCCGCGCCGTGTTCCCCACGACGGTGCTGCCGCGCGACTTCGACACGATCGAGATCCCGTTCCCCGAGCGGGGTGAGCCGGCGCTGAGCCGCTGGGACGCCGCGCTGGCCGGCGCCGCGGCGGGGGACGCCGGGTGACGGCGGTCGCGCTGCAGACCGCGCGGCTGCGCGGTGAGCCGCTGGGGCCCGAGCACGAGCAGGAGATCGCCCGGCTCGCGCTCGACCCGCGGGTCTACCGGACGCTGTGGCCGTGGTCGTTCCCGCCCACGATCGCCGACGTGCGCTCCGGCCTCGTGCGCCAGCGCCGCCACTGGGAGCTCTACGGCTTCGGGCTGTGGCTGCTGCGCGACTCCGCGGCCGGCGGGCTGGTCGGGCGCGGCGGACTGCAGCACACCGACGTGCTCGGCGACGAGGCGGTCGAGGTGGCGTGGGCGGTGATCCCGGAGCGCTGGGGTCAGGGGCTGGCCACCGAGCTGGCCGGCGCGGCGGTGCAGATCGCCTTCACCGCGCTCGGGCTGCGGGAGCTGATCGCGATCACGTTGCCCGGCAACGCCGCCTCACGGCGCGTGATGGAGAAGGCGGGGTTCACGCCCGACGGCGAGGTGCAGCACGCCGGCCTGGCCCACGTCCTCTACCGACGCCGACGCCGCGAGGACGGGCCCGGCCCACCGCCGAACCTGGGCATCTAAACGCAACCTGCGTGCGCTTATCTATCCAGGTTCGTGCGCCGCCCGCCGGTCGCCGGGGCCGATGCTAGGCTCCGGACCCACACCCTGTAGGCCCCTTTAACCCGGTCCCGTGAGGCCAGGAAGGAGCACCGCGTTGGATCCCGCAACGGTCGCCCTGGACCGCGATGACATGCGCCGCACGCTGATGCGGATCGCCCACGAGATCGTCGAGAAGAACCCGGACGGCCTGCTCGCGCTGGTCGGCATCCATCGCCGTGGCGCGCACCTCGCCCACCGGCTGCACGGGCTGATCTGCGAGCTGCTGCAGACCGGGGTGCCGCTCGGTTCGGTCGACATCGCGTTCTACCGCGACGATCTCACGACGCGTCCCGGCGGGAGCGCCGCCCCGATCGTGCACAACACCGAGCTGGAGTTCCCGATCGACGGGCGCACGATCGTGATCGTCGACGACGTGCTCTACACCGGGCGCACGGTGCGCTCGGCGATCGACGCGATCTTCG
>JBELAG010000238.1:0-9626 GCA_049509055.1 Solirubrobacteraceae bacterium
CTCCGGACGGCGGCCGGGGGTGGACGCCACGCGCCCCACCCGCGCTCGGCCGGCGCCCGCCGCGCGGCGAGGTCACGTACTCTCCATGGCGATGAACGACGACTGGCGACTGCGCATCGACCTGCACGACGAGGGCTTCGCCCGGCGGCTGAGCGAGCTGCTGACGGCGACCGAGCTCGAGCACGGGCTGGAGCGCTCCTTCGGCGAGCGCGTCGTCGTCTCGATCGACGGCGCCGAGGTGTTCTGCTACGCCGGCACCCGCAGCCAGGCGCAGAGCGCCGAGCAGCTGATCCGCCGGCTCGCCTCCGAGCACGGCTGGACGCTCGACATCGAGCTCGCGCACTGGCACCCCACGTCTGGGCGCTGGGAGGGGCCCGACGTCCCGCTGCCCGGCGGCGGGGCCGAGACCGAGGCCGAACGCCGCGAGCGGATCGCCCAGGAGCGCGCCGACTCCGAGCAGCGAGGCTATCCGGAATGGGAGGTGCGCGTGCAGTGCGGCGCGCGCGCGCAGGCCGGCGAGCTGTCGGAGGCGCTCAAGCGCGAAGGGATCGACAACCTCCACCGCTGGAGCTACGTGCTGATCGGCGCCACCGACGAGGACAGCGCCAACGCGCTCGCCGACCGGGTGCGGGGGCAGGGCCCGTCCGGGGCGACGGTGACCGTCGAGCGCAATCCGCGCGCGATCTACGACGACCTGCCGCGGAGCCCGTTCTCGGTGCTGGGCGGCCTCGCCGGCTGAGCGTCGGCCCGCGGGATTTGCCGTTTTCCTGCGGAATGTCGATACTGCCGGGGTGCGCGAGGACGCCACCAGCCAGGATTTCGACGGCCGGCCGGGACCGGCAGCGGCCGCGGCGGCCCCGGCGAGCCCGCACGAGCCCGACCTGCGGACGGGCAAGAGCTCGTTCCCGCCGATCGCCGAGTACGCGTTCCTGTCGGACTGCGAGACCGTCGCCCTGGTCGCCCCCAACGGCGCGGTGGAGTGGATGTGCCTGCCGCGGGTCGACTCGCCGAGCGTGTTCGGCGCCCTGCTGGACCGCGACGCGGGCTCGTTCCGGCTGAGCCCCGACGGCGTCGGCGTGCCCGCCGCGCGGCGCTACCTCCCGGGCACGATGGTGCTCGAGACCAGCTGGGGCACCGGCTCGGGCTGGATCATCGTCCGCGACGTGCTGCTGATCGGCAACTGGCATCACGAGCACGACCGCTCCCACACCCACCGACGCGCGCCCACCGACTACGACGCCGACCACGTCCTGTTGCGGACCGTGCGCTGCGTCAACGGGCAGGTTCAGCTGCTGCTCGACTGCGAGCCGAAGTTCGACTACGGCCGCGAGCCGGCGCACTGGCGCTACAGCGGCGACGGCTACGGCGAGGGCGTCGCCTCCAGCCGCGACGGCAGCGTCGAGCTGAAGCTGACCACCGACCTGCGGCTCGGCTTCGAGGGATCGCGCGCGGTCGCGCGCCATCTGATGAAGGAGGGCGAGGTGGTGTACTGCGCGCTGTCGTGGAGCGAGCACGCGCCGCCCGCCGACGTCGACGAGGCCTACGACCGCCTGGTGTGGACCGCGCACCACTGGCAGCACTGGCTCGATCGCGGCAGCTTCCCCGACCACCCGTGGCGCACCTTCCTGCAGCGCAGCGCGCTCACCCTCAAGGGCCTCACCTACGCGCCGAGCGGCGCGCTGCTGGCCGCCGCCACCACCTCGCTGCCCGAGACCCCGCAGGGCGAGCGCAACTGGGATTACCGCTACAGCTGGATCCGCGACTCGACCTTCATGCTGTGGGCGCTGCTGTCGCTCGGCTTCGAGTGGGAGGCCAACGACTTCTTCTACTTCATCGCCGATGTCGCGGCGGGCGAGGAGAAACTCCAGGTGATGTACGGCCTCGACGGCGAGCGCCAGCTCGACGAGCACCTGCTCGAGCACCTCGAGGGCTATGAGCGGGCGCGTCCGGTGCGGATCGGCAACGCCGCCTACGAGCAGGAGCAGCACGACGTCTGGGGCGCGCTGCTGGACTCCGTCTACCTGCACACGCGCTCGCGCGACTCGCTCGACGATCGCGTCTGGAAGATGCTCTCGCGCCAGGTCGAACAGGCGATCGAGCACTGGCGCGAGCCCGACCGCGGCATCTGGGAGGTGCGCGGCGAGCCCAAGCATTTCACCTCGTCGAAGGTCTTCTGCTGGGTGGCGTGCGACCGCGGCGCCCGGCTCGCCGACCTGCGCGAGGACTGGGCGCGGGCGGCGCGCTGGCGGGCGGTGGCCGACGAGATCAAGGCCGACGTGCTCGCCCACGGGGTCGACGAGCGTGGTGTGTTCGTCCAGCACTACGACACCGAGGCGCTCGACGCCGCGCTGCTGCTGCTGCCGCTGATGCGCTTCCTGCCGCCCGACGACGAGCGGATCCGCGCGACGGTGTTCGCGATCGCCGACGAGCTCACCGACGGCGGCCTCGTCCTGCGCTACCGCACCGACCAGACCGACGACGGGCTGGAGGGCGAGGAGGGCACGTTCCTGATCTGCTCGTTCTGGCTGGTCTCCGCGCTGTGCGAGATCGGTGAGCTCGACCAGGCCCGCGCGCTGTGCGAGCGCCTGCTGGGCTTCGCCAGCCCGCTCGGCCTGTACGCCGAGGAGATCGACCCGGGCACGGGGCGCCATCTCGGCAACTTCCCGCAGGCCTTCACCCACCTGGCGCTGATCAACGCCGTCATGCACGTGATCCGCGCCGACGAGGCGGTCGCCGAGAACCGCTCGCCCTGGGCGCACTGGTTCTAAGGGGTGAGCCGGACCGGCAGCGTCTTGAGCTGGTTGAGGAACCCGGACTCGACCCACGTCGCGCGGCCGTCGATCGCCATCTCGGGATAGCGCGCCAGGGTCTCCTCGAACAGCACGTTGAGCTCGAGCCGGGCGAGCGCCGTCCCCAGGCAGAAGTGCCGGCCGCCGGCGCCGAACGCCTGGTGGTCGGGGTTGCGCCGCACGTCGAAGCGGTCGGGATCGGGGTAGACGGCCTCGTCGCGATTGGACGAGACGTACCACATGACGACCTTCTCGCCCTCGCGGATCGTCTGGCCGCCGAGTTCGGTGTCGTGGCGCGCGGTGCGGCGGAAGTGGGCGAAGGCGGGGAACATCCGCAGCGACTCCTCGACGGCGGCCGGCACCAACGACGGGTCGTCGATCAGCAGCGCGCGCTGCTCGGGCTGCTGCATCAGCGCACGCATGCCGCTGCAGTAGGTCGCCTTCGTGCTGTCGTTGCCGGCCGCGACCAGCAGGAAGAAGCCCATCACGATCTCGTGCTCCTCGAGCTTCTCGCCGTCGATCTCGGCGTGGACGAGCACGCTGGTGAGATCGTCGGTGGGGTGCTCGCGCCGGGCGGCGATCATCTCCGAGCAGCGCCGGAAGATCTCCGGGATCTCGTTGGCGAGGATGCTCGGCATCCCCTCGGGATTGAGGTCGGGGTCCCCGGCGGCGAGCGCGGTGTTCATCAGCCGGGCCCAGACGGCGTCGTCGGCCTCGGGGATGCCCATGAAGCTGCCGATCACCCGCGAGACGACGGGCTGGGCGACGTCGGTGACGAGGTCGCAGGTCTCAGCGCCCTCCAACCGTTGGAGCACGTCGACCACGATCCGCCGGATCTCCGGCTCGTGGGCGGCGATCCGCCGCGGCGTGAAGCCCGCCTGGAAGAGCATCTTCAGCCGGTCGTGCTTGGGCGGGTCCATGCCGATGAACATCGCCCGCATCAGCTCGAGCGGAAACACGTCGGTGATCGCGGTGACGCCGCCGAGCTCTGAGGAGAACGTCCGCCAGTCGCGGCTGACGGTGTGGATGTCCTCGGCGCGGGTCACCGACCAGTAGCCGGCCTCCTCGGGGTACTCGGTGACGCCGGCGGTCCAGTGCACCGGGCACTCGCGGCGCAACCGTCCGAACAGGTCGTGCGGCGGGCCCTGCGCCCACAGCTCGCGCTCGGTCACCCACACCTGATCGAGGTCGCCACTGGTACGTATGGATGTCACCTGCTCCTCCTCACGGGCCGATCGACGGCGCAGATCTTAGCGGCTGGCTGGCTGGCCAACCCACGGTTGCGCGCCGCCGCCGGAGCCGTCGCCCGCCGGGGCGTCGCCGGCCGGGGCGTCGCCGGCCGGGGCGTCGCCGGCCGGAGCGCCCCCGGCCGGAGCGCCCCCGGCAGCGGCGAGCGCGGCGACCGGCATCCCGCCCCGGGAGACGGAGGCGACCGCCGCCACCAGGCACGCCGCGATCGCGAACGCGAACGCCTCGTGCAGCCCGGTGCGAAACGGCGGCGAGATCAGATGCGGGAAGAACGAGCGGCCCACCAGCAGCGCGTGCTGGGACGCGCTGAGATGCGAGAGGACGCCCGCCCCGAGCAGGTGCTGGATCGGGTTGTAGCCCAGGAACGCGGCGAACAGGATCGACACCGGCGGCAGGTGCGCGGCGCGCAGCGCGTCGCGGGCCGGGACGCCGTGCGCCTCCAGCCCGGCCGTCATCGCGTGCGGCAGCGTCGAGGCGAGCCCGAGGATCATCAGCGTGAAGAACACGCCGATCGACAGAACCTGGGCGGAATTCTGGAAGGTCTGATTCATCCCGCCGCCGGCGCCGCGATCGGTCGGGGGCAGGCTGTTCATCACGCCGGCGCGGTTGGGGGAGGCGAACATCCCCATCGAGACGCCGTTGAGGAACAGCACCAGCGCGAACAGCGGGTAGGGGAAATCGGTCGGCAGCAGCGCCAGCAGCACAAAGCTGACGGCCGCTCCGAGCATGCCGCCGGTGGCGAACGGGCGCGCGCCGAAGCGGTCCGACAGGTAGCCGGAGGTCGGGCCGGCGAACAGCATGCCGATCGTCAGCGGCAGGATGTAGATCCCCGCCCACAGCGGCGTGTCGGTGAAGTTGTAGCCGTGCTGGGGCAGCCAGATCCCCTGCAGCCAGATGATCAGCATGAACATCAGGCCGCCGCGGGCGATGGCCGACAGGAAGGTCGACAGCGTCCCGAAGGTGAACGCCCGGATCCGGAACAGCGGCAGCCGGAACATCGGATCGTGGACGCGGCGCTCGACGAACCCGAAGGCGACGAGCGACAGCAGCCCGCCGGCGATCAGCGCGAGCACCCGCGGGCTCCCCCAGCCGGTGGCGGCCGCGCCGTAGGGGCGGATCCCGTAGGTGACGGCGACCATGATCAGGATCAGGCCCAGCGCGAAGGTGACGTTGCCCGCCCAGTCGATCCGCGCGCGCGACGGCTTGGACAGCTCCTCGAGCTTGAGGTAGGCCCAGACGGTCCCGAACAGGCCGACCGGGACCGAGATGAGGAACACCAGCCGCCAATTGATCGGCGCCAGCAGCCCGCCGAGCACGAGGCCGACGAACATCCCGCTGACCCCGACGATGTTGTTGATCCCGAGCGCCATGCCGCGCTGGTTGGCGGGGAAGGCGTCGGTGATGATCGCCGCCGAGTTGGCCAGCAGGCAGGCCGCGCCGATCCCCTGCACGATCCGGAACACGATCAGGAACATCGCGCCGCTCCTGCCGCTCAGCCAGTCGACGGTGAGAAACAGCGAGGCGACGGTGTAGATGACGAACCCGAGGTTGTAGATCCGTACGCGGCCGAACATGTCGCCGAGCCGGCCCAGGCTGACGATCAGCACGCTGGAGACGACGAGGAAGCCGAGGATCATCCACAGCAGGTAGAAGCTGTTGCCGGGGACGAGCGGATCGAGGTGGATGCCGCGGAAGATGTCGGGCATCGCGATCAGCGTGATCGACGCGTCGAGCGTGGCCAGCAGCACGCCGAGCGTGCAGTTCGACAGCGCGATCCACTTGTAGTTCTCGCCGCGCGGCTCGGAACCCGCCCGGCGGCGCCCGGCGGCGCTGACCACGGCTAGGCCACCTCTTGGGACACCGCGAATTCAGGCTCGGCGGGGGTGGCGGCAAGCGCCCGCCGCGCCTCGGGGACGAGCAGGCCGGCGAGCACGGCGATCGCGAGGAAGGCCGCCTCCAGCACGAAGGACCGCGTGAAGCCGGTGACGGTCGGCAGCCCGTGGGAGACGTTGTCGGCCAGGAACGTCGCCACGATCTGCCCGCCGAGCGCGCCGCCGAGCGTGCGCATCACGGTGTTCATGCCGGTGGCCACGCCGGTCTGCTGGGGCGTCACGGCCTGCACGATCAGGTTGCCCAGCGCCGAGAAGGCCAGCCCGATCCCGATCCCCAGCAGCGCCGCGCTGATCAACATGTCGTAGGGATGGGCGTGGGCGACCGCCAGGAAGCCGAACGAGACCGCGGTCACGGCGCTGCCGACGATCACCGCCGCCCTGGAGCCGAAGCGGTGCGCGACGCGGCCGGCGACCGTCCCCAGCAGCGTCATCAGCAGCGCGGCCGGCAGCAGGTAGAGCCCGGCGGTCACGACCGAGGCGCCGAAGCCGAAGCCGGTGCTCTTCGGCAGCTCGGCGAACTGCGGGAAGATCAGGAACGAGGCGTACATCCCGGCGCCGAGCAGGAAGGCGACGAGGTTGGTCGTCCAGACGCCGCGGATCCGCATCATCGTCATGTCGATCAGGGGCTCGGAGCTGCGGACCTCGACCGCGATCCAGGCGGCGCAGCCCAGCACCCCGGCGGCCAGCAGGCCGAGCGTCTTGGCCGACCCCCAGCCCCAGGTGATCGTCTCCGAGATCGCCACCAGCACGCAGATGAAGCCGCCCGACATCAGCGCCGCGGCCACCCAGTTGACCCGTCCCGGGACCCGGACCGGCGATTCGGGGATGAACCGCCACGTGCAGACCGCCGCCACCAGCTCGACGACGAGCGGGATCCAGAACAGCCAGTGGTAGTCGAGATGCTCGATGATCAGCCCGCCGAGGATGATCCCGATCCCGCCGCCGACGCCGAGGATCGACGACAGCATCCCGATGCTCCCCGGGACGCGCTCCCGCGGGAACTCGTCGCGGACGATCCCGAAGGCGAGCGGGAAGATGCCGCCGCCGGCGCCCTGGATGACGCGTCCGACGATCATCGGCCCCAGCGAGCCGGCCAGCGCCGAGACGAGCGTTCCGGCGGCGAGCAGCAGCAGCGTGATCACCAGCAGCCGCTCCTTGCCGTACATGTCGCCGAGCCGTCCGATGATCGAGGTGCCGACCGACGCCGACAGCAGGTAGCCGGTCAGCAGCCAGGTCACCCCGGTCTCGTTGGTGTGCAGGCTGTGCTCCAGCGAGCTGAGCGCCGGGATCACCGCCGAGCTCAGCATCGCGTAGGCCAGACCGGCCAGCGCGGTCACCGCGAGGATCAGAGTCGGATGGACCCCATGGTCGCGGTGGGGCTCGGGCGACGTCCGGTGGGCCTCACGCGACATGCACGGGTACTCTAGCGGAATGACCATTCCGCTCACGGAGGTGGGAGCGCCGGCGGTGCCCGCGCGCGGCCGCGCGCCGCACGCGGCCGGGCAGGCACCGCCAGCGGCCGGGGAGGCAGCGCCCGCGGACGGGCGGTGCCGGTGGTCAGAGCTCGAGCCCGTGGCCAAGCGCGAGCGCCTGCTGAGCGCCGCGACCGAGGTCTTCGCGCGTGACGGGCTCGACGCGCCGATGAGCGCGATCGCCGACGCCGCCGGCTCGGGCGTGGCCAGCGTGTATCGCTGCTTCACCTCCAAGCACGAGCTCTACGCGGCGCTGGTGACGCGGCGGATGGACCAGATCGCGCTGGCCGCCGAGCAGGCGCTGGCTCGCGACGGCGACCGCTGGTCGGCGCTCACCGAGATGCTGACCACGCTCGTGCAGCGCCAGTCGGCCGACGATTTCCTCGGCGAGGCGCGGATGGCGGTCGCCGATCATCCCGACGTCGTCGCCTCCACCGCCCGGGCGACCGGCGCCCTCGATCGCCTGCTCGACGCCGCCCGCCGGGAGGGGCGCCTGCGCGCCGACGCCACGACGCTCGACCTGCGCCTGCTGTTCGCCGCCACCCGGGCGGCGCGCCACGTCGAGCCCGAGCACTGGCCGCGCATGCTGGCGCTGATGATCGACGCGCTGGACGCCCGCCGCACGCGCTGAGCTCGCACTAAGGTGGGCGCCACCACTGACCGCCGTCGAGAGGAGCGCCGCCGTGAAGATCCGGGCCGCCGTGCTGGAGGAGTTCGCCGCGCCGTTGCACGTCACCGAGCTCGACCTCGCCGAGCCGCGGGCCGGCGAGGTGCTGGTGCGGCTGGCGGCCTGCGGGGTGTGCCACACCGACCTGTACACCGCGTCCGGCGTCGACCCGTCCGGCTACGCGCCGACCGTCCTCGGCCACGAGGGGGCGGGCTTCGTGGAGCGCGTCGGCGAGGGCGTCACCAGCGTCGCGGCGGGCGATCTCGTGGTGACGCTGTTCTCGCCGCAGTGCCGCGAATGCGTCCACTGCCTGAGCCCCGACACCAACCTGTGCCTCGCGATCCGCGAGCAGCAGAACCTCGGCTACCTCCCCGACGGCACCACCCGCCTGTCGCGCGACGGCCGGCCGATCCGCCATTTCATGGGGACGAGCACGTTCGCGCAGTACACGGTGATGCCCGAGATCGCGCTCGCCCGGGTCTCCCCCGACGCAGAGCCCGATCGCGCCTGCCTGTTCGCCTGCGGGCTCTCGACCGGCCTCGGGGCGGCGATCAACACCGCCAAGGTCAAGCCGGGCTCGACGTGCGTCGTGTTCGGGGCGGGCATGGTCGGGCTCGGCGCGGTCGCCGGCTGCCGGCTGCAGCGCGCCGAGCGGATCATCTGCGTCGACCTGTCGGCCGACCGGTTGGAGCTGGCCCGCGGCCAGGGGGCGACCGACGTGTGGACCGGCGGCCAGGACACGGTCGCGCGGGTGCTCGAGGAGACCGGCGGCTTCGGCGCCGACTACACCTTCGAGGCGACCGGGCTGGTGGCGGTCATGCGCCAGGCGGTGGAGGCGTCGCGGATGGGCTGGGGGCTGTGCACGATCGCGGGGGTGGCCGGGCGCGGCGAGACGCTCGACGTGATCCCTCGGCTGCTGATCACCGGGCGGCGGATCTGCGGCTCGTCGTTCGGGGGCGTCAAGGGCCGCGACCAGGTGCCCGAGCTCGTCGGCCTCTACCTGGCGGGCAAGCTCGACCTCGACCCGTTCATCTCCCACCGGATCACGCTCGACGAGGTCAACCACGGCTTTGAGCTGATGGAGCGCCAGGACGGGATCCGCAGCGTGATCGCGTTCTCCTGAGCAGCTGCGCCACGAGCCGGGCCGGCCGCGGATCGCGAGCCGGCCCGGTCTGAGCGGTGCTGCCGCCGGAGCTCAGGCCCCGGGAGTGGATCCCGTCGCGGATCCCGAGGCGCCCATGTTCGGGCAGTTCTTGGACCCGGCGCTCCCCGCGGCGTGTGCCCGGGGGGCCCGGCTCAGGCTCGGGCGAGCGCCCGAGGTGCTGCTGCTCGCGGCGGAGGACGCCGTCGTGCCGCTCGTCGCGGCGCTCGCGATCGCGGCGCCTCCGCCCGCCACTCCCGCGGTGATCGCGAGGGTGGCGAGGATCGGTTTGATCTTGTGGCCCATTGGTCTCTACCTCCTGTTGGTGTGGCCTGACGATCAGCATCGCCGACCAACATCGGACGGAGGTAGGAGGAGACGAAGAGAGTCCTCACAGGGGGTGAGGGATTCTGGTAG
>JBELAG010000239.1:0-9557 GCA_049509055.1 Solirubrobacteraceae bacterium
GAGCCGCGGCTCGGGGCCGTCGTCGGGCAGGCCCATGAACACGTTGATCGCCTCGTCGCGGATCGGGATGCGGCCGATCTCGTCGAACCCCAGCGCCTTGTAGAAATCAACCGAGCGGTCGATGTCGAGGATTCGGTAACAGGTGTGGACCAGGCTCATCGCGTGCCCATAAGGTTACCCCGATACGCTCTGTCGTGATGATCGTCGAGCGTTCGATGAGCGAGCCGTGGCTGTCGAACACGTACGTGGTCGCCGACGAGCCCGGGGGCAGCGCGGTGATGATCGACGCCGGCGGCCCGGTCGCGCCGCTGCTGGCGTACCTCAGGCGGGGCCAGCTCACGCTCACCCATGTGCTGCTCACCCATCACCACCACGATCACATCGCCGAGCTCGATGCGGTGCTGGCCGCCCATCCCGGCACGCCGGTCCTGATCCACCCGCTCGAGCGCGAGCTCGTGCCCGCGGCCACCGCGACGATGCAGCCCGGCGCCGTGATCGAGTCCGGGGCGCTGCGGATCGAGCCGCTCCACACCCCCGGCCACACCGCCGGGATGCTGTCGCTGCTGATCGACGGCACCGATGTGTTCACCGGAGACACGCTGTTCAAGGGGTCGGTGGGCGGCGTGCGCGCGCCGGGTCACACCAGCTACGCCGATCTCAAGCACTCGATCATGGACACGCTCCTCACGCTGGCGCCCCAGACCCGCATCCACCCGGGCCACACCGACCCGACGACGGTCGCCGACGAGCTGGAGGACAACGGCTTCGTGCGGATCTGGCGGGGGCTGGACCGCGAGGGCAGCGGGCCGTGCACGGCGCTGGGCGAGCCGGCGACGCTGATCCTGCTGGGCCCCGACTACGACGGCGGCCACAAGGCCTGGGTGCGCTGGCCGGACGGCGCCGATGACATCGTGCCCGGCTCGCAGGTGCGCCCCGGCGAGCCGCCTGCCGATTAACAGACCGGTGGCCAAGGACAAGATCCCCACCTCGCGCGTGGGGCGGACGGCGAAGATCGGGGGGCTGGCCGCCGGCCAGGCGATCCGTCAGGCAAGCACGCGTGCCGCCAACGTGACCCGGTCCAAGGAAGCCGGCGAGGCGGCGCTCGAACGCCGTCACATCGAGGCCGCCGAGCAGATCGTCACCGCCCTGGGAACGATGAAGGGCGCGGCGATGAAGGTCGGCCAGGTGATGTCGTTCCTCGACGCCGGCCTCGTTCCCGAGGAATACCGTGAGGAGTTCCAGCGCAAGCTCGGGGCGCTGCGCGACGCCGCTCCGACGGTCACCTTCAAGGACATGCGCAAGGTGCTCGAGGAGGAGCTGGGCGAGCGGCTGTCCGATGTGTTCGACGAGTTCGACGAGCGGCCGGTCGCGGCGGCGTCGATCGGGCAGGTCTACCGCGCCCGGCTCACCAACGGGCGCGACGTGGCGGTCAAGGTCCAGTATCCCGGCGTGGCGGCGGCGGTCCGTGCCGACCTGCAGAACCTCGGGCTGATCCTGCGCCTGGCCAAGCGCATCGCCCCGGGGATGGATCCGAAGGCGATCGGCGAGGAGATCCGCGCGCGGATCGTCGAGGAGCTCGACTACGAGCTCGAATCCCAGAACCAGCGCACGCTGGCGCGCATCTTCCGCGGCCATCCGTTCATCGTCGTTCCCGACGTGGTCACCTCGCTGTCGCGCGAGCGCGTGATGGTCACCGATTTCATCGAGGGCAGCGGCTTCGAGGAGATCAAGACCCGCCCGCAGGCCGAGCGCGACCGGATCGGCGAGATGATCTTCCGCTTCTACTTCGGCTGCCTGTACCGCCATGGACAGTTCTCGGGCGATCCCCATCCCGGCAACTCGATGGTCATGGGCGACGGCCGCCTGGCCGTGTTCGACTTCGGGCTGTTCAAGCGCATGCCCCCGGGGGGCGTCGAGCTCGAGATCCGGGTCGCGCGGGCGATCATCGAAGGCGACACCGACACGATCATGTCCCTCGGCGCCGAGATCGGCTTCTTCCCCGACCCCGAGCGGTTCAACCCCGATCGCGTGCTGGCGCATTTCCGCGCGTCGACTTCGTGGTACACGTGCGACCGTGAGATCGAGGTGACGCCGGAGTACGCGACGCAGGTGCTGATCGACATGAGCGATCCGCGCTCGGAGTACTTCAGCGATCTCCGTCAGGAGACCGCACCGCCCGACCACATCTTCGGGCGGCGGATGGAGGTGCTGACGCTGGCGGTCATCTCCCAGCTGCGCGCCCGCGGCAACTTCCACCGGATCGCCCGCGAATGGTTCTACGGCGACCCCCCGGCGACCGAGCTCGGCCGCCAGGAGGCCGAGTTCTACTGAAACCGCCTGACGCCCGCCGCAACCGGCCGGCCGCGCTCCCTAGACCTAGACCTAGACCTCCTGGACCTGAAACAGGCTCGTCGTCCCAGGCTTGCCGCTGGGCAGCCCGGCGGTGATCCCGACGCGCTCGCCCGGCTTGACCCATCCCAGCTCGACGACACGGCGGGCGGCGTCGCGGATCAGCTCCTCGGTGATCTCGTGGCGGCGCATCGACGCGGCCTGCACCCCCCACATGAAGCTGCACCGGCGCACCGTCTCCCTGCCGGGCGACAGGCAGTAGATCGGCACGGTCGGGCGGTGGGCGGAGATCAGGCGGGCCGATCGCCCCGACAGCGTGGGGACCACGAGCGCCGCGAGGCCGAGCTCGCGGGCGGCGGAGCAGGCGGTGTAGGCGATCGTGTACGCGGGGTCGCGCGCGTCGCGCCGGACGCGGGTCTCGTTCCAGTCCCGGTAGGGCAGCACCCGCTCGGTGCGCTCGGCGACGGCGGCCATCATCGCCACCGCCTCGACCGGGTAGGCGCCGATCGCCGTCTCCTGGGAGAGCATCACCGCATCGGTCCCGTCGAGGATCGCGTTGGCGACGTCGGCCACCTCGGCGCGGGTGGGGCGCGACGAGGCGACCATCGAGTCGAGCATCTGGGTCGCGGTGATCGACGGGCGGGCCAGCCGGCCGGCGATCCGCAGCAGCTGCTTCTGGACGATCGGCACGTCCTCGATCGGCAGCTCGATCCCGAGGTCGCCGCGCGCCACCATCACCGTGTCGGCCGCGCGGATGATCTCCTCGGCGGCGTCGACCGCCTGGGGCTTCTCGATCTTGGCGACCAGCGGCAGCCGCGTGTGACGGCGGACGCTCTCGACGTCCTCGGCGGTGCGCACGAACGACAGCGCGACCACGTCGATCCCGATCGACTCGCCGAAGCGCAGCATGTCGAGGTCCTCCTCGGGGACCGCGGCGAGCCCCCTCGTCGAGCCCGGGATGTTCAGGCCCTGGCGGGAGGCGACCGAGCCGCCGATCTCGACCGCGGTCTCGACCTCGCAGTCGCCGGCCCTGACCGCCTGAACGCGGAGCCGGATCGCGCCGTCGGCGAGATAGACCACGTCGCCGGGGTCGACGGCGTCGGTCAGCCCAGCCCACGACACCGACATCCGCTGGTCGTCGCCCAGCTCACTGGAGCCGCACACCAGGACGAGCGTCTCGCCGGGCTTGAGCTCGGCGAGGTCGTCCCGCAGCGCGCCGATCCGCAGCTTGGGCCCGGGCAGGTCCTGCAGGAGCGCGACCTGCCGGCCGGCCGCCTCGGAGGCGGCGCGCACGCGGGCGGCGTTCTCGGCATGGATCTCGCGGTCGCCGTGGGAGAAGTTGAGCCGCGCGACGTCGAGGCCGGCCTGCACCATCCGCCGCAGCGTCTCGGGGTCACGCGAAGCGGGGCCGATGGTGGCGACGATCTTTGTGCGGCGCATCGCCGGGAAGGTACTGAAACCGGGGCTCGTCCGCGGGAGCGCCCGCGCTCACGCCCGGAGCTCGCCGTCCTGCGCGATCGTCTCGCCATCGGCGCTCAGCCGGCCGCCGGAGCGCAGATCGCAGATCAGGTCCCAGTGCAGCGCCGAGGCGTTGGTGCCCCCGGTCTCGGGATAGGAGCGCCCGAGCGCGAGATGCACGGTGCCGGCCATCTTCTCGTCGAGCAGGATGTGCCCGGTCGCGCGGTCGATGCCCGCGTTGGTGCCGATCCCGAGCTCGCCGATCAAGCGGGCGCCGGCGTCGGTGGCCAGTGCCGCGTCCAGGTACCCCTGCCCGCGCTCGGCGCTCGCCGCGACCACCTCGCCGGCGGCGAACTCCAGCGCCACCCCGGTCACGGTGACCCCGCGCGGTCCGGTCGGGACCGTGAAGCGAATGTGGCCGCTGGCCGAATGCTCGTGCGGACCGGTGAACACCTCGCCGCTGGGCATGTTGCGCCGCCCGTCGGAGTTGACCCACGTGCGACCGGTGACGTCGAGGCGCAGGTCGGTCCCTTCGGCCTCGATCCGGATCTCGCGCGCGGTGGCCAGCCGGGTGACGAGCGCCGACTGGCGGGCGCTGAGCTGCTGCCATGCCGCGACGGGGTCGGGCCGGTCCAAGAACAGCGCGCGCGTGACGAACGCCGCGTACTCGCCCTCGGCCATCCCCGCCTGCTGGGCGAGCGCCGGCGTGGGCAGCAGCGTGCCGCACCAGCGCCGCGCCATCGATGCCTCCTGCAGGGACCGCCGAGCGGCGGCGACCCGGGCCACGCGCGCGGGGTCGACATCGGCCAGCTCGGTGGTGTTGGCCGGAGCATCGATCCGCACGAAGGCGTCGATCGCCTCGGTGACGGCCTCGTCGACGGGCGGCGCCGCGGTGAGATGGCGCTCGCGCGCGTGGCGGTAGAAGTCGGCCGCCAGCGACGGTGGCTCGAGGCGCACGTACGGCCAGGCGTCGCGCTGCAGCACCGCGCGGTGCACGGCGAGCGCCAGCTCGCTCGCCAGCGTCGTCGAGAACACGCCGACGCGCTGTCCGGGCGCCACCTCCAGGCACCAGTCGCACAGCAACGCCGCGAAACCCTCGGGATCGGGGCCGGCGGCGATCGTCACGGCGCCTCCAGCTCAGGGAAGTGCTCGGCGACGTGCTCGCGCAGCGAGTCACGCACGAACGTCCGCTCGGACGCCGTCGCCACTCGGTAGCGCGCCAGCAGCTCCTTCTGGTGCTCGATCGCCAGCCCGGAGATCGTCCACGAGACCGCCAGGCGCTCGAACAGCAGCTCGGTCGCGCGCTGCCAGGCGTCGTCGCGGTGCAGGCCACCGGTCAGCACCTCGGCGTACTCGCGCCGCGCGGCCGGGGTGAGCGATCCGCGCAGCGCCAGCACCTCGCCCTCCGTGCCCCGGTACTCGCTGACCGGGGGCGAGAGCTTGGTCCGCTGGCGGTTGCGCCGGCCCATCGCGTCAGACGGGGGCGGCGGCGGCCTGCTCCAGCTGCCCGGACACGTCGCCGGTGACCGGGTCGGCGTGCCCGGCCCAGGCCGCCGAGGGGTTCAGCGCCGCGAGCTTGCGGATCGACGCCCGCGCGGTCTCGACATCGGCGTCGAAGGCCGGGTGCGGGATCCGCGGCCCGCCCTTGCGCCCGGTCTGGATGTCGAGCGTGTACACGCAGTCGGAGATCAGCGCCAGCCGGTCCGAGGCGCGGAACAGGCCGATCAGCCCGGGGGCGTGGCCGGGGAGCTCGATCACCTCAAAGCCGGCGACCTCATCGCCCTCGGCGACCGTGGCCTCGATCGCCACCGCGCCGCCGTCCCACGCCGGCAGCGCCTTGGAGAAGTACAGCCGCCCGTAGCCGCGCAGCTTGCGCATATTCCAGTAGTCGCGGAACGGGTCGCTGGACTCCGCCGCGGCGCGGTCGGCGGCGTGGCAGTAGACCGGCGCGCCGAGCGCCGGCGCCGACCCACGGTGATCGGCGTCGGCGTGGCCGAGGACGACGCGCTTGACGCCCCCCATCCGCGCGCAGGCGGCGCGCAGCGCCGGGGCCATCGCCGCGATCCCGGCGTCGAACACCGTCACCCCGCCGTCGTCCTCGATCAGGTAGACGTTCATCGTCTTGATCGGGAAGCCGCCCCGAACCAGCCAGACCCCGGGACCGACCTCCTCCGTGGTCACACCGTGAACCCCCATCATCGCCCGGGTGCGGGCGTTGGCGAGCGTGGTGAGGCGCGCCTCCGCGGGGGAGCCCGCCGGCGGCAGCAGGCCGAGCTGCCGAGCGATCGAGCCGCTGTCGACGTACGCGTCGTTGTGGACGATCAGATCGTCCTCGACGCTCACGACGTCGCAGCCCTCGATCTCCAGCTGCGCGTGGTTGGGCGCGAAGCCCTGGAAGCTGCCGGGGCCGGCGAACGTGGCCCGGGCGCGCCAGCGCACGGCGGTCCGGGTGCGTCCGGTCGTCAGCTCCAGGATCTCGAAGCTGAAGTCGGGGAACGCCGCGAACAGCCCCGAGAAGTACTCGCGCACGCCGAGCGGCGCGATCAGGTCCTGCACGCCGACGAGGCGATCGATCGCGCCCGGGCGCCAGCAGGCGACCGCCGCGTCGAGATCGTGGGCCGCGAGGGCGGCGAAGTAGCGCTTGGCGATGTCTGAGGTGGAGGCCATGAAGGCGCCGCAGTCTACGCGCCGCCAATATCGTGCGCGGCATGGCACGTCAGCGAGAGATGGGGCGCGGCGAGCGGGTCGTGCCCGGGCTGTGGCGGCTGCGGCTGCCCCTGCCGTGGCCGGGGGTGCCCCATGGCAACGCCTGGGCGATCGCGTCCGGAACGGGGATCGTGCTCGTCGACACCGGCATGCACGGGCCCGGCTCGCTGGCGCAACTGGAGCGTGCGCTCGATCAGGTGGGCCTGCGCCTGGAGGACGTCCGCCTGCTCGTCGTCACCCATGCCCACTCCGATCACTGGGGACAGGCCGCGCCGATCGTCGATCGCGCCGGCTGCGAGCTGTGGATGCACCCCGACCACGCCCACGCGACGGCGACGGCCGGGGATCCGGCGGCCGCGCTGGCCCGGCGACTGGAGGTCGGACGCCAGAGCGGCGTGCCCGAAGCGGCGCTGGCCGCCTACGCCGAGCGCGCCAAGGACATCCCGTCGGGCATCGCGCGGGTGATCGCGCCCGATCGCGACCTGCTCGCCGGCGTCGAGCTCGAAACCGACCTCGGGACATGGACCGTGCACGAGACGCCCGGTCACGCCCCGTCCCACGTCTGCCTGTTCCAGGCGCAGCGCCGGGTGCTGATCTCCGGAGACCACGTGCTCGGGCGGATCTCGCTGTACTTCGACTACGGCTACTCGCCGGATCCGGTCGGCGAGTTCCTGGCCTCGCTCGATCGGGTCGACGCGCTCGACGCCCGGCTCGCGCTGTCGGGTCACGGCAAGCCGTTCGTCGACGTCCACGGGCACATCGAGGGCAACCGCAGCCTCGTCGCGCAGCGTCTGGAGGCGACCCTGGACGCGGTGCGCGCGGCGCCCCGGACCGCGGTCGAGATCGCCCCGTCGGTCTACGACGTGCCGCTGGGAGAGCACAATGCCGCCTGGTTCCTCGCCCAGACGCTGTGCTATCTGCGCCATCTCGAGCTCGCCGGCCGGGTCGTGCGGGAGAGACCGCCCCGCCCACCCGGCGGGGAACGGTGGTCGGCGGCACAACATTGACACGATCTTGTCAAGGTTGGTAGGCTCCGGCGATGCGGATCGATCACATCATCGCCGAGGCGCGGGAGCCGGTGTTCTCGTTTGAGTTCTTCCCCCCCAAGACCGACGCCGGCGAGCGCGTGCTCGGGCTCGCGCTGGAGTCGCTGCGCCAGCTCGGCCCCGACTTCGTCTCGGTGACCTATGGCGCGGGCGGGAGCTCCCGCGGACGGACGCTCGAGCTGACCAAGTGGATCAAGCAGGAGCTCGGGATCGAGGCGATGGCCCACCTCAGCTGCGTCGGGTCCACGCGCGAGGAGCTGAGCGCGATCCTCGATGACATGCGCCACGCCGGGATCGAGAACATCCTCTCGCTGCGCGGCGACCCGCCCCGGGGCGAGAGCGACTGGAAGCCCCATCCGGGCGGGCTGAGCTACTCGACCGAGCTCGCCGCCCTGATCCGAGCCAGCTACGACTGCTGCATCGGCGGCGCCTGCTTCCCGGAGATCCACCCTGAGGCGCCGGACCTCGCCCACGACCTGCGCTTCCTCAAGGCCAAGGTCGACAACGGCGTGTCGTTCCTGATCACCCAGCTGTTCTTCGACAACGAGTTGTACTTCCGCTTCGTCGACGAGGCCCGCGGCGCCGGGATCGAGGTGCCGATCCTGCCGGGCGTGATGCCGATCACCGACCTGCGCCAGATCAAGACGATCACCGGGATGTGCGGCGCGACGATCCCGCCGGCGCTGCTGGAGGCGCTGGAGTGGCGCGCCCACGATCCCGACGCCGTGCTCCAGCTCGGCGTCTCCCACGCCACGCTGCAGTGCGCCGAGCTGCTCGCCCGCGGCGCGCCCGGAATCCACTTCTACACGCTCAACCGATCCCACGCCACGCGGGCGATCCTGTCGGCACTGCGGGTGGTGGCGCCCTGGGTGACGCGCGAGGTGGTCAGGACGGAGGCGTGATCGGCAGCGCGTGGGCGACCATCGGGCGCCCCTCGAGCTCGTAGCGCACGTCGACCTCATCGTTGCGCTTGTAGGTGCCGATCCCCCAGAAGCCGATCGCCCAGGCCTTGCGACTGAGCTTCTCGCGCACGAGCTCGCGCTCGAACACGAGCTCGCAGTTGACCACCCGGTAGTCGGTCCCCAGCTCCTGCGGGACACCGTTGACGTAGACCTCGAACGGCGTGCGCACGCCCGGCGGGAGCGCCACGCGCCATTGCTTCATCGCGTCTCCAGGTCGCCGGCGACCAGCGACATGCTCACGACGTCGATCCGCCGTCCACGCTGTACACGATACCCCCGCAGGGTGCCCTCGCGGGCAAACCCGGCCGCCGCGGCGGCCCGCAGCATCGGCTCGTTGCCGGGATCGGCGAGCAGCTCGACGCGCTCCAGGCCGCACGCCTCGATCAGCCAGCGGCCGGTGAGCATCAGCGCCGCCGTCGCCAGCCCGCGGCTCCGCTCCCGCGGCGCCACCCAGATGCCGACCCCCGCCCGGCGGTGATCCCAGTCGACGTCGTGGACGTCGACCTGGCCGCGGCACTCATCCGAGCCCGGCGCGAGGATCGTCAGCCAGATCGACGATCCCGACAGCCGGTCGACCTCGATCCGCTCGGTCCGGCGACCCAGTTCGGCGCCGCTCGGCGGCCGGCCCAGCCCGATCCGCTCGTACAGCTCCGGATCGTCCTGATGGGCGATGAGGATCTCGGGAATGTCGCGCTCCGCGGCAACGCGCACCTCGACTGCCGGGTTGCTCAGCGTCGGGTGGAGATCGGGGAACGCGGGCATGTCGGACTCAGACCGTAGTCTGTCGCGCCGTGACCGATATCGCCTACAGGGTCCGCCGGTCCGAGCGCGCGCGGCGCGTCCGGGTCACGGTCGATGCCGCCCGGGGGGTCGAGGTGGTGCTGCCGCGCCGCGCCGCCGAGCGCGACGCGGCAGCGGCGGTGCGCGAGCTGCGGCCGTGGATCGAGCGGCGCGTGCGCGAGCTGGAGCGGGCCCGCACGGAGGTGGCGCAGCGCGGCGACGCCGTGCCCTACCTCGGGCGGCTGCTGACCGTCCG
>JBELAG010000024.1:0-30060 GCA_049509055.1 Solirubrobacteraceae bacterium
TTCGGACACGGGGTCCGGGAATGGATGCGGCAGGCCGGCGCCGCGCCCGCGCGGCCGCTGGCGGCGCTCGGCGAGGTCGTGTCCGCCGTGCGCGCTCTGCTGCGGGGCGAGACGGTGTCGGTCCAGGGTTCGCACGTCCGCCTGGACGGCGTCGCGCTGCACTCGCCCCCCGAGCACGCGCCGCCGGTCCTGATCGGCTCCACCGGACCGCGCGGGCTCGCGCTCGCGCGTGACCTGGCCGACGGCGTCCTGCTGCCCGAAGGGTGCTCGCCGGCGTTCATCGCGCAGGCCCTGCGGACGGCCGCGCGCCCGGCGCGCTGCAGTCGGTCGCCTACGTCTGGCTCGCGCTCGACGACGACGGACCGCGGGCCCGGCTCGCGCTGCGCCCGGCGCTGGAGCGGTGGCTGGCGCTCGACATCTACCCGGGGCCGCTGTCGGCGCTCGGACCCGGCGACGCCGCGCTGCCCGACGACGTCGGGCCGGAGCTGGCCGGGCAGCTCGCGCTGGCCGGCCCGCCCGCCGCGTGCGCGGCGGCGGCGTCGCGGTTCGCCGGCGCCGGGCTGGACACGATCGTCGTCACCGCGGTCGGGGCCGACCACGAAGGCCAGTACGAGTGGTTCGCCCGCGATGTGCTGCCGTTGCCGGCGAGGCGCTGAGCGGACAGCCGGAGAACATCCGGCGGGTCGTGTCGATTTCGCCCCACCGCGTTCGACGTGCGGGTAGAACCACCCAACCACCACCAGGAGGCAGCAATGCGATTCATGGTTTTCGTCCCGGCCAGCCCCGACTCCGAGGCGGGCGTGATGCCGGACACGGATGCGCTGGCGGAGATGACGGCATACAACGAGGAGCTCGCCAAGGCGGGCGTCCTGCTCGCCGCCGACGGTCTGCACCCGACCTCCAAGGGCGCCCGGGTCCGCTTCGAGGGCGGCGAGCGCACCGTGATCGATGGGCCGTTCACCGAGGCCAAGGAGCTGGTGGCCGGCTACTGGATCTGGGAGTGCGCGTCGCGCGAGGAGGCGATCGAGTGGCTGCGGCGTGCACCGTTCGGCGGTGGCATCGAGATCGAGCTGCGCCAGATCTTCGAGGCCGCGGACTTCGGCGAGGAGCTGACCCCGGAGCTGCGCGAGGCCAACGAGCGGCTGCGCGAGCAGGCCAACGCGCAGCGCTAAAACGATGGCCGACTCGGCCACCCACCGTGCGATCGATGCCGTCTGGCGGATCGAGTCGGCCCGGCTGATCGCCGGGCTGACTCGCATCGTGCGCGACGTGTCGGTGGCCGAGGACCTCGCCCAGGACGCGCTCGTCGCCGCGCTGCAGCAGTGGCCGCGGTCCGGTGTCCCGGACAATCCGGGCGCCTGGCTGATGACCACCGCCAAGCGGCGCGGCGTCGACTCGCTGCGCCGCACGGTCGCGCTCGAGCGCAAGCGGCAGCTGATCGGCCACGAGTTGCAGATCCTCCAGCAGCTCGACCAGACCGACCTCGCCGCGGAGATCGACGACGTGCAGGACGACGTCCTGCGGTTGATCTTCATGACGTGCCATCCGGTGCTGTCGGGCCCGGCGCGCGTCGCGCTGACGCTGAGGCTGCTCGGCGGGCTCTCGACGCCGGAGATCGCCCGGGCGTTCCTGATCTCCGAGGGGACCGTCGCGCAGCGCATCGTCCGCGCCAAGCGCACGCTCGCCGAGGCCCGCGTTCCGTTCGAGCTTCCCGGGCGCGACGAGCTCGCCGACCGCCGGGCGGCGGTGCTCGAGGTGATCTACCTGATCTTCAACGAGGGGTACGCCGCCACCGCCGGCGAGCACTGGGTCCGCCCGACGCTCTGCCAGGACGCGCTGCGCCTCGGGCGCATCCTCGCCGCCCTGATGCCGCGCGAGCCCGAGGTGCACGGCCTGCTCGCCCTGATCGAGCTCCAGGCCTCGCGGCTGCGAGCGCGGGTCGGCCCCGGCGGCGAGCCGGTGCTGCTCGCCGACCAGGACCGGGCCCGCTGGGACCATCTGCTCGTCCAGCGTGGGCTGGCCGCCCTGCAGCGTGCCGAGGAGCTCGGCGGAGCGCTGGGCCCGTACACGCTGCAGGCCGCGATCGCCGCCTGCCACGCCCGGGCAGGCAGCGTGCCGGAGACCGACTGGCCACGGATCGTCGCTCTGTACGACGCGCTGGCCGCGCTCACCGGGTCCCCGGTGGTCGAGCTCAACCGCGCCGTCGCGGTGACGATGGCCTACGGGCCACAGGCCGGGCTCGAGCTCGTCGACGCGCTGGCCGGCGAGCCCGCGCTGCGCGCGTACCACCTGCTGCCGAGCGTGCGCGGCGACATCCTCGCTCGCCTCGGGCGCCAGGGCGAGGCGCGTGAGGAGTTCGCTCGCGCCGCGCAACTGTGTGACAACGACCGCGAGCGCGCGGTGCTGCTCGCCCGTGCCGCCGGGCGGGGGGCGTGATTTTCATCTTCGACTCGCCCTCCACGTCCAGCGAGGCCGGCGAGCCGGTCTACGACCAGCCGATCCCGGATCCCTCGGCGATCGGAGATCGCCGTCGTTCGGATCAACCGGCGGAACGTGACAAATCCCGCACGCCGTCTGAGATTTGCCCCCAACCGCGCGCTCTACCCGCGATCCGCGCCACATCCGAAGCCCCGGGCGGATGTAGCACGAACTGCCGGTCGAGAAACCCCCACGCCGGCCACGACTTCCCCCTCACGATTTCTGAGCAAACCCGCCCGAGGAGGCGAGACCAGCCGACCGCGCGCGTCCGAGCCGGGGGCCCATCGCAGTGCCCCCGGCTCGTGTGGCGTGTCGCTCGGCTCAGTTGACCGCGATGCCCGCCGGCGTCGCCCCGGCCGGCAGTGCCACCGGCGAGCTCGCCAGCTCGCTCAGCGTTCCACCGTCGACGGCGAACTCGCCGACCGCATCGACGCGGCTCTCGTTGACGTACAGCCAGCGCCCGTTGGGGCTCAGCCCCGGATCGACCGCGCCAACGCCGCCCGTCGCGCTGACCGGGCTGCTGCCGAGCAGCGTCAGGCTGCCGCCGGGGGCGATCGCGTAGCTCGAGATGTCACCGGATCCGGTGTTCACGGCATACAGGAACTGGCCGTCGCCGCTGATCGTCAGCCAGCACGGAGCGGTCTGCCCGTCGGCGAACGGTGACGATCCGATCGGCGACAGGATCCCGCCGGCGTCGTTGAACGCGGACACGGTTCCCGATCCGGGTCCGACGTTATGCGCGTTGGTGACGAACAGCTGACCGGGGTTGGTCGGGCTGAACTCACTGCCGAACGGTCCGAGCCCCTGTGCGGCGAACGGTGAGCCGGAAACCGAGTAGAGCAGGCCGCGGCGACCGACGGTGAAGCTGTCGATCATCGACGTGCCGACCTCCGTGCCGATGAGCTCGGTGCCGGAGCTGTTGAACAACACATCGCCGGGCGATGCGGCGTCCGACAGGGCGACCGTCGAACCGGGCAACGGGTACAGCACGCCGCGGGTGAGCACGAATCCGGTGTAGTTACTCCCGCCGGCGCCGGCGTTGGCGACGTAGACGAGATCGCCATGCACCGCGATGCTGACCGGCTTGAGCCCGCCCGAGCTCACCGGACCGCCACTGGTCGGCTGCAGCGACCCGTCCGGGTTCACCTGCAGCACCGAAATCTCACTGCTTCCCGCGTCGACGGCCAGCAGATACCGCCCACCGTCGGCGAACTGCACGGCACCCTGGGATCCCAGGCCGGCGCCGGTGCCGGCGCCCCCTGCGGCAAACGGTGATCCCGGCACCGCGACGAGCGCGCCGTCGGAATAGCGGTCGAAGGCCGCGATCGTGTTGGTCGGGGCCGTGTTGTCGTCGAGATACACGTGTCCGATCACCCGGACCGGGACGTGCGCGCTCGCCGAGCCGACCGCCGGGCCCGCCAGGCCCAGTCCGAGCAGCGCAAACGGCAACAGCGCGCGTGAACGCAAACGCATGACAACTCCTCACTGTTTGGGGTTGCCCTCCGTGACACACGCCGTGTTTCAGGGGCGTGCTGATGAGTGCACCAGAGGGTCCACTCATTGGACTACCGCGCCACGGGCGCGTCAAGGCAAACGCGACGAGCGACCCAGACTGTTAAGAAGCGGCCGCCCGCGCTCAGGTGCCGAAGCTGACGTGAAGCAGCACCGCCCCGTCGGACGCCTGCAGTGGAGCGGCGCCCAGCGCGGCCAGCCGGTCCCTGGCCCAGGCCAGCGCCAACTCGTTGGCCCGGGCCGCGGCCGGCTGGTCGGCGAAGATGCCGAGGCTGGTGATCTCGTCGACGCCGACCTCGACCAGCGTGTAGGACTGCACGCCGTCGACGTCTGATAGCTGCGGGACATACTCGGTCTCGATCAGCCGGGCGACCTCCGACGCCTGTCCGGGCGCGCAGCGGAGTCGTCGCAGGGTGGCGTGCATCGTTCGTTCCTCCATGAGTTCGGTGGGCAGCGGAAGTATCGCGCTTGCCCCGCCTCGTGGTAGCGCCCGTGCAGATACCGGCGGTCAGAGACGATGCCGGCTCGTCCCCACACGGGGTCGAGGCTGCGCCCGTCGTCGGTGATCCGCTGGGGCATGGCGTCCCCCGGCGCCCACGTGGAGAGATCCAAGCGGGCGTGCTGACCGTTGGACTCCGCGTGCCCGTAGACCAGTTCGCCGCTCCCGACGGCGTCGAAGCTGACGCCCGCGATGACGCCGCGTGCGACGTCGCTCACCGGCCGGCGATGCGCCGACCGACACCGCCAGGTAGCGAGAGTCAGACGAGAAGGCCAGTGGCGCGACGCTCGCGCCGGCGACGGTCGGCGCGAGCTCCGAGCGCGGGCGTGCAGCCTACCGGGGAGCGCCCTCCGGCGGGAAGGGTTGCTGCGATCATCGACCGATGAGCCGCACCCGCGCTCCGGACGCCGCCGGCATCGCGCGATGAGCGTGCGGGTCGCCGACCGGCACGACATCACGCTCGAGGCCGTCCAGGCCGTCGCCTGGCGAGGGGAGCGGCTGGAGATCGCAGCCGAGGCGCTCGAGCTGATCGATCGCTGTCATCGCTCCTTCGAGGCCTACGTCGCCGATCGCGTCCGGACCGATCCCGGCGCGCTCGTCTACGGCGTCACCTCGGCGCCCGGGGACTCGGCGGCATCGGCGCTCACCCCGCATGACCAGGCGCAGCGGCCGGCGCAGCTGTGGACGGCGATGTCGTTCGGCGATGCGCTGCCGGAGCGCGTCGTGCGCGCGATCGTGATGGCGCGGCTGGCGAACATGCTCGGCGGCCACGCCGCCGTCCGCGGTCAGGTCGCCCTGGCGGTGGCCGGCATGCTCGACGGCGGGGCGCTCCCGCGCGTGCCCGCGCAGGGAAACGGTGGCTCCGGCGAGATCCTGGCCTTGGGAAGCCTGTTCTTCGAGCTCAGCACTCGGCTGGCGCTGACCGCGAAGGAGCGGATGGCGCTGATCAACGGCTCGCCGTGCGCCGCCGCGCTCGTGGCGGACGTGGCGCTCGCGGGCCGGCGCCGGATCGAGCTCGCCGAGGCGACGGTGGCGCTGGTGGCCGACGCGGCCGGGGCGCCCGACGAGCACTACGCGCCGGAGCTGGAGGACCTGTGGGGCGATGAGCACGAAGCCGCCGCGCTGGAGTCGCTGCGCGCGCGGCTGGACGGGAGCACCCGCCGGCGCCAGGACCATCAGGCGGCGGTGTCGCTGAGGATTCTCCCGCGCGTCCTGGGCGCCGCGCGCCGCGCGCTCGCCGACGCCGAGCGCGCCGCGCGCGTGTCGCTGTGCTCGGTCACCGACAACCCCGTGTACCTCCCACCGACCCCGAAACGACCAGCGGGGGCCGTGTACTCCACCGGCGGCTATCACAACGCCCAGGCCACGCCCGCGATGGACGCACTGGCCGTCGCTCAGGCCGATCTCTGCCAGCTGGCGCAGCGCCTCACCGACCATCTGTTCCAGCATCCGGCGACCGCCGCGCTGATCGCCCGCGACGAATGGACGATCAAGCCCTTGCACATGGTGGTGAACGGCTGGGCCGAGAGCGCACGAGCGCTCGCCCATCCCACCCTGCTCTCGCTCGGCGGCTTCGGCCAGAACGACGTCCCCGCCCTCAGCTTCCTGTCGTGGCAGAAGGCAACCGCCATCGGGCGCTGCCTGGACGCCGCGCTCGCCACGCTGGCCGCGATCGCCTCCCAGGCGCTGCACGTCGCAGCCCGGCAACCGCCGCGGGGCTTGAGCTCGTTCACCGGCGGGGTCCGCGGCGCCTTCCCGCCGATCGCCGCGCCTCGCCCGCTCGGCGCGGATGCCGACAGACTCGCCGAGCTGTTCACGCGGCACGTCTTCGACGACGACGCATCGCTCACCGGCAACGCATCGTTGACGATTGATCGCTAGCGATGTATCGTGGGCGATGTGGATGCTCTGGAGCTCATCCAGCTCGGCCGAGCGCTCGTCAAGATCGGCGAGCACGCGCTGCGGGGGGGGCGGACGAGCGCGTTGCCCAACGGTCCGAGCCTCGTGCTGCGCGATGTCTTCGCTCATCCGGACAGTCCGATCAACGCGATCTGCGACCGGACCGCACTGCCGCAGAGCTACGTGTCGGAATCGGTCGCCAGGCTGCGCGATCAGGGTCTGCTGGCAACGCGGACCGACCCCGCCGACAAGCGGCGCACGCTCGTCCGCGTGAGTGGCCCCCATCGCCGGACCGTCGCGCGCAAGGGCAGAGCTTCGATCGAGGAAGCACTCGTCGCGGCGCTGGCGGACACCGGTGGCGCGGGCGCGCGAGAGGTCGTCGAGCTGCTGGAAACCCTCAGCCGGCGCGTGATCGGGCCGGGTGCCGACGGTCCCATCCTGGCCCAGCTCGCGGACTCCGTGCAGGGATCGCGTGCATAGCGGCCCGATCGTGATCCTGCGGCTCTGGCTGCGCCACGCACCGCCGTGGCAACAGTTGCTCATCGGCGTGGCGTCGATCGCCGCCGGCGTGAGCCTGATCGCCGTGGTCGGGCAGCTCGCCGGACTCCCGCTGGTCGCGTTCGGGGCGCTGTCGGCCGCCCCGGTGCTGCGCGAGCTCCGCGGCGGCGCACGCGCCCGCCGCAGCGACTCCCCGGCCGGTAGGGTGGCAGCGATGCAGCGCGACGACCGGAGCGTGGACTCGGCGGCCGGCGGGGATGCGGGACCGATGCGCATCGACCGGTGGCTGTGGACCGCGCGGCTGTTCAAGACGCGCGCGCTGGCGGCCGGCGCCGTCCGGGGCGGGCGCGTCCATGTCAACGGCGTGGCGGCCAAGCCGAGCCGCGAGGTCGCAACCGGCGACGAGCTTCAGATCACCCTCGGCCCGGTGCGGCGGACCGTGATCGTGCGCGGCGCGGCCGAGCGCCGGGTGTCGGCCGCTCAGGCGGCGGGCCTGTACGACGAGACCGCGGAGAGCGTCGCCGAGCGCGAGCGCCAGGCGCAGCTGCGCCGGCTCGCCGGGCCGGTCGACGTCGGCGGGCGCCCGACCAAGCGCGACCGCCGGCGTTATGACGCCCGCCGCGGGTAGCCGGCGCTCACCCCGCGACGACGTAATACAGGTTGACGCACGGCGGGATCCCGCCCGACGGCTGTCCCCAGTTGAGCTCTCCGGCTCCGCGCCGACCCTTGGTCGGGAACCCGATCGTCAGCGTGGCGTCGGCCTGCCTGGTGGCGTTGCTCGTCAGATCGACCGGATCGCGCTGAGGCCTGCGCTGGGGTTGCGGCCTCCGGCGACCGCCGATTCACGGATCCCGTGACCGACGATCAGGGCGAGAGCGTAGCTGCGCCGCGGGATCCGGTCAACGAATGCCGCGAGCGGCTCAGGACGGGCCGGGGTCGTTCAGGCTCTGGTCGATCGTGGTCAGCAGCTCGGTATCGGTGAACGGCTTCTGCAGCAGGCGGCCACGCAGCGAGCGGCCTTCATCCGGGAGAAACGGACGCGCGAACCCCGACATGAACACCACCCGCAGCGAAGGGCTGATCGCGGTGAGCTGCTGCGCGAGATCCTGCCCGAGCATCCCGGGCATCACCACATCGGTCAACAGCAGGTCGACGGGGTGCGCGCTCGCGCGGGCGCTGGCGATCGCGTCGGCTCCTCGTGCCGCCGTCATCACCCGGTAGCCCGCTTCGGCGACCATCTGGGCGGTGATCGTCAGCAGCGCCGGCTCGTCATCGACGATCAGCACGGTGCAGGTGCCGGCCGCGGTCGCGTCGTCGCGCTCGCCGCGAGCCGGGCGGGCGGTGACCGCCGCATCGGTGGCGGGCAGCAGCAGCGCGACCGTCGTTCCGTGCTCGGGCTCGGTGTAGATCTCCACCTGCCCACCGACCTGGGTGATGATGCCGTACACCGTCGCCAGCCCCAGCCCGGTGCCCTCGCCGATGGCTCGGGTGGTGAAGAACGGGTCAAGCGCGCGCTCGACGACCTCTGGCGCCATTCCAACCCCGCTGTCGTTGACGCGGACCCGGACGTACGGGCCGGCGGGCAGCACCCCGTGCGACGTCGGATGGTCGTGATCGAAGTGCGCGCAGGTGGTCTCGATCGCCAGGCGTCCCCCGCCGGGCATCGCCTCTCGGCTGTTGACCGCGAGGTTGACGAGGACCTGCCCGAGCTGTCCGGAGTCGATCCGCGCCCGGTACAGGCTCGGGTCGAGCGCGGCGGCCAGCTCGATGTGGGGGCCCAGCGTGCGCGCCAGCAGGCCCAGCATCTCGTTGATCGCCGCGTTGACGTCGATCACATCGGGCTCGACCGCGTCCTGGCGCGCGAACGCGAGCAGTTGGTGGGTCAACCCCGCCGCGCGCTCCGCAGCTTGCGCGATCTCCCGCACGCCGTCGGACAGCTCGACACGCTCGTCGGCGCCGAGCGCCCCGCGGCCGTCGAGGCGTCTGCCGATCACGCCGGCGTAGCCGACGATGATCCCCAGGAGGTTGTTGAAGTCGTGTGCGATCCCGCCGGCGAGCTGCCCGAGGCTTTCGAGTCGCTGCGCGCGGACCAGCCGCGCGCTCATCTGCTCGCGCTCCAGCTGGGCGCGGTCGCGTTCGCGCTCTGCCTGGATCGCCAGCGTCTCGGTCATGTCGCGATTGACCTCCAGCAGCGCCACGACCGCGCCCGCCTCGTCATACACCGCCCCCATCGGCTGGCGACGGTCAGCCGACGGCCGTCACGGGCGGTCTGGACGAGATCCCCCGCCCACACCCCCTGCTCGCCGACGCGACGCTCGATCTCCTCCAGGGCAGCCGGATACTCGGTGCGCAACAGCTCAGACGCACGGCGCCCGATCGCCTCCTCGCGCGTGAAGCCGTACAGCAGCTCGGCCGCCTCATTCCAGAACGTGATCCGGCGATCGGCGTCGCGCACGAAGATCGGATCCGGCGCCAGCTCGACGAGCGCCGACTGCTCGGCCAGGCGGTTGGTCAGTGCTCGCTCGTGCTCGACATAGTCGGCGATCCCACGCAACAACGTCTCGCGCTCGCGCTCGGCGTCTGCGCGATCGAACCCGTCGAGCAGTCGCGCAGCCGCGCGTCCCGGCACGCCGCGATCCGGGGCCGGCCGGTCAGGCCCGTCCGCACTCCCGCCTGGCGCGCGGCCGGGAATACCGGGGTCGGTCCCGCCAGATTGCTCTGCCACGCCGCCGCCTTTCTCAGCGCGTTCGCTCGCGAGCCTCACAGACGAGTGCCCGGCAGGATACAGCGGCCGGCCATCCCCGCCGATGCGTCAGCCGGCCAGCACCTCGTGCGCGTAGCGGACGACCATCCCACCATCGCCGACCGCGCCCGCGACCCGGTTGGACGCCCCCGAGCGGACGTCGCCGGCAGCGAACACGCCGGGCCGAACCGTCTCGAGCAGGTGCGGTTCACGCCCTGGCAGCGGCCAGCACAGATGCCCGTCGGACGTCGCGGCGCCGGCGCCGCACAACAGGTAGCCGGCGGCGTCGACCGCCAGGAGCCCCGTGACCGCCTCGGTGCACGGGTCGGCGCCGATCATCACGAACACCGCCGCCGCGGACACCTCCTGCACACGGCCGTCGCGACGATCGACGAGCGTCACCGACTCCACCGTCCCCGAGCCGTGCACCGCCGATACCTCGGTCTCGGTCATCACCTCGATCCGTGGCGAGCGCTCGATCCGATCGACGAGATACTGCGACATCGTCGACTTCAGCGCCGCACCGCGGACGACCACGCGCACGCTGCGGGCCCGTGAGGCGAGGTGCGACGCGGCCTGACCTGCCGAGTTGCCGCCACCGACGACGATCACGTCCTCGCCACGGCACCGCTCGGCATCCGTCGCCATCGCTGCGTGATAGACACCGGCGCCACGGAAGCGGTCGACGCCGTCGGCCTGCAACTCCCGCCAGCGCGCGCCGGTCGCCATCACGACGCACCGGGCGAGCACGTGCTGGCCATCGTCGAGATCGACTCGCATCAGCCCCTCGGGCCCGTCGGCGAGCTCGACCGCGCGATGAAAGCTCGACAGCACCGCGTCGAAACGTCGCGCCTGGAGCGTCGCCTTGCGGGTCAGCTCGGTCCCGGAGACTCCGCTCGGAAAGCCGAGATAGTTCTCGATCCGCGTGCTCGTGCCGGCCTGACCGCCCGGCGCCCACGCCTCGGCGACGAAGGTCGTCAGCCCTTCGGACCCGCTGTACACGGCAGCGGCCAGGCCGGCCGGTCCGGCGCCGATCACGACCAGATCGAAGCGCTGCCCGTCCACCTCGGCGCGCAGCCGCAGCGACCGCGCGACCTGCGCGGCGGACGGGTTGAGCATCACGTCGGTGGCGTGCACCAGCACCGGCGCCTCGGACCGCGGGATATTCAGCCACTCCAGCATTGCGGCGCCCTCGGCGTCGGTGTCGACGTCGTACCAATGGACCGGCAGGAGGTTGCGCTCGAGCAGGTCCCGCACCTCGAACGCCCGACGGGAGCCGCGCGGCGCGATCAGGCGCATGACGCCGTGCCCCTCGGCCTCGTGCCACGCCCGCCGCGCCAGCAGCGTCGCGAACACGTGCTCGCCGAACTCGGGCCACCGGGCGAGCATGTCGCGCAGGCCGTAGCGATCGAACACGATCACGTCGGTCGGCTCGACCGCCACGCACGCGCTCAGCGTCGGCTCGCCGGTGAAGGCCGCGATCTCGCCGATGAACGTCCGGCCGTCGGACTGCGCCACGACCACGTTCTTGCCTGGCTTGCGGTCGACGAACTCCACCCGTCCCCGCTCGATCACGTAGAACGGCGCGTCGCGGACGCCGTGCTCGTAGAGCACCTCGCCGGGCCCGAACGCGCGCCGCGTGCCGCGCTTGGCCAGCCACGCCAGCTTCGCGTCGGACAGCCGCGGGAACAGCACCTCGTCGCCGAGGTCGGGAAACCGCTCGCTCCGGATCTCCTGCGTCGCGGCCACGCACGCAGGCTAGCGTCATCCGACCTCGCTTCGTAAGCCAGGTCGGGGCTCGCGCGTTATTTGCGGAGAGGAGTGGTCAATGCCTGATCGTCACATCGTCATCGCCCGCGTCCCCGACGCGGAGACGTTCGAGGAGCAGTTCCAGTTCCTGCCGTGCACCGTGGCCGCCGACTGCGACGCCTGCGACGCGACCGCCGCGGACATCGTCGAGTTCCTGTGCCTGAGCCCGGATCCCGAGCACGCCCGCGCGCAGTTCAGCGAGGCGTGCGATCGGCTCGGCGTCTGTCCGAAATGGGTCGACGTGCGCGCCGCGTGACTTCGTCCGGGCCGGCCGGCGGGCGGCCGGCCCGGACATCAGAGATCAGGCGAGGTCGAAACGGTCGAGGTTCATGACCTTGCTCCACGCCGCCGCGAAGTCGTGCACGAACTTCCCGCGCGCGTCGTCGCCGGCGTAGACCTCGGCGACCGCGCGCAATTCGGAATTCGAGCCGAACACGAGGTCGACGCGGCTGGCGGTCCACTTCAGGTCGCCGGTGCGGACGTCGCGGCCCTCGAACGACCCCGCGTCGTCGGCCGTCGCCGACCACGCCGTGCCGAGATCGAGCAGATTGACGAAGAAGTCGTTCGTCAACGACCCGGGAGTCGCGGTCAGCACCCCCCGCGGGGAGTCGGCGGCGTTCGCGCCCAGGACGCGCAGGCCGCCGACGAGGACGGTCATCTCCGGGGCGCTCAGCGTGAGCAGGTTCGCGCGGTCGATCAGCAGGTACTCGGCCGTCAGCCGCTGTTCCTCGCCGAGGTAGTTGCGAAAGCCGTCGGCGGACGGCTCGAGCGCGTCGAAGGACTCGACGTCGGTCTGCTCCTGCGACGCGTCGGCGCGACCCGGCGTGAAGGGGACCTCGATGTCATGGCCGGCCCGACGGGCGGCCTGCTCGATCGCCGCACAGCCGCCGAGCACGATCAGGTCGGCGAGCGAGACCTGCGTGCCGCCGTCATGAGCCCGGTTGAACGCCTGCTGGATCACCTCCAGTGCGCTGAGTACGGTCGCGAGCCGCTCGGGGTCGTTGACCGCCCAGCTGCGCTGCGGCTCGAGGCGAACCCGCGCGCCGTTGGCGCCGCCGCGCTTGTCGCTGCCGCGGAACGTCGACGCCGACGCCCAGGCGGCGGAGACGAGCTGGGAGACGGTGAGCCCGGAATCGAGGATCTCACCCTTGAGCGTGGCGATGTCCTGCGCATCGATCAGCGCGTGGGTCACCGCGGGCACCGGGTCCTGCCACAGCAGCGTCTCGGTCGGGACCTCCGGCCCGAGATAGCGCGTGATCGGCCCCATGTCGCGGTGCGTCAGCTTGAACCACGCCCGGGCGAATGCGTCGGCGAGCTCGTCGGGGTGCTCGTGGAACCGCCGCGAGATCTTCTCGTACACCGGGTCAAAGCGCAGTGAGAGGTCGGTGGTCAGCATCGTGGGGGAGCGCGTGGCCGAGTCCTCGGCCGGCCCGGGGACGGTGCCCGCGCCGGCGCCGCCCGTGGGCTGCCACTGGTGCGCGCCGGCCGGGCTCGTGGTGAGCTCCCACTCGTACCCGAACAGGTTGTCCTGGATCAGAGGGTGTTTATTGGGCGCTGCCGGCGACCGAGCACGCGGGACACACGCCCCAGTACACGACCTCGGTCTCATCGACCGAGTAGCCGTGGTCGTCGGCGGCCGTCATGCAGGGTGCGCTGCCGACTGCGCAATCGACGTCGGCGATCGCGCCACAGGACCGGCACACGACGTGGTGATGGTTGTCCCCGACCCGCGACTCGTAGCGCGCGACGGAGCCGCGCGGGACGATCCGGCGCACCAGACCGGCGTCGGTCAACACGCGCAACACGTCGTAGACCGCCTGCAGCGAAACCTCCCCGAGATCCTCGCGCACGAGGCCGATGATCGCGTTGGTGTCCGCGTGCGGCCGCTCGTGCACCGCAGCGAGCACCGACACCCGGGGGCGCGTGACGCGCAACGACACCCCGCGCAACATGCGCTCCAGCTCGGAGGTCGGCGGCACATCGCGGAGTATGACACAGATCTGGAATGACTCCAGATTAGGTGTCGAGCAGTCCACTCAGGAGCGCCCGTACATCGTGATCACCCGCCGGCCGATCGGGGTAGCGTCCGACCATGAGCTACACGATCAAGAACCTTCGCGACGTCGAGGACGTGGCGCCCCGCTTCGGGTTCGACACCATCCAGGAGGCTCGCTTTCCGTGGCGGGCGCTTGACGCCAAGGACACGGGCCTCGCCTACCACGTGATCAAGCCCGGGCAGCGCGGCAGCGCGCATCGTCACCAGGCGGCCGAGGAGATCGTCGTCGTGCTTGCCGGCAGCGGCCAGATCAACCTCGACGGCGAGGTCGCCGAGTTGCACCGACTCGACGCCGTCCGCGTGGCGCCGCACGTCTCGCGCGCGTTCGCCGCTGGTCCGGACGGCCTCGAGCTGTTGGTGTTCGGGCCCCACCGCGAGGGTGATGGTGAGATCCTTCCCGACGATCCCTGGACCAGCTGAGATCAGGCGTCAAGGAGCTCGGTGACGAGCAACGAGCGCCTAGGATGCCTGGGTGTTCCCGCTGGTGACGCATCGCAGTCAGCCTGCTCGACGTCGCCGAGGATGCTCAGACCGCCCGCCTGGCGGCTCGGGCGGATGATCCGGCGCTGCTCGTCCATCACCTGGCGTCCGCGGGGTGGATGCGCGCACAGCCGCACAGCTGTTGACCGCGCCGTCAGACGGTCCACGCCGTCAGGACAGCGGGGCCGCTAACCCATCGCCTTGATCGCGTGCATGGCCGTGGGATCGGGCACGACAAGACCGGGAACCCGGTGCGGCGCGGCGAGGATTCCCACCGCGAGCGCTGCGAGGGCCGTCGCGGTCGCGATCCGTGCCGCCCGTGGCCAGGGGGAGGTCTTTTCGATCGCGACCAGGGCAGCGATCAGCGCCATCCAGGTCAGGCTCATGACTCCCAGTGCGAACAGTGCGGCCATCAGCGTCCACGAGCAGCCGATGCACCAGGTCCCGCTGCGGACGCCAACGGCCAGCGCGGCCGGCCAGCGCCGGCCCGAGGCGCCGTGGGGGTCGGCGGGCTGGGCCCTGCACCGTTTCAGGCAGGCGCGCTTCAGCGGGATGAACTGGTAGACGACCGCCACCGCGATCACCCCGCCCGACAGCCACCGCCCGCCGCCGCGCCAGGCCAGGTCGCTGGACAGCAGGGCCTTGCCCAGCTTGAAGACCGCATACGCGACGACCCCGGCCACCGTCCATGTCAACAGGTAGCCGGCGGCGAACAGGAGCCCTCGGCCGAGCAGGCCCCCGCGCGTGAGTGTCACGTACGCGGCGAACGTCGGCGCGAGCGAGGGCAGCATCATCGCCGCCATCATCACCGCCCACGAGGCCGTGAACCAACCCAGGGTCCCGAGGTCGGTGCCGGGACCGGCGTCCATCCCCGCCATTCGATCGACGGTCCACCACCATGCCAACCCGGCGGCGACGACCGGCCCTGCGAACACTTCCGGGTGCGTGCGCGCGGCCGTGAGTGGCGTCACCGGCGGGCTGCGGAGCCGGGGGGTTGCCGGTACTCGTCGTGACGGCGGAGCCACATCGGCTCGGTGGCGCTCTCGTCGCGACCCTTCGGCGTCCGATCCAGCAGACCGTAGTAGGCCATCGCGAGCTCGAGGCCGCGCGCGGTCGTCACGTAGGTCCGGTAGACCTTGCCGTCCGATCGCGCGTACACGCTCAGCCCCGGTCCCTCCGACACGTAACCGACGACATCGGTCCCGCACATGCGCGCGCTCTGCTCGACGGTGGGCGGGATCGTGCCCTCCAGGAACGGCTTGAGCTCGGCTTCGGTGTACAGGAAGCCGAGATCACGGTTGACGTCGCTGCCGCCGCTCGAGACCCAGTCGATCGGCCAACCCATCCGCTCTCTGTAGGCGAGCAGCGTCTGCAGCGGCGCGCGCGACGCGAGCAGCAGAGTCGTGTCCCGCGCCGCGAGGTGGGCGACCTGGGGAGCAAGCGTGTCGGCGATCGACGAGCAGACCGGGCAGCCGGCCTCCCAGCCGGGCCCGAACATGAAGTGATAGACGATCAGCTGCGAGCGGCCGTCGAACAGCCCGGACAGGGGTTGCGCGCCGTGCTCGGTCGCAAAGCGGTAGTCGGTCTCAACCGGCACCCAGGCGCCCGTCGTCTCAGCCGAGGTGAAGGACCTTGGTGGCCACCGCCAGGAGCTGGGGCAGGATCACGACCGCGACGGCGAGCGCGCGCCGCGCGACCACTCGGACCTCGGCGGTCGCGGTGGTGGAGCCGAGGATGCCGTCGTAGATGCCGATCGCCCGCTGGTCGATCTCGGTCAGGCACAGCGGACCGAGGCTCGCACCGCCTGAGCGAGTTCGTGGACACCGGCGCGGATCGCCGATTCGGGCATCTGCGCGTAGCCGATCAGCAGGACCGGCAGGCTCCCACCGGTGTCGGGCCGGTAGTCGGCCATCGTCTCGAGTGCGATGCGGCGTCGGCGCGACTCCTCGCGGATCATCCGCTCGTCGCCGTCGGGCAACTGCACGGTCACGTGGAGCCCGGCCGCGACCCCGCCGACCACCGCCTCCGGGAGCGCCTCGGCGAGCGCGTCGACCAACACGTCACGCCGGCTGCGATAGCGGGCGCGCATGCGGCGGAGGTGGCGGTCCAGCTCGCCGCGCGTCAGGAAGTCGGCGAGCGCGTGCTGTTCGATGCGGGCGGTGCCGCGGTCGGCGAGGAGCTTCTCGTCGACGATCGCCTGCAGGCGTGACGGCGGCACGACGAGCCAGCCGATGCGCAGCGCCGGCGCGAGGGTCTTGCTGACCGAGCCGGCGTAGATGACCCGGTCGGGGTCGAGGCCCTGAAGCGCGCCGACGGCCGCGCGGTCATAGCGGTACTCCGCGTCGTAGTCGTCCTCGATCGTGATCGCGCCGCTCGCGCGCAGCCAGGCCAGCAGCGCCATTCGTCGCTCGCCGGTCATCACCACGCCGGTGGGGTGCTGGTGGGCGGGCGTCACCACAACCGCATCGGGATTGGGGTCGGCGCGCGCGAGTTCGTCCACCCGTGTCCCGGCGTGATCGACGCCGATCGGCACCGGCTCCAGGCCGGCGCGCGCGGCCACCAGTCCGTCCTCCGGGTTGCTCGGGCCATCCAGCGCGATCCGGCGAGCGCCGGCTGCCGCGAGCGCGCGGCAGATCACGCCGAGGCCCTGGGTGTAGCCGCTGGTGATGACGATCTGCTCCGGATCGGCGACGACGCCGCGCACCCGGCCGAGGTACTCGGCCAGGGCACAGCGCAGCACCCCGGCTCCGCGGGGGTCGCCGTAGCCGAGGTCGGCGTCGGTCATCGTCGCCAGGGCGCCACGCAGCGAGCGCAGCCAGGCCGCGCGCGGGAACGTCGAGACGTCGGGCACGCTGGGACGGAAATCGAACCGCGGATGCCGCACCGGCGCCACCGTCAGCTGCCGGTGACCGGCGGTCGCGACCGCATCCGCGACACGGGGGCGGGCGCCCTGGCGCAGGACCAGGTACCCCTCGGCCGCAAGCTGAGCGTAGGCGTCCACCACGACCCGCCGCGACACGCCGACCTGGCGAGCCAGGTCCCGGGTGGACGGGACCCTCGTTCCCGGGCGCAGGGCGCCGTCGCGGATCGTGCGTCGAAGCTGGTCCTCGATCTGAGATCCCAGCGTGCCGGAGCCGTCGCGAGTCACCGAGAGGAGCAGCTCGAGCGGCTGACTGGTCTCGTCTAAGGCCATAACTCTGGATCTTCCGTCTGCACCAGTGGAAACCTAGCATCGGCGCATGAACTCGATCGCATCAGCCACCGGGGCTCGGCGCCTGCTCACCACCTCGATCGTCGCTCGGCTCCCGCCGGCGATGCTCACCATCGGCCTGTTGGTGCACACGCAGCATCTGACGGGCTCGTTCGCCGCGGCCGGCGTGGTCACCGGCGCCTACGCGATCGCGCTCGCGGTCGGCGGGCCGCTCCTCGGCCGGCTCGTCGACCGCCGCGGACCGACCTCGGTGCTGCTCGCGAGCGCGAGCGTCGGCGCGACGCTGCTGGTCATGATCGCGCTGCTGCCGGCGGGCGTTCCGACCATCGTGCTGGTGGCGCTCGCGGCCGGGATCGGGCTGGCGACGCCCCCCGTCGGCGCCTGCCTGCGAACCCAACTCCCGGCCCTCGCGCCCGATCCCGGCGCCGTCCGCGCCGCCTACGCCCTGGAGGCGTCGGTGCTCGAGCTGACCTACATCTTCGGCCCACCGCTGGCACTCGGCATCGGCGCGCTGTGGTCCACCGGCGCGGCCCTCGGCGTGGCGGGCATCGTCATGCTGGCCGCGACCGCGGCATTCGCCGCGCAGCCGGCCTCACGCGCCCGGCGCCCGGCGCCCGCCGAACCGCGCGTGCTCGGCGGCGCGCTGCGCACACCGGCGATGCACACGCTGGCGATCATCCTGGTTGCCGTCGGCATCCTGCTCGGCGCCGACGAGGTCGCCGTCACTGCCGCCGCCAAGGCGCTGGACGGCACGACGGCCGCCGCTCCCCTGTTCGGCCTCTGGGGTGTCGGTTCGTTGATCGGCGGCCTGCTCGTGACCCGCCTGGGCGGCGGGGCGCGCGACGCCGCCGGGCTCGCGCTCCTGCTCGGCGCGCTCACGGCCGGACACCTGGCCCTGATCCCTGCAGACGGGAGCATTCTCACGCTCGGAGCCGTTCTGCTCGTCGCCGGCGCCGCGATCGCGCCGACCGAAGCCAGCGTGTATGCGATGGTCGACCGCGCCGCACCAGCGCCCGGGATGACCGAGTCCTTCGCCTGGCTTGGCGCCGCGATGGCGGTCGGCGACGCGATCGGCGCGGCCGGCGCCGGAGTCGTCGCCGACCTCGCCGGGCCCGCCGCCGCGTTCATGCTCGCGGGCGGCGCCGGCGCGCTGGCGGTTCTGACCGCCCGGCTTCGGTCACGCACGATCACCGCGAGAGCCGGAGCGCCGAGCCGACGCTTCCGCGTTGCCCCGAGATCACGTCTGCGGCGGGATGTCGTACCGCATCGCGCCGATGTCATTCCCGCGGGGCGTGCCGGAGCGGTCCGACGATCCGCGCCCGGTTGACGGAGAATGACGCGATGCCCGGCTCCTCGGCGTCCGACCGCGTCCGTGCGCTCCTGGGCACGCGCAGGACGCTGCTTGCCGATGTCGACCGTGGTGCCGGAGCGCAGCAGCGAGTGCTCGTGCGCAGCGATCTGCCGGGCACGTTCCAGTTGTACGAGCTGGTGTCCGGCGAGCTGCTCGAGCTGACCTCGCTGCCCGAGCCGGTCGCGACCGCGGAGTATGTGCCCGGCACGCGGCAGGCGGTGTTGGCGATCGACGCGGGTGGAAACGAGCGCTACCAGCTGTACGTGCTCGACCTCGACGACGCGTCCGCGTCGACGGTGGCCGGCTTCGATCGCCTGCGCGCGCTCACCAGCGATTCCCGCTTCGGCCATCGCAGCGCGGGCGTCTCCCCCGATGGGCGGTCGCTGGCGTACGTGTCGAACCGGGGCAACGGTGTCGACTTCGACCTGTGGCTGTGCGACATCGCCGCTGGCGAGCACCGTCCGCTCTACGCCGGTGGTGCCTGGCTTCAACCGGCATCGGGCTTCTCGCCTGATGGGGACGTGGTGTCGGTGCTGGCGCCGGGCGAGCGCCCGCTCGACTTCGATCTGTTGCTGGTCGATGTCGCCGGCGGCGAGGCGAGCAATCCTCTCCCGCATCCCCGGGAACCGGCGACGGTCGGCGCTCCCGCGTGGGCCGGGCCCTCGAGCTTCTACGCGTCGTCGAACGCCGGCCGCGATTTCGCCGCGATTGTCCACCACGATCTGGCGACCGGGGCGACCGCGGAGGTCCCGGGGACCGGCGACGGTTTCGACGCCGACGTTGTCACGAGCCCCGACGGCGCCACCGTGATCGTCATCGAGGACCGCGACGGCGCCGATGTGATGCACGTGGTCGAACCGGTCACCGGGGCGAGGCGCGCTGCCGTCTCGCTCCCCGAGCCGGGCGTCACCAACTTCTTCTTCCTGGCGCCGCCGATGCTGTCGGGCGATGGCTCACGCCTGCTGTACACGCTGACCACCCCACGCCGGGCGGGAGATGTCTACCGCTGCGACCTGGCGACTGGCGTGACGACCCGCCTCACGCACAGTCATGCCGAGCTCGAGCCCGATGATCTGGTCAGCCCCGAGCTCGGCGAGGTGGCGAGCTTCGATCGCGAGCGGGTCCCGGTGTTCATCTACCGCCCGGCGTCGGGCGAGCCACGGCCGCCGGTGGTGATCATGGTGCACGGCGGTCCCGAGTCGCAGGCGATGCGGCTGTTTGACCCCGGGGTCCAGGCGCTGGTGGCCGCCGGGTACGGCGTGGTCGTCCCCAACGTCCGCGGCTCGACGGGCTACGGCAAGCGGTACGCCTCACTCGATGACACGACCAAGCGGCTCGACTCGGTTCGCGATCTGGCGGCCGTGCACGGCGGACTGCAGGACGCCGGGTTCGACGCCGGCCGCGCCGTGCTGTGGGGCGGTTCCTACGGCGGCTACATGGTGCTCGCCGGGCTTGCGTTCCTGCCCGACCTGTGGGCCGGGGGCGTCGACATCGTCGGAATCTCCAACCTCGTCACGTTCCTCGAGAACACCTCCGATTACCGGCGTGCCCATCGCGAGCTCGAGTACGGCTCGCTGGCCGCCGACCGCGAGTTTCTCGTGCAGGCATCACCGCTCACCCACGTCGACGCGATCCGCGCGCCGCTGTTCGTGATCCACGGCCGCAACGACCCGCGCGTCCCGGTCAATGAAGCGCAGCAGCTGACCGACAGCCTGAAGCGACGCGGCGTGCCGTGCGAGCTGCTGATCTATGAGGACGAGGGGCACGGGCTCGCGCGGCTGCAGAACCGGCTGGACGCCTACCCCCGCGCGATCGAGTTCCTCGATCAGGTGCTCGGCCGGACGTCGAGACCCGGAGCATCTGACCGCGTGCGCTAGGCGAGTCTGAGCGGTATCTCTGCGTAGGCGTCGATGCGGTATGCGAGCGACACGCGGTGGTAGCCGTCGGCGATGTCGGCCCCGCCCCGCGAACTGATCACGAGCACGGGGCTCAGCTTCTTGCCTTCGATGACCTTGATCAGGTCCTTCATCACGCCCGGATCGTCGAGTGGAGCGGCCTCGAGGCCTGCCGCGCGCAGGATGTCGTTGGCGCGCCGGGTCGTGACGTCGGCTTTCCGGAGCCGCTTGATCGCCTTGTGAACAGCTTCACCGTCGAGCTTGAGCGACAGGTATGCGGTCGCGGCGGCGTAGTCGTGTTCGGCGACATCGTCGAGCCATTTGATTCTCTGGACCGCTCCGGTCTCGGTGCCGTTGGTCTTGGCGATGAGACGATCATGCCAGACGCCATGGCGCCCCGCCAGGCGCCGGTGGGGTCACTCCGGTGGCCGCAGATCCGGATCCGGGGATCGGCCCGCGGCATCGAGCTCGGAGCGGTCGAGCATGCCACGGGCCGCGGCCAGCCCGCCGCTGTCGCCGCCGGGCCCGCGCAGCACCCACGCGAAGCCGACCGCGACCAACGCGCCGACCAGCGGCCCGATCACGTACACCCAGAAGTGAGCGAAGTCTCCGATCACCAGATCGGGAGCAAACGAGCGGGCGGGATTCATCGCCGCGCCGCTCACCGGACTGGACCACAACCCGGCGAGGATGATGTAGCCGCCCACGGCCAACGCCGAGAACTGCCCGACGTTCTGCGCCCGCGAGGCGGTGCCCAGGATCGTGCTCACCAGCCCGGCGGTCAGCACGAGCTCGATCAGCATTGCCTGCCAGTCGTGGACGTGCGCGCCCGGCTTCGTCGCGCCCAGCATCCCGACATCGCCGAACACGGCGCGAAGGAACACGCACGCGAGCGTCGCGCCGATCAGCTGGACCAGCAGGTAACCCGGAACGCGCCGCCACGGAAAGTCACCTCGCAGCGTGAACGCGATCGTGACCACCGGATTGAGGTGCGCGCCCGACACGGCACCCATGAACAGGATGATCGCCATCACGGTGAGCCCGGGAGCGGCGACCGCGGCCGGCCGGCTGATCATTCCGTGGCTGACCGCGTCCACCACGGCACCGCCCGCGCCGACCATCACCAGCAGAAACGTCCCCAGCAGCTCTGAGAACAGCCGACGCCATTCCAGCGCCGGATCCTCGAACTCGAGCATCGCCGGAAACTCGAGTGCCATCATCGCCCGCCGCCGGCTCAGGGCGCGAGCGCGAACCGTCTGCGTCTTGTCGTCGGGCGCGATCACGCTGCTCGCGATGACCGGTCAGCGCCGATCAGCCTGGCCGGTCAGACCGCCGCAGCGGATGGCGCGTTCACGCGGCCGCGGATCAGGTCGGCGGCGCGTTCGGCGAGCATGATCGTCGGCGCGTTGGTGTTGCCGCCCGGAATCACCGGGAAGGCGCTCGCATCGATGACGCGCAGGCCCGCCAGACCTCTGACGCGCAACTCGGAATCGAGCACGGCGCCCTCGCCGGACCCCATCGCGCATGTGCCGACCGGATGGTAGATCAGCTCGACGCGCTCGCGCAGCGACCCCTCGTGGTCGGCGTCGGACACATCGGGCCCGGGCGTCAGCTCACGCACCACCTTCTCCCGCAACGGGGACGTCGACGCGATCTCGCGCGCCAGCCGCATCCCGGCGACCATCGATGCCAGATCGTCGGGCTCGGTTAGCGCGTTGGTGAGGATCTTCGGCTTGGCGCCAGGATCGGCACTGCGCAGCGTGACCTCGCCTCTCGCCCGGGGGCTGATCAGCGTTGGCGCGATCGTCCCACAGTCGGCGTCGTGCTCAACCGACCCGTGCTGTTCAGAGAACGCCGCGCCCATGTGGAACTCGATATCGGCTGCCGGCAGGCCCGAGCGGGTCCGGACGAACGCACACACCTCGGCGACGGTCGAGGTGAGCTTGCCCGAGCGCCGCAGCAGCCACTCGGCCAGCTGCTTGGGCGCGTCGGCCCGATACAGGGTGTCAGAGTCCCGGACCTCGTAGTTCATCGTCACGAACGGGTGGTCCTGAAGGTTCTTGCCGACGCCGGACAGCTCGTGCGCCAGATCGATGCCGGCGGCTGAGAGCTCATCGGACGGACCGATACCCGACAGCAACAGGATCTGCGGGGAGCCGATCGCTCCGGCGCTGAGGAGCACCTCCCGCTCGGGACGGGCTCGCTGCTCGTGGCCGCGAGCATTGCGGTAGCGCACGCCGATCACGCTCTCGCCGTCCAGCTCCACACCGAGCACGAGCGCCCCGGTGACGACCGTCAGGTTGGGGCGCTGCAGTGCCGGTCGCAGATACGCGTCCGCGGTGCTCCAACGACGGCCGTTCTTCTGTGTCACCTGGAACATCGAGACGCCGTCCTGCTCGGGGCCGTTGTAGTCGGCGACGTGCGGGATGCCGACCGCCTCGCACGATGCGATCAGCTCCTGCGCCAACGGGCGCGGCGAGCGCTGGTCGGCGACGTTCAGCGGGCCGCCGGTCGCGTGGAACTCAGACGCGCCGCGCTCGTTGTGCTCGGCACGCAGGAAGTACGGCAGCACGTCGCCCCAGCTCCGGCCCACCGCGCCGGCCTCGACCCACAGGTCGAAGTCGAGCGGCCGGCCGCGGACGTAGAGCATCGCGTTGATCGAGCTCGAACCGCCCAGCGTCTTGCCGCGAGGGACATACAGCCGGCGGCCCACACAACCGGGCTCGGGCTCGGTCTCGAAATCCCAGTCGAGCTTGCGGTCATGGAACAGCTTGCCGAACGCCGCCGGGATCTTGACGTTGGGATTGCGGTCCCTCGGTCCCGCCTCGAGCAGCGTGACACGGACCTGCGGATCCTCGGTGAGAGCCGCCAGCACGCACCCGGCGGACCCCGCCCCGACGATCACATAGTCGGCAGTGGCCATCCGACGATCCTGACAGCTTCCACAGCGCGGTGTCGCGATCGACGCGGCTCCTCAGCCGGGCAGCCGGTAGCGCACTCGCGCTCCGTCGTCATCAAACACCACCCGGCCGGCCTCCTCGAGAAGATCCAGATGCGCCTGCGCGTGCGCGAGGCCCAACAGGAGCCGCGCGCCTTCCGGCTGCCACTGCAACCGGCGTGCGAGCTGGAACGGGGTCGCCGGCCCGGCACGCAGCATCGTCTCGATCTGCTCGGCTCGCTCCTGACTGTGGGAGCGCACGCGGGCGGCGAGCAGGTCGACCTCGGTGAACGCGCGCCCGTGGCCCGGGAGCACGACATCCGGCTCGAGCGCCATGAACCTCGCCAGACTCGCGAGATACTCGACAAAGCTCCGACGGCGGCGGCCGAGGGCGTCGCGATCATCGAGGCTGGACACCGGGATGATTCGGCTCAACAGATGGTCTCCGCTGAACAGAACGCTCGCGGCGGGATCCCACAATGACAGATGACCCTCGGCGTGACCGGGAGTGACCATGCACCGAAGCGGTCGGCCTCCGGCCCGGAGAACGTCTCCGTCATGGACGCTCGTGACCATGCTCTGACGTGGCCGTCGGACGACCCGTTCCACGGCGGCGTCCGCTCCGGCGATGACCGAGCGTGCGACGTCGTCAGGCACGCCCAGCCCGATCAGGAGGTCATGCCTGGACTGAACGTCCGCCGGTTGCAGCAGGCGCGGGACCTCGGGAGCGCCGCACACGATCCGCGCGCCTGCGCGGGCCGCCAACACCGCCGCGGCGCCGCAGTGGTCGGCGTGATGGTGGGTGACGATGACCTGCTCGATATCGTCGAAATCGCGCCCGTGCGCTTTCAGTAGCCCTCTCAACGTCGCGAGCGATCCGGGTTGCAGCGTTCCGGGGTCCAGAACGGTGACCGGCCGTTCAAGCAGCACGTAGCAGTTGACGCTTCCAACCCGAAACGGTGTCGGCAGACTCACCTGGTGGACTCCGTCGGGCAGAGCCTCCACAAACGCCGGCAGCACTCGGTCCATGACGACCACCGTAGCGCCAGGGTCTTGACACGCTGCGCGACACATGAGCAAGCTCGCCTGGCTTGGGATCGCGATGGTGGTTCCGGCGCCGGCGACCGGTGCCTCGGCGCGCGGTTCGTGCGGCAACGATTTCACCGCCAGGAGTGCCTGCGCGATCAACTCCGACGTGAGGGCCACCGTCTACGATCGCCGGTGACGGCGTCCACCACCTCGCCGGTCATCATCGCTTCTCCAGCAGGCCGAGGTCGCGCAGGCTCTCGGCGGTTTCGACGATCGTGGTCTCGGCCGGGCGTGGGCGCCAGCCGAGCTCCTCGCGGGCCGCGTCGGTCCATCGGCCAACGCCAGGAAGCGCTTGCCGGCGGCCTCGGGCGTGGCCATCGCACGGATGTGCAGGTCGGCGACGTCACGCACGTCGGCGACACCGAAGCGCTGGCGTCGGACGACCGGCATCGTCCCGTCAAGCATCGCCTTGGTCAGCTGCAGGGAGGAACGCGCCTGCGTCGTCAGTGTGGGCCCGAGGATGAAGGTCGGGTTGATCACGACCAACTCGGTCCTGCCACCTTCACGTTCGATGAAGTCCCACGCGGTCCGCTCGGCGATCGCCTTGGACCGCGGGTAGGCCGGCAGACCCGGCGCGTCGGGATCGGTCCAGTCCGCCTCGGTGTACTCGGCACTCGGCCTGGGCGTGTAGCCGACCGCAGCGAACGACGAGGTCAGCACGACCCGTCTGGCGCCCGCGTCGCGCGCGGCCCGCAGGACATGGAGCGTGCCCTCACGAGCGGGAACGATCACCTCATCGGGATCGTCGGTCTGGATCATCGGCGAGGCGACGTGATGGACCTCCTCGCAGCCCGCCGCCGCGGCGGCCCATCCCTCGTCGGCGGTCAGTGCCGCGGTCACGACCTCCAGACCCCTGTCGTCGGCGTCACCGCGACGCACCGCTGTACGCACATCGGCCTCGCTCTGCAGGGAGCGAACCGTCGTCCGCACCCGACGACCGTCTCGCAGCAGCGCAGCGATCAGCTGCGTGCCCACATACCCCGGCCCGCCGGTCACCAGCACCACGGTCATCGCAACACCGACTCCGCGTGCCAGGTGGTCAGGACTGCAGGAACGCCAGCAGGTCGGCGTTGATCGTTTCGGCCTGGATGGTCGGCATGCCGTGCGGGAATCCCTGGTAGGTCTTCAGCGTCCCGTTGCGCACGAGCTGTGCCGACAGTGGTCCGGAGTCGGCGTACGGGACGATCTGGTCGTCGTCGCCGTGCATCACCAGGACCGGCACGGTGATCTGCTTGAGATCGTCGGTGAAATCGGTCTGGGAGAAGGCGACGATCCCGTCGTAATGAGCCTTGGCGCCGCCCATCATCCCCTGTCGCCACCAGTTCTCGATGATCGCCTCCGACGCCTGCACGCCCGGCCGGTTGAAGCCGTAGAACGGGCCCGACGGGAGGGCGCGGTAGAACTCCGAGCGGTTCGCGGCCAGCTGCGCCTGGAGGTCGTCGAACACGCTCTTCGGCAGTCCGCCGGGGTTCGCGTCGGTCTGCACCATCAGCGGCGGCACCGAGCTGATCAGCACCGCTTTCGCGACGCGCGCCTCGCCGTGCCGGGCGATGTAGCGCACGACCTCGCCGCCTCCGGTGGAGTGCCCGACGTGGACGGCGCCCTGAAGATCGAGGTGAGCGGTCACGGCCGCCAGATCGTCGGCGTAATGATCCATGTCATGACCGTCGCTGGTCTGCGTCGAGCGCCCGTGTCCGCGGCGGTCATGGGCGATCACGCGGTAGCCGTGGTGAAGGAAGAACAGCATCTGGCTGTCCCAGTCATCGCCCGACAGCGGCCAGCCATGGCTGAACACGATCGGCTGGCCCGTGCCCCAGTCCTTGAAGAAGATCTCCGTGCCGTCGGTCGTGGTGATCGTGCCCATGCGATACGCCCTCCTGGTCCTGAGCGGTTTCGTCGAAGCCGTGGATGAGCCGCGTCCCGTTCCCGCCGCGACGGCGCGACCGGTGCTCGGCGCTCAGCATGCCCGCTCGTGCGCGGAAGTATTCATCCCGCGGGATTATGAGATCCGCGCACTGCGCCCCTCTCCACCTCCACGGTATCGCGGCGGGGGGGGCTTGTTTCAAGCCCCGGCGCGTCTTCATACTCGCTCGCCGCAAGCGATGAAGGGAGCAACACGATGGACTGCTACGTGTTGGGTTTCCACGAGATCGACAGTGCCCAGGTGGCGGTCGTCGGCGGGAAGGGCGCCCATCTGGGAGAGCTTTCCCAGATCGAGGAGATCGACGTGCCGCCCGGCTTCTGCGTGACGACGACCGCCTTCCGGCGGACTGTGTCGCATGCCCCGGCGATCGGCGCTCTGCTCGATCGGCTGTCGCGCCTGAACCCGGGCGACCGGGACGCGATCCACACGCTCAGCGGCGTGATCCGCCGAACCCTCGAGGGGCTCGCGATCCCCGGCGACGTGTCGGCGGCCGTCACCCACGCCCTCGTCGGTCTCGGCGAACACGCCGGCTACGCCGTCCGATCGAGCGCGACGGCGGAGGACCTGCCGACGGCCTCCTTCGCGGGTCAGCACGACACGTACCTGAACATCATCGGCACCGCCGCGATCCTCCGGCACGTCAGCCGGTGCTGGGCCTCGCTGTTCACCGACCGGGCGGTCACCTACCGCCTGCGCAACGCCGTCGACCACCGGGACGTCCTGATGGCGGTGGTCGTGCAGCGGATGGTCTTCCCGCAGGCGGCCGGCATCCTGTTCACGGCAGACCCCGTCACCTTCAACCGGAAGGTCACCACTGTGGAGGCCGGCTTCGGGCTCGGCGAGGGCCTGGTCTCGGGTGTGGTGAACGCCGACGTCTTCACGGTGCGCGACGGCGAGGTTCTGGCCAGCACGGTCGCCACCAAGCAGGTCGCCGTCCGGGCCTCGCCGGCAGGTGGGACGCAGGCAGTGCCGATCGAGCCGGAGCGCCGGGAGCAGCCGGCGCTGACGGCTGTGCAGGTCGTGGCACTCGCCCGGCTCGGGCGGCGGATCGAAGCGCATTTCGGCGGTCCCCAGGACATCGAATGGTGCCTGGTCGACGACGGGTTCGAGATCCTCCAGAGCCGGCCGATCACCACGCTGTTCCCCATCCCCGAGGCCGGCGATCAGGGCAACCACGTCTACGTCTCCGTCGGTCACCAGCAGATGATGACCGACCCGATGAAACCCCTGGGACTCTCCGTGTGGCAGCTGACGACCCCGCGGCCCATGTCCGAGGCGGGCGGACGGTTGTTCGTCGACGTCACCCAGGCGCTGGGTTCGCCGACGAGTCGCGCCGCCCTGCTCAAGGCGCTGGGCAGATCTGATCCGCTGATCGGCGACGCGCTGCAGAGCATTATCGAACGTGGCGACTTCATCCCGGACCTCCCGGACGAGGCCCTGAGCGGGGTGCTGGCCGTCGGCGCGGACGCCTCGATCGCGACCGATTCGCGCATCGTCGAGGAGCTGATCGAACGGAGCCAGGCCTCGATCGCCACCTTGCAGCGCGATATCCGGACGAAGACCGGATCGGCGCTGCTCGACTTCATCCTGGCGGACTTCCAAGAACTGAGGCGGAGCCTGTTCGATCCACGGAGCCTCCCGTTGATCGCGACCGCGATCGAGGCCACCTGGTGGCTCAACGAGCAGTTGCACGCGTGGCTGGGCGAGAAGAATGCCGCCGACACGCTCACCCAGTCCGTCCCTCACAACGTCACGTCGGAAATGGGGCTGGCGCTCCTCGACGTCGCGGACGTGATCCGTCCGCATCCGGACGTGGTGTCGTTCCTGGAGCACGCCGAGGACGAGGGCTTCCTGGACGAGCTGCCGGCGCTCGCCGGCGGGCGGGAAGCGCGAGACGCCATCCAGGCCTATCTCGACCGGTACGGCATGCGCTGCGTCGGCGAGATCGACATCACGAAGCCGCGGTGGAGCGAACAGCCCACCACGCTCGTGCCGATGATCCTCGGCAACATCAGGAACTTCGAGCCGGGCGCCGGTGAGCGGCGTTTCGAGCAGGGCAGGCAGGAGGCCTGGAGCAAGGAACAGGAGCTGCTGGAGCGGGTGCGAGCGTTGCCCGACGGGGAGCAGAAGGCCGACGAGGCCAAGCGGATGATCGACCGCGTCCGGACCTTCATCGGGTACCGGGAGTATCCGAAGTACGGCATGGTCAGCCGCTACTTTGTGTACAAGCAAGCACTGCTGGCAGAAGCCGAACGCCTCGTGCAGGCCCGCGTGCTTCGCGAGCGGGACGAGATCTTCTTCCTCACCTTGCAGGAGCTGCGCGACGTCGTCGGCACCCATTACGTCGATCAGCAGCTCATCCGTCGCCGCAAGGACGCGTTTGAGTCATACCAGTCACTCTCGCCGCCCCGGGTGCTCACGTCGGAGGGCGAGGCGATCGCCGGAACCTACCGACGTGACGATCTGCCGGCCGGCGCGCTGGTCGGCTTGCCGGTGTCCGCCGGGACCGTCGAAGGCCGGGCCCGCGTGATCCTGGACATGGCGCAGGCCGAGCTCGAACCGGATGACATCCTCGTCACCTCCTACACCGACCCCAGCTGGACGCCTGCGTTCGTCGCGATCAAGGGTTTGGTGACGGAGGTGGGGGGCCTGATGACCCACGGCGCGGTGATCGCACGGGAGTACGGCTTGCCGGCCGTCGTGGGGGTGCAGGGCGCGACGCGGCTGATCCGGGATGGCCAGCGGATCCGCGTGCACGGAACGGACGGCTTCGTCGAGATCCTGCCCTCGTAGACGCGGCGGCTGCAGTAGGCTTCGGTGCCGAATGATGCGGCCGTCGCCCACCACCACCTCTGTGGTTCGTGGTCTGCCGACGCCGATCGTCATCGTCATTACCAGCTAGGCCCGCGCTCGAGCTCGCGGGTCAGACGGCTCTCGGGAGCCGAGCTGGCAGATGCGCGTCGCTCGGTTTCTCAGACCTCGATCGGAGAAGCCCATGACCACCGCCCTGCCAACCCATCCACCGACGGCCGCCGCCGGCGACCAGGTCGAGCTCGCCCTCACGGTCGAACTCGACGCCGAGAGCCCGACGGCGCTGCTGCGCGTCGTGGCCGCGCTGCACCGGCGCCGCTGCCGTGTCACCGAGGCTGACTATCGGTCACACCGCAGCGGGTGCGACCGCTTGGAGCTCCGGCTCCGAGCGCCCAGGGCTCACGCCCACTGCGTCGAGGCGTGGCTCTCGGCGTTACTGGAGGTCCGCCACGTCACCGCGCGCCATCACGCGGCGCCCGACTCATAGACCGAGCGCTCTCGCCGCGCCGCACGATCGCTACGATTTCGGCGGCCGGCCGCGCCTGGGTATCGGCCCCGCTTTCCGGGGCATCCGGCCGGCGTCGTTGAGGGCATGTCGCAGCAGCATCTCGATTTGAGCGTTGAGGCTGCGCAGCTCGTCGTTGGCCCACCGGGCCAGGGCGTCGTGAACCGCTGGGTCGATGCGCAGCAGTACCTGCTTGCGCTCAGGGCTCACGAATAGAGCGTGCCGGTGTTGACGATCGGGGAGGCGGGCTGGTCAGCGCACAGGACGACCAGCAGGTTGCTGACCATTGCCGCTTTGCGCTCTTCGTCGAGCTCGACGATGCCGTGCTCCTCGAGGCGGGCGAGGGCCATTTCCACCATTCC
>JBELAG010000240.1:0-9548 GCA_049509055.1 Solirubrobacteraceae bacterium
TTCTCGGTGACGCCGTCGGCGACGCGAGTGAGATCGCCGGCGCCGCGCTCCTCCAGCAGCAGCGCCAGGAAGTGCACCTGGAACAGGACGTCGCCGAGCTCGTCGACCAGCTTGGCGTCGTCGCGCCGGTGCGCCGCGTCGGCCAGCTCGTAGGCCTCCTCCACGGTGTGGGGCACGATCGTGCGCTCGTCCTGCTCGCGGTCCCATGGACATTCGCGGCGCAGGCGCCGGGTGATCGCGTCAAGACGCGTCAGTGACCGCGCGGCGTCCTGGCCGGACCCGTCGACCGCCACCGATCAGGGGGAAGCGGTGGTGGTGGCCGCGGCCGCGCTGGAGCTCGTCGACGTCGTCTTCGGCGCCTTGTACCCACTGCAGTCCGCCATCGCGTAGAGCGCCCGGCACGTCGTCTGGCTCAGCCAATCCTTCTTGGCGTGGTTGTCGACCGCCGTCTGCGCCGCGGTGGCGAGCGTCCCGCTGAGGGTCTGCTTGATCAGCGCGCTGGACTGCGCGAGCGTGCGCTGGGTCGCCGCGGTGATCTTGGTCACCTGCAGCACGTAGTAGCCGAACTGGCCCTTGACCGGTCCGAGGATCTTGTTGAGCGGCGCGGCGAAGGCGGCCTTGCTGAGGGCGGCGTCCTGCTGGCCGGGGGTGACGTCGGTGAGCAGTCCGCCGGCATTCTTGGTGGTGGGGTCGATCGAGTACTTCTTGGCGACGACGGCCCAGCTCGTGCCGCGCGTCAGCGCCGCCTTGGCGGTCGCGGCCTGCGCCGCCGTCTTGGCCAGGACGATCCGCATGTTGCGCGACGCCGGCGTTCCGAACTGCGCCTTGTGGCTGGCGTAGTAGGCGGCGATCGCGGCGGTCGTGACCTTCGTCGGATGACGGGCGCTGAGCTTGGTGAAGACCTGGTTGACGCGAACGCGGAAGAGGATGTCCTGCAGCGTTTGACCGCTGCTGTTCAAGAACGTCTGGAACTCGGCCGCGGTCGAGAACTGTCCCTTCTTGGCCGCGGCGAGCGCCTTCTGGACCTGCGCGTTGGTGACGGTGATCCCGAGTTTGTGTGCGTCGGCCTGGTACCAGTAGGCCTTGATCAGGAAGTCCATCACCTCGCTCGACAGCGACGTGAACAGCTGATTGCAGTCGCTCTTGAGCTGCTTCTCGGAAACCTTCTTGAGGCTCGGGATCTCGGCGCGGACCTGGGCGACGCACTTGGGGAAGTCCGGCGGATCCTCGGGCGCGATCACCGGCTGGCCGGGGCTCTGGCTGGCCTCGCCCTTGGCGGCGACGAACATCCAGTGGTTGAACGCCCGCAGCGTGATCGGGTTGCCGGCGACGGTGGCCACCGAGTTACCGGGAAGGCCGCTGCCGCACCCGGCCACTGCTGTGGCGATCAGCACAAAAAAGGCGCCGAGCGCCAGGATGGTCTTCCGAATCTTCATACGACCTCGCCGATAGTAGCGACCCTCCGGCGACGCGTCGTTCTCGCCGCGACGTGCTTCGCAAACTCTTATGCGGCCTCGCGGGTCACCGACAACAGGACGTCGGCGGCGCGCACGATCGCCGGGAAGCGCTCGCGCGGGTCCTTGGGGACGCGGACCGACAGCTGGGATTTGCCCGACTCATACAGCGCCTCGGGGATCTCGGCGCGGATCTTCTTGGCCCGCACCGAGTCCAGCTCGATCGGTGTCACCGCCAGCCGGTCGCCCCGGAAGGTCACCGCCGTGGCCCCCGCCTGGCCGAGCTTGATCCGCGCCTGCTGGAGCGCGATCAGGTTGCGCAGCGGGTCGGGAAGGTCGCCGAAGCGATCCTCGAGCTCCTCGCGCAACTCGACGAGGTCGGCAACCTCCCGGGAGCCGGCGATCCGGCGATGCACGTCGACCTTGGCCTGCTCGTAGGGGATGTAGTCCGACGGGACGTAGGCGTCGACGTTGACGTCGAGGCGCACCGGCTCCCAGTCCTCGTCCGCGGCCCCGGCACCGTCGGCCGCGGCCACCGCTTCGTCGAGCATCTGCATGTAGAGCTCGAAGCCGAGCGCCGCGACGTGGCCGGACTGCTCGTCGCCGAGCAGGTTGCCGGCGCCGCGCAGCTCGAGGTCGCGCATCGCGATCTTGAATCCGGCGCCGAGCTCGGTGTAGTCCGACAGCGCCGACAGCCGCTGGGCGGCCTCCGGGGTGAGCGCCGCCGCGCTGGGGTACAGCAGATAGGCGAACGCGCGCTCCCGGGAGCGCCCGACCCGCCCGCGGATCTGGTAGAGCTGGGAGAGGCCGAAGATGTCCGCGCGCTCGACGATCAGCGTGTTGGCCTGCGGGATGTCGATCCCCGACTCGATGATGCTCGTGCACACCAGCACGTCGGCGTCGCCGCGCAGGAAGCCGAGCATCCGCTTCTCCAGCGTGCCCTCGTCGAGCTGGCCGTGGGCGACCTCGAAGCGCATCCCCGGACACAGCCCGCGCAGCCGCACCGCCGTCTCGTCGATCGTCTCGACGCGATTGTGCAGGAAGAACGCCTGGCCGTGGCGCTCCTGCTCGCGCAGCAGCGCCCGCCGCACGAGCTCCTCGTCGTACTCGCCGACATAGGTCTTGACCGGCCGCCGGCCCTCCGGCGGCGTCTCGATCACCGAGATGTCGCGCACCCCGGCCATCGACATCTGCAACGTCCGCGGGATCGGCGTGGCGCTCATCGAGATCACGTCGACGCGCAGCTTCATCTGGCGCAGCAGCTCCTTCTGCTTGACCCCGAAGCGCTGCTCCTCGTCGACGATCAAAAGCCCCAGGTCCTTCGCCCGGACGTCGCGCGAGAGCAGCCGGTGGGTGCCGATCAGGATGTCGACCTCGCCGCGCGCGAACCGGGCCACCGACGCCTTCTGCTCGGCGGCCGGGCGGAAGCGCGACACGTGCTCGATCGTCACCGGGTAGTCCTTGAGGCGCTCGGTGAACGTCCCGTAGTGCTGCTGGGCGAGGATCGTGGTGGGCACGAGCAGCATCACCTGCTTGCCGTCCTGCACCGACTTGAACGCCGCCCGGAGCGCGACCTCGGTCTTGCCGTAGCCGACGTCGCCGCAGATCAGCCGGTCCATCGGCCGCGGCGCCTCCATGTCGGCCTTGACGAACTCGATCGCGTCGCGCTGGTCGGGCGTCTCGGTGAACGGGAACGCGTCCTCGAATTCCCGCTGCCAGTCGGTGTCCATCGGAAAGGCGTGGCCCTCGCGCCGTTTGCGCTCGGCGTAGAGGTTGAGCAACTCGCCGGCGAGCTCCTGCGCCGCGCGGCGCGCGCGTGCCTTGATCGTGTCCCAGCGCGTGCCGCCGAGCTTGGACAGCGGCGGATGGGCTCCACCCCCGCCGACGTAGCGGCTGATCTTGGCGAGCTGGTCGACCGGCACGAACACCCGGTCAGAGCCGGCGTACTCGAGGTACAGGTAGTCGCGCGTGACGTCGGCGACCGTCTTGGTGTCGAACCCCGCAAACCGCGCGATCCCGTGGTCCTCGTGGACGACGATGTCGCCGGTACGCAGGTCGGCGAAGCTGCGCAGCACGCCGCGGCGGTGCTCGCGCCCGGGACGCTCGCTCGCGCGCCGGCGGGCGAACAGGCGATGGTCGGGGATCACCGCCAGGTGGAACTGCGGAGCGATGAAGCCCGTCGCCAGCCGCGCGTGGGCGAAGGTCGCGGTGCCCGGGGTCGCGACCACGCCGTCGGTGGACTCGCCCAGCCAGCGGACGCTGAGCCGTCCGAGGTTGTAGGCCAGCCGCTCGCCCTCCCCGCGCCGGGCGAAGGTCAGCACGGTGCGATAGCCCGAGCGGGCGAGCTTCTCGAGCTCGGGCTCGGCCTCCTTGAGCCCGCGGGCGGCAATCTCGGCGGTCTGGGCGCGAAAGGCGAAACGCTGGTCCTGGTCGATGCTCGACAGACGGATCGCGACGCGACGGTCGAGCTCGGCGACGATCTCGTCGGGGGCGACGTAGAGGTGGTGGGCGTCCTCGTCGTGGAAGGCGGCGGTCACGTCCTGCCAGTGGTCGGCGAGCACCGGCGCGACGTCCTCGTTGCCGGCGATCAGCACCGACGCCTCGCCGGCCAGCTCCAGGAACGAGTGGAAGTTCTCGACCGGCAGCAGCTCGGCGATGTCGGGGCGCTCCGAGGCGTCCTCCAGCGCCGCGATCTCCGCCAGCTCCCGGTGCTCGGCGGCCAGCTCCGCCGCCGGCGCGACCTCGACGACCTCGGCGTCGCCGAGCGAGCGCTGGGTGAAGGTCGAGAACCACCGCAGCGACTCGATCTCGTCGCCGAACAGGTCGACCCGGACGGCCCGGTCCTCGGTCGCCGGGAACAGGTCGAGCAGCCCGCCGCGGATCGCGAACTGCCCCCGGTCCTCGACCTGGTCGACGCGCTCGTAGCCCGCCGCGACGAGGTCCAGCGCGCACTCCTCGAGGTCGATCAGGTCGCCGGTGCGCAGCTCGAACCCGCGCGGGCGCATCGCCGGGTCGGGAACCTTCTCCGACAGCGCGACCGCGCTGACGACGACGACCGGGGCGGCCGGCCCCGACGAGTCGCCGGGATCGGCGTCGAGCAGCGCGTCGAGCGCAGCGATCCGCAATCCGACGAGGTGCGGCGGCGGCGCGAGATGGGACTCGTAGTTGACGCCGCGGCTCGGGTAGTGGCGGACCGGGCGGGGCTCGAGCCACGTCTTCAGGCCGGCGGCGAGGTCGCGCGCGGCGCGGTCGTCGCCCGCGACGACGATCGCCGGCCGGTCGGGATCGCGGTCCAGCAGCGCGGCGACGAGGTACGGGCGCAGCGACTGGGAGACGAACGCGTCGCCGCCGTCGCGCGCGAGCGCGGCGGTCTGCGGATCGTCGTCGGCATGGGCGAGGAGGGTGCGCAGCATCGGTGGCCTACATCGTCTGAGTCTAGGCGCCGCGAATCGGGACGGCCCTCGGGCACCGCGGGCTCGGCGGGGGCGGTCAGGCTTCGGGCACCGCGGGCTCGGCGGCGACGTCCTCCAGCACCCGCTCGGCGGCGTCGGCGGCGCGGTGCACGACGTCGCGCACGTCGCCCGGCGGCTCGCTGAAGCGGCCGAGGACGTAGGCGGCGACGATCTCGGGATCGGTGCTCGCGGGCCGCCCGACGCCGACCCTCACCCGCCAGAAGTCGGGCGAGCCGAAGCCCTGGCGCAGCGACTTCAGGCCGTTGTGGCCGGCCAGTCCGCCGCCGAGCCGCACCCGGATGTCGCCGAACGGCAGATCGATCTCGTCGTGGAGCACGAGCACGCGGTCAAGCGGCGTCTGCAGCTCACCGCGGGCGGGGCCGGCGGACTGCCCGGCGTCGTTCATGTAGGTCTGGGGCAGCAGCAGCGCGACCCGCGCGCCGCCGGGGCCGGTGCGGCCCTCGGTCAGCAGTCCTCGCCAGCGAGTGCGCGGTTTGGGCAGCTGCCAGCGCTCGGCCAGCGCCCGCCCGATCTCGAAGCCGACGTTGTGGCGCGTTCGCTCGTATTCGGCCCCGGGGTTGCCGAGGCCGACGATCAGCCAGTCGACGGGTGCGCCGCGGCGTCCCGGCCGGGGCATCGCCCGCGCCTACTCGGCGTCGGAGTCGGCGTCCCCGCCGGAGTCCTCGGCCGCGCCGGAGCCCTCGGCGCCGGCCTCGCCGACGACCTGCGTCTCCTGCTCGATCTCGTCGCCGGACTCGACCTGGAGCCGGGGTGGCGTCAGGGTCGCGATCACCGTCTCGGGATCGCCGATCAGCTCCACCGCGGGCGGCGGCCGCAGCGCGTCGAGGGTCAGCGTCTCGCCGATCTGCATCGCCGAGACGTCGTGGGTGAGCGAATCGGGAATGTCGCTGGGCAGCGCCTCGATCGTCAGCTCGCGGGTGACGTGCTCCAGCACGCCGCCCTCGCGCACGCCGGGCGCCTCCTCGGCACCGATCAGCTCGAGCGCGAGCGTCGACTGGATCTTCTGGTCGAGCCGGACCCGCAGCAGGTCGACGTGGACGGTCGCGCCGGTCACCGGATGGCGCACGATGTCCTTGACCATCACCGGGGTGGCGCCGGCGCCTTCGACGTCGAGGTCGAGCACCGCCCCCGCGCCGGCCAGCGTGTTGCGCAGCAGTCGCGCCGAGACCTGGAAGGCGAGCGGCTCGGCATCGCCGCCGTAGACGACGCCGGGGACGTTACCCGCGCGGCGCAGGCGCCGCGCGGTGCGCGAGCCGCCGGGCTCGCGGGCGGACACCTTCAGGGATGTGGATTCGTGACGTGCCATGGACGGCGTTCGATGGTAGCGGCCGCGGCGCGAAAACGTCCCCGGGCGATCGGCCGTGGGCGCTGCGAAGCCCTGGCGCTGCTCCCTAACGGTGCGCTAACCTTGTCTGATGACGGACGGCGTGCAGTTGATTCTGTGGATTGCCGGAGTCCATCTGATCGGGCTCGTGGGCGTGGCCGTGCTGCTGTTCCCGGCGCTCAAGGACAACCCGATCAGGCCCGAGCGGCCGGATTCCGACGACAACGACGGCTGGGGCCGTGGGCCGCGCCGCCCGCCGTCCAAGCCCGAGCCGCCGCGTGGCGGCATCCCGCTTCCCGATGCGGTTCCCGCCCGTGTGCGCCTGCGCGAGCACGGTCGCCTCGGCGAGCGCCTGCCGGGCCGCGAGCGCCGGCCGATCCGGGAGCCCGCGCGCACGCCGTCGCGCACGCCGCACCGGGCTAGAAGCGACTGGGACAGTCGTCGCCGGTTCCGATCCGGGCGCTGACCTCCAGCAACTCGACGCCGAAGCCCTGCAGCACGTTGCCGGTGTGGCGCACCCGCACGCACTGCACGCGCGGCAGCGAGGACCCGGCCAGCCACGCCACGCGCGCGACGCCCAGCGTCGGGCCGAGCGAGAAGCTGGCCGACGGCGTGAGCTGGACGATCGAGATGGCCCCGGGGCGCTTGAGCGTCGTGCTCACCTCAGCGGCGCGGGCGCGGCACGCCCGGCTCGCGGCGCAGCCGCTGATCAGCGAGACCACCGCGGGCGCGTCGCCGCGGGCCTCGGCCCGCACGAGGCTGGTGATCGCCGCATCCTCGGCCCCACCGACGCTGAACGCGCGGGCGAGCAGGGCGCTGATGGCCAGGAACACCACCACGCCCAGTGCCGCCAGGCCGATCACGCGCGAGCGCCGCATCGGCGCCCACGCTAATCGATCCCCCTAGGAGTCGCTGAGCTCCAGGAAGCGCTGCACCGACGCCTCCTGATGCTCGAGCCGCTGGGCGAGCGCGAGCGCGTGCTCGGCGGCGAGCCCGAGGAAGTCCTCGACACACCGCTCGGGATCGTCGGCGAGCGGATAGATGCGAGCGATGTCCTGCTGCGCGCAGGCGATCCCCATCGGCGGGCGCCCGTCGGCCAGCGTCCGCGCGCCGCACACCGGCGTGACGACGAGCTGGGACTCCGAGGCCACCAGCGCCGTCGGCAGCAGCCGGTGGGCCGGCAGGCGCACCGGGAGCTGGACCGAGTGATCGACGGAGACGACGCTGCCGACGAGGTGGCGCAGCGGCTCGCGCCACACCTCGAGCACCGTGTCGGCGCCGACGAGCGCGTCGCGCAGCGCGGTCGCCTGCTCGACGTAGAGGCGCTCGGCCTCCGCACGATCCTCGGCGTCGGCGAGATCGAGATCGCACGGCACCCGCAGCAGCTCGCTGGCCGACACCGTCGCGCCGGCGGCGCGGCTGCCGCGGGTCACGTACGTCTGCAGCGTCCCGAGATCGGGCCGGCCGTGGAAGATCACCGTCATCGCCTCGCTCAGCGGGAGACCGTTGACCCTCAGCGAGACCGCCACCGCCGACGTGTCGTCGAGCAGCGCCCGGCGCAGCAGCTCCTCGGCCTCGCCGGCGTCTCGGGTGGGATCCTCGTCGAGCATGGTCCGCTCCTTTATCGGCAACTTCGCGTTCACCATTTACCCACGCCGGCCGGTCGTTGGCAAAGGCCATCTGGAGAAACGGGGCGGCTGATACCTGGCCATCAGGATCATTGCGCGTGCCGGTAGGCTGCCGTGCTGTGATTGTGATCAACCTCCTGTACAAGCCCTTTGCGATCGTCTCGGGGCTGATCGCCGCGCGCATCGGCAAGTCCGTGTTCGCCAGCGTGTGGTCGGCGATCGACGACGCTCCGCCCCCGCTTCCCGGCACCGGCGAGTCGAGCGTCGCCAAGGTCGTCGGCGCCCAGGCGCTCCAGGCCGGCGTCATGGCCGGCGTCGCCGCAGGCGTCGACCGGGCGTTCGCCGGCGCCTTTCACCACTTCATCGGCGCCTGGCCCAAGAAGCCGCCCAAGGCCAAGGACGCCGCCGCGGCGTAACACGGCGCACGCCCCGGCCCCCTGGCACACGTCCGGGCGCCCCGCGCGGGGTCGGGGGCGATCTTCGGCCTATTTACCGACAAATCGCCCACACCCCGCGGGCGGGGCGACGAGGCGTCACTCAAGGGGGCGCATCGGCCCCGCGCGTCAGTCGCCCGCGGGCTCGGGCTCGACCATGTGCCATGGCGCCAGCCCGGCGCGAGCCCAGTCGGGGATCGGAGTCTTGGCGGCGGTCCGGGAGTCGACGAAGACGTGGCGGATGCGGGCTTCGAGCAGCGGCTCGCCGGTCAGCCGCCGGAACCGGTGGTTGGTGGTGATGCTCGTCGTCCCGAGGTGGGCGACGACCGCCTCCAGCTCGAGCTCCTCGTCGAACCGCGCGGAGCCGAGGAAGCGCATGTGGACCTCGGCGACGACGATGTCGACGCCCCGGTCGAGCATCGTCTGATAGCCGCCGAAGGCCGCCCGCCACAGCTCGGTGATCGTGTGATCGACGTAGGCGAGGTAATGGGCGTTGAACACCACGCCCTGGGGATCGCATTCGGCGTAGCGCACCCGGAGCCGGTGCACGAACGGCTCACCCATCCCGGGCTCCCCCGCCGCGCAAGACGAAGCCGCGTGCGGCGAGCAGGTCGAGCGCGTCCTCGAAGGCGGTGAAGTCACGCGCGGTCAGGAAGTCGATCGGCCGCCCCGACGGGCCGGCGGCGCGCACCCAGCTCGCGAGCACCCGCGGGCCCGCCCGCTCGGCGGGCTCGTCGAGCAGCGCGAGCAGGATCGGCAGCTCGGGCCGGTGATCGAGCTGGCCGGAGAGCAGCGCCAGCGGGTCGACGGCGAGCACCTGACAGAGCTCGTCCTCGGTGAGCTCCAGCAGGTCCAGCAGTCGCGCCGCGCGCTCGCTCTGCAGGCGCCCGCCGAGCCGCCGCCGGTCAGGCTCGCCCACGCCGCCGCACCGAAGACATCGCCGGCGCCCCCAGCACGCTCAGAACAGCTGGTTCTCGCCGCCGAACACGTCGCTGACCGACCCGTCGGTGAAGATCTGGCGGATCGAGTTGGTCAGCAGGTCGGCACAGGACAGCACGCGCACGTTGCTCGGTGCGCCGGGTGGCAGCGGGATCGTGTCGGTGACGACGATCTGCTCGAAGCCGGCGTCGGCGAGGTTCTCCCACGCGTTGCCGGAGAACACGCCGTGGGTGGCGGCGGCGTAGACGCGGCGCGCCCCCGCCTCCAGCACCGCGTGGGCGGCCGCCTTGAGCGTG
>JBELAG010000241.1:0-16154 GCA_049509055.1 Solirubrobacteraceae bacterium
CTCTGATCGACGTCTTCGATGATCGTCCGCAGCCGCTGCTCGGTGGTCTCGGTGGTCAAAATCTCACTGTCGCTGCGTGGGGATCCGTGACAGAACACGGTCGGGCCCAGGCCGTCCGGGTGCAGCAGCACCGAAGGAGCGAAGCTCGCCAGCAGGTCACGCTGCTCACGCGAGATCTGCGCGGCGGCGAAGGCCGAGGCCCGCATCGCCGGATCCTCCTCCGCGTCGATGTCGCGTCGATCAGAATCGTAGGCGCTGACGATCTCGCGATCGGCGTTGCCTCGCACGCACCGAGCCTGCGAGCCGAGCGCGATCAGCTGATGAGCGTCTGTCGGGGAAGCGGGCCGGTCGCGACGTCACCGCCGATCAGAACGAGGTCGACGCTGTCGCGCGCGACGTCGGCCAGCACCGCCCGAAGCGCGGGGAGGTTGCCGTGAATGTCGTACAACGCCGCGACCCGCATGCGCCGTACACCGCCGCACACGGCGGATCCCCGGCGCGACGTCTATTGGTCAGGCGGCCGTGCGGCGCCGGGCTTGGAGATGCCGGCGGTGGTCCGCTGTTGACGGGCGAGCCTGCGTCCGAACTCGCGCTGGGCGCGGTTCGCGGCCTTTCGGTCCTCGATCCATGCCTGCTCGCGAGCGAGCTTTCGCCACGCCGCGATTCGCTCCTGGTCGACGGCGTCGCGGACGGCGCAGCCGGGCTCGGCGTCGTGCGCGCAATCGGTAAAGCGGCAGGCGGCGGCGGCGGCGTCGATGTCGGCAAAGGCCCCGTCGGCGCTGTCCCAGAGACCGACCTCGCGGATCCCGGGCGTGTCGATCAGCAATGCGCCGCTCGGCACGACGAGCAGTTCGCGGACGACGGTCGTGTGCCGGCCACGCCCGTCGTAGGCCCGGACCGCACCGGTGGCCTGCCGGTCGGTTCCGAGCAGAGAGTTGGCGAGCGTCGACTTGCCGGCTCCGGAAGGCCCCAGCAGCACTGCGGTCTCCCCGGAGGTCAGGAGCGAGCGCAGTGCGCCGAGCCCTTCGCCGGTGGTGGCGCTGACGGTGATCGCGTCGGTCAGGCCGACGGTTCGCGCGAGTGGGGTCGCTGTTTGCCAGGCGTCGGGGTCGAGGTCAGCCTTCGTCAGGACGAGCGCGGCCGGGACATCTCCGGCCGCGGCCAGGGCAGCCAAACGCTCGATCCGCCGCGGGTTCGGGTCGGGCAGAGACTCCACGATCAACGCGAGGTCGACGTTGGCCGCCAGGACCTGCGCGGCGCTCGCGGGACCAGCCGCGCGGCGCACGATCGTGCCACGCCGTCCCAGGACCGCGACGATCGCGTCATCGGCGTCAAGCGCGACCCAGTCGCCGGTCACGGGCGGACCTTCCGTCGCGTGCCGCAGCCGGCCGCGAGCCGGGACGAGCCGGACGTGCTCATGCTCACCGGGCGTCGCGACCAGCCATTGCTCGGTGTATTGGGCGAGCACGCGGCCCGCGGTCAGGCGGTCCACGCCGAGAGCGGTCAGCTCGGCGTTGAGATCTGTCCGCCGGTCGACGCCGACATCCAAATATTGCATCGTGGAGAACTCCTACTTCGCAGGGGGAACGGACGCTGGGCCCGCCGCACACGCTGCACGTGCGGCGGGTCGGTCAGGCGTCCGGGGCGAAGGTGCGGAGCGCAAGCTGCATACGCCGAAACTGTAGCGACTCAGCACGCACCGCACCACGGCGACGCCGAGAGCATGCCGCGTCAAACTCGGGAAGGCACGACCGGCTCACCTGCCGGGTGATCGCTTGCCGGAGTCGCTCTCGGGGTAGCTCCTTCCGCGAGGGCACATCGATCACCGCCGGTGGTCTGCCGGCTTCAGCAAAGGACTTCATGACCGAGATCGTCGCGCGGCCCGGACGGCCGTTTCCGCAGGGCAGCACGTGGGAGAACGGCGGCACCAATTTCTCCCTGTTCTCGGAGAACGCTGAGCGCATCGAGCTCTGCCTGTTCGACGAAGACGGGTCCGAGCACCGCATCGACGTGCGCGACCGGACCGCGTTCCAGTGGCACGTCCACCTGGAGGGCGTTGGCCCCGGCCAGCGCTACGGCTATCGCGTGCACGGTCGCTATGACCCGGCGGAGGGCATGCGCTTCAATCCCGCCAAGCTCCTGATCGACCCCTACGCGAAGGCGATCGACGGCATCGTCGATTGGACGGCCGCCAACGCGCTTCCCTATGCGCCCGGAGGCGATGATGACGCCGACCTGACGGCGGACGAGAGCGATGACGCAGCAGCGATCCCGGCGAGCGTCGTGATCGACCCCGGCTTCGATTGGGGCGAGGACCGCCCGCTCGGGCGCGGATGGAGCAGCTTCGTCATCTACGAGACCCACGTCAAGGGGTTCACCATGCGTCATCCCGAGGTGCCCGAGGAGCTGCGCGGCACCTACGCCGGCCTTGCCTCGGAGCCGGCGATCGCCTACCTGTCAGAGCTCGGGGTGACCGCGGTCGAGCTTTTGCCGGTACACCACATCGCCGACGAGAGCTTCCTGATCGACCGGGGACTCTCCAATTACTGGGGCTACAGCTCGATCGGCTACTTCGCGCCTCACGCTGCCTACAGCGCGTCGGGAACCCGCGGGGAGCAGGTGATCGAATTCAAGGCGATGGTCAAGGCGCTGCACGCCGCCGGGATCGAGGTGATCATGGACGTCGTTTACAACCACACGGCGGAGGGCAATCACCTGGGCCCGATGTTGTCATTCAAGGGCGTCGACAACGCCAGTTACTATCGCCTCAGCCCCGAAGACCCGCGCTTCTACATGGACTTCACCGGCACTGGCAACACGCTCAACGTCGTCAACCCAAGCGTGCTGCGGCTGATCATGGATTCGCTGCGCTACTTCGTGCTGGAGTGCCACGTCGACGGGTTCCGCTTCGACCTCGCTTCGACGCTGGCCCGCGAGCTCTACGACGTCGACCGGCTCTCCTCGTTCTTCGACACGATTCACCAGGACCCGATCCTGTCTCAGGTGAAATTGATCGCCGAGCCCTGGGACGTGGGCCCCGGTGGGTATCAGGTGGGTAACTTCCCGGTTCTCTGGACCGAGTGGAACGGCGCCTACCGCGACTCGATCCGGGACTTCTGGCGCGGTGAGGCGCCGGTGTCGGAGTTGGCGCAGCGGTTCACCGGCTCAGCCGACCTCTACTCCAGCGACGGCCGCCGCCCGAGCGCATCGATCAACTTCATCACCGCCCACGACGGGTTCACCCTCGCTGACCTCGTGTCGTACAACGACAAGCACAACGACGCCAACCTGGAGGACAACGAGGACGGCGCCGACGACAATCGTTCGTGGAACTGCGGCGCGGAGGGTGCGACCGACGATCCGGAGGTCCTCGCCCTGCGCCGCCGCCAGCAACGCAACTTTCTCATCACCGTCCTGTTGTCCCAGGGCACGCCGATGCTCCTCGGCGGCGACGAAATGGGTCGCAGCCAGGGCGGCAACAACAACGCCTGGTGTCAGGACAACGAGATCTCCTGGTTTGACTGGGGCGAGCCTGACGCCGACCTCCGGGAGTTCGTCCGCCGCGCCATCGCCCTGCGCCAGAGCGAACCGGTCTTCCGCCGACGCGACTTCCTCGCGGGCGACGAGGTCCACGGATCGGGTCTGCCCGACGTGCTCTGGCAGCGCCCCGATGGACAGCCGATGACCGACGAAGATTGGACACGTGACGACGCCCGCGCGATCGCCGTGTTCCTCAACGGGGACGAGATCCCGACCCACGACCGCAACGGCGACCCGGTCCGCGGCGCGTCGTTTCTGATCATCTTCAACGCTCATCACGAGCCGATCGATTTCGTCCTCAACGAAGACCTCGGGCCGCGATGGAAGCTCGAACTGGCGACCGCCGCCGACCCAAGGGTCGATCACCTCGAGGCCGGGATCACGATCACCGCCGAGAGCCGATCGGTCACCGTATTGCGACGGGTCTGACGGGTGGCCGGCGGCCGGCCGGGTCGCGGTGTCGCGATGGCGCGGCTGAGACACCACGCGATTCCGACCGGTTCAGCAGCTTCCTCGATATCAGGGTCACGGAGATCGAGGCGTGGAGCCGGATCGATCGCCCGTGGGCGAATCTCCTGACGCCGCCGAAACACCACCGCACGAGATCCGGTGTTACATCCGCGATCCCGACGGTCATCTGATCGAAGTGCGACAGTAGCGGTTGCCTACTCGATGGCCAGTGACTGGGGTTATCGCGGTGCACGGAGTGTCGCGCGCCGGCAGCGCTCCGACCGTGGCACTCAACATTTCGACGACGTCCCGGCTGGGTGTACGATCTCGTCGTGCGCCGCTTTCAATTCGTCGCGGGGATGGCGCTGTCGTTGATGTGCAGCAGCGCTGCGCTTGCGGACGCGGCCCTTGATCCTCTTTGGGATCGGTCCGCTACGCCAAGACGATTGGCGGTCCCTCCCCGGGATTCGGAACGGTCGCCCCGAACGAGGTCAACGCGAACGGGGATCCGGGCAGCGTCGTCTACGACCTGCGGTGGACGGGCTGGGGGAGCTCCCAGACTGTAGGGAACGGCAAGAGCTACGCGCCAGGAGCGCACGAGGGGTGGACGGGGCGGCTTATCCCGACACAGCTTCGCGCAAACGACCTCGGTCGCTGCGAACCCGGCGGTCCGATCGTCTACCGTCACCTGTGGACGCGGGCCGAAGGGGTGCCGGGGGTCCACGGATGGACGGCCTGGTCGCAGTGGCCAGAGATTGCGTACCCCAAGCCGCAACGGCTCTGCTGAGGTGGCTGCGAACGTCCGCGACCGCGGCCCCTCTCGCCAACGTCAACGCGGGATGACGTTGCGGCGCCATGCGTCGGTGCACAGCTCAGTGCTCGGCTGTCCGATAAGAAGCCCGTCGAACTGGGTCGACGACGCTCGATGGTCGCCCCGAGCGTGATCAGACCGGCGCCTGGACCCGGCCTGGACGTCGCGGCGCGACCGTCGCCACAGCGCCGTGCGGCGCGACGGTCGCTGCCTCACCGGAGCGGGCCAGCCGCGCGCATAGCGCGTCCACGACGGCGGGATCGAACTGGCTGCCGGCGTTGCGTCGGAGCTCCTCGATCGCCGCCGCCGGGGTGCGCGCGGCCTGATAACAGCGATCGGAAGTCATTGCCTCAAACGCGTCGCAGGCGGCGATGATCCGCGCGCCGAGGGGGATCTGACCGCCGGCCAGATGATCGGGATAGCCGGTGCCGTCCCAGCGCTCGTGGCTGGCTCGTACCAGCCGGGCCACCGGACGCATGGCCGGGTCGGCATTGAGGATCCGTTCCCCGATCGCGGGGTGCTGGCGCATGAACTGCCATTCGGACTCGTTCAGAGGCCCCGGCTTGTCGAGGATCTCATCGGGAATCGCCAACTTGCCGACGTCGTGCAGCTCGGCGGCGCGCAGCAGCTCCTCGATCTGCGTTGAGTCCATCGAGAACACACGCCCGAGGTCGGCGACAAGCTCTCCGACGCCGCTGACATGGTGGTGCAACTCGGGAGTGCGCTCGCTGAGCAGCGTCATCAGCACGTCGTGGGTCCGCGGATGGCTGAGCCGGCGGCTCCTGGCCTTATCGGCGTACATGCGCTGGTCCGCCAGTTGCAGGACAGCGCTCGCCGTGGTCGTGTCGTCGGGCACCACGGCCACTCCATAGGCGCAGCTGATCGCGAACCCCGAGCCTCGTTCGCTGAGCGCGTTCGCCGCACCGATGAGCGCCGCATCGTCGCGCCCGAACCGCCCGTGCAGCAGCATGCAGAACTCGTCCCCGCCCAACCGGTAGGCGTGCCCGCTGCCCGCCACGGCCCTGCTCAGCGTGGCGCCCGCGCGACCCAGCAGCGCGTCCCCGGCGGCGTGGCCGAACGTGTCGTTGTAGTTCTTGAAGCCGTTGAGGTCAAAGAACGCGAGCGTCCAGGGGTTCGCCTGATCGGCACCGGCGATCGCCTCCTCCAGGTCGCGCAGGAAGCAGCGCCGGTTGCCGAGCCCGCTGAGGTCATCGGTGATGACCTGATCGGCGCTGCGTCGCAGGATGCGGACGTTCTCCGCGTACGTCAGCAGCCCGCGCACCGCGGCCGCCACCAGCGCCGCTGCGGCCAGACCGACCGCGGCTGGGGTGACGTGTACGAACGCGGCGCAGACGAGCAGCCCGAGCGCCGCCGCGCCGGCGAGCACCGATACCGCGATCGTCTGCGGTGCGGGGACCGCGCGGACGCGCCGGCGCTCGACCGGCTGCCACGCAGCGAGCGCGATCAGGCTCATCGAGGCCGGCCACATCGTGTCAAGGATGCCGCCCGGCACATACGCTCCCCGCGCCGATTCATAGGCGAACACCAGGTCGGCGATCGCGTTGATCGCCATTCCCGCTCCGAGTAGGGTCCACATCCGGCTCGGTCGCCACCCCGACAGTGACATCGCCACCACCACGAACGCGAGCAGCGTCAAATCCCCCGTCGGATAGGCGAGGTTGACGGCATCCTTGACGATCTGGCCGCTGGACGCGGCGAGGATGGTCGGCATGATCAGACCGGCGCCGACCGCGGCCAATGCCAGCCCGACGATGCCGCCGTCGAGCCACTGGGCGGCGCCCGCGTCGCGGATGCGCGACCGGATCAGGAGCATAATCGCGACGTACACGGCGGGATACATCGCCAGGTAAAGCGCATCGGCGACCGACGGAGACGGGGGATCGGCAAGATTGTCGAGCCACAGCGTCCAGACCAGATCGCCGACCGTCCACGTCAGCAGACCAAACGCCATCAGTCCCCACGCCCACCGGTCATCCCGCCGGCTCAGGGGTCGGCTGACGCACACCCCCACCGCGATCAGCTCGACGGCGGTGTAGACGCCGTTGGTGGTGAACGCGTCGAGCCCGGAGCCGCCCACACCGGTGAGGGCATGGGCGGCATGGAACACCACCCCGCCGAGCATCGCCGCCCCAGCGACGCGTAGCAGACGGGATCGAGATAAGCCGAGATGCATGCGGTCCTGACGTGCAGGAGTTCTTGGTCCTCCCGTGTAGATCGGCAGGCCCGCAGCGCGACTGAAGCGCCGCGGTCAAGCTGTGGACACACGAGGCGCCGCCACCGCCGGCGGCATGCAGCCACTCGATCGCCCCGGCCTCGAGACCGGCGCGCCGGCACGCGAACTCGGCGCCGAGCTCGGGCGGCTGACGAATCGGGGCGCCAGGGGCGCATTGTGCCGGCGGTCCCCAAAGCTCGCTCGGCTCACCGCGAACGCCAGCATCGGCACAACCAGGCCTCGGTCGTCGCCGGACGCACGCTGCTCCGGCTGCCGTGGACAACCGCGGCGGCGCGTCGGCAACCCAGCGTGTCAGATTCAGCCCAACCCGTCGCTCAGCCTCTGTCAGTCGGGGGATGCTGGCGTGGCGACGGGCTTGCGCGGCGCTCCCGATCGCCTGATCTCCTCGCACTGATCCACCTTGGATCCCATTCCATCTGGCCCCTCCCGCTCGAGCCCGATGAGCCTCGAACGGTCAGCCGCGGTCGCGGCACGTCGGACACCAGGTGGCGCCAGTTTCAGCACATCACAGTGGTGCCAGTTCGGATCGCCACTCCGATCGCGGAACGAGCCGCCCCGCGGATCAGCGATGCGGAGTCGCGGCGGGACTCATCGGTCGTGAGACACCAGTGCCGGTGGTAGCGACAACCGTCGAGCTGATGACGACGCGGTTGCGTCCAGCGGCCTTGGCGGCGTACAGCGCGGTGTCGGCGGCGGCGATCAGCTCATCGCCGGTCGTTCCGTCGCGCGGGAAGGTGGCGACGCCGAATGACGCGGTGACCGCGATCTGCCGACCGCCGAATGCGATGCGGGCGTCCTCGATCGCGCTGCGTAGCTGTTCGGCCCGCTGGATCGAGGTGGTGACGGTCACGCCGGGCAGGACGAGGAGAAACTCCTCGCCGCCGGCGCCCGAGCCCGAAGCTCCATACCTCAGATCGGATAGTTTCTCGCCTCGGATGCGCCAATGAGATAGCAGGACCTGGCCGCCAGTCGCATCAGTTGGGAGAAGCGGACCTTGACGCGCCGGCCGACCGGCCGGATCCCGCGAACAGTCGCGGCATCAACGGGCGGCTGCTGGAGCGGAAGCGACCGGCGGGCGCTCAGGGGATGGCGCGAACGGCGAGCGCGGCGGCGACGGTGAGACCGCTGATGGCGATCCCGATCCGCAGGGTGTTGGCGGGGATCGCTTGGCCCCATCGCGCTGCGGTTGCTCCGCCGAGCAGCGATGCCAACATGAGGGTGGCGGCGTAGGGCCAGGCGACGGGCGCGAGAAGGGCGTATGCGCCGGCGGCGACGAGGTTCATCGTTCCGGTGAGCACTACCTTCGCCGCGTTGAGCCGCTTGAGGGTGTCGTCGAGGACGAGAGTCAGGACGGCGAGCACGAGGATCCCGACGGCGGAGCCGAAATAGGCGGCGTAGGCGCCGGCCGCGACGAGCGCGGCGGCGAGCAGCCGGGAGTGATCGGCGTCTGGTGCCGAGAATCGCCGCGCGATCGCTGGCTGCATCAGCAGCAGTAGGCAGGAGGCGCCGATCAGGATGGGCGCGATGGCTTCGAAGGTGTCGCCCGGCGTGAGCAGGAGCAGGATCGTGCCGGCGATCGCCCCCAGCAGCGACGGGGCGAGCAGGCGGGCGATGCGCCGGCCCTGCCCGGCGAGGGCATCTCCGCTGGCCAGCGTGCCGCCGATAGTGCCGGGGAACAGGCCGACGGTGTTGGTGACGTTCGCCGACAGTGGTGAGACGCCGATCGCGATCATCGCGGGGAAGGTGATCAGTGAGCCGCCCCCGCCGAGCGTGTTGACGGTGCCCGCCGCGAACCCCGCGGCGGCGATCGCGGCGAGCTCAGCGTACATGGCGATCCCGGTCTGGCCCGGGTGCGCGCCCGTCCGGGTCGGCCGGCGAGCGTTCGCCGGTGGACGCGTCAATGAGGGCGCAGGCATGTGCCGCGTCGACGGGCTCGCCGATCAGCCGGCCCTGGCCGAGCTCGCACCCGTGGGCGTGCATGAGCTCGCGCTGGTCGGGGCAGTCGATGTCCTGCGCCACCGTGGCCAGCCCGAGACGCTGTGCGATGTCCACGATCCCTGGCAGTAGAGCCGGCGTCCGGGGATCGGCGGCGAAGTCCGGCGCGGACAATTTCACGATCGCCAGCGGGAGGCGGGCAAGCTCAAACAGCGGGGTGCATCCGCGGCCGATGTGATCGAGGCTGAGACGGACCCCGAGCGCGGTCAACGCGTCGAGCGTCGAGCTCAGCCCCGGGATCTCAAACAGGCCCGGGACGGCCGGCAGCTCGATGATCAATGCGGGCGCAGCGACCGCGGCGCGCAGCGCGCGCCGGATCCCGTCGACGTAGCCGGGCTCCTGCAGCTCACGCAGCGACACGTCGAGGCTGACCGCAACCGGCGCGCGGTGTGGCTCGTGCGCGAGATCGGCGCAGATCTGGGCGAGACGAGCGGATGGACCGATCGCGTGACCGCTCGCGCCGACGCCACGTTGGCCCGGTGATCGGGCCGGCCGATCACGGTCTCAAAGCCGGCAAGCCGGTCTGACGACAGCTCGACGATCGGCTGATAGCGCACCTCCGCGGCGACGTCGGCGTCCGCGCGGCGCGTGCGGGGCGCCGGGGACGGGCCCGACGCAGCGGGCGAGCGGGCCGTCGGCGTGAAGAGCGCGTAGCAAGCGCCGCCGCGGCGTTTGGCGTCATACATGGCGATGTCGGCGTTGCGCAGCAGCGTGCCCGCCTCGTCGCGGCCGGTCGCGATGCCGACCGAGACGGTCACCCTCGCCTGGTGCGCGCCGATCTCATAGGGCGTGTTCAGCGCGGCGATGATTCGCCGTGCGGCGATGACCGGATCGGTGGTGTCGCTGAGCAGGACGGAGAACTCGTCGCCACCGACGCGCGCGCACGTGTCGGTGGCGCGCAGGCAAGTCGTGAGCCTGCCCGCGACCGCCGTCAGGAGCCGGTCGCCCGCCGAATGGCCGAGCGAGTCGTTGATCGCTTTGAAGCCGTCGAGATCGAGGAACAGGACCGACACGTCGCCCGCGCCTCGGTCGGCCCGGCCCAGCGCGTGCTCGAGGCGGTCCAGGAGATGATCGCGGTTGGCAAGTCCGGTGAGCGGATCGGTGAAGGCCCTGTCCACGGCGTCGGCGGCTCGCGCGACCGCCAACCCGACACCGACGTGGCGCGCGTAGCCGCACAGCAGGTCGCGCTCGGCCGCCGTCCACCGTCGGGCGGGTTGGTTGCTGGCGACCAGCAGGCATCCGACGACCCGTTCGCCGTCTGTGACCGGGACGCCGAGCACAGCGCGGGTGCCGGCGGGAACCAGTTGCGAGCCCGATGGTGCCTGCTGGTAGTCATCGACGATGACCGGGGCGCCGGTGGAGATCACCGCGCCGCTCACCCCCTCGCTGACCGGCGCACGACGTCGCCATCGCTCGCCATTGCCGGCGCACGACCGCCACGCAACAGCGACCATCCATGCCGGGTCGCGCGCGTCGAGAAACCGCAACGACGCGACGTCCGCGCCGACCAGAGCGGCAGCGCTATCGACGATGTACTGGTGGACCTCGTCCAGCGCTTCACCGCGCATGACGCGCTCCTGCAACGCCGCCACCGACTCGACCAGTCTCCACAGAGGCTCGCCAACCGCCACGTCACTGTCCCTCGCGCGCGAGCTCTGCATCGCCAGATCTATCGTCCGGCGCCGGCGTCGCTTGAGGCCCGCGGTCCGGCGGACGCTGCCCGCGGATCGATAGCCGGCTACGCTGACGCGTCGTGCTGTGCTCGTGACGATGCTCCCGCCGCGCCGACCCTAGCCACGGCCCGGTTCATACGCTCGCGACGGCCCTCCCCGGCCTCCAGGATCCGGGCGGCGACCAGGTCAGGCAGCCGAATGAGTGTCGCGGAGTTTCCCGTGTTAGCTCGCTCCCGTCAAGAACCTGAGCTGTCAGTCTGGCGGCTCTCGATCGGCGCGTATCAGCGACAACGAGCCTGGGTGGCCGGTAGCGCGGGCCGCTACCAACGATTCCAAGCGACGACCTCAAAATTGCAAATGGCTGCGTGCTCGGTCGCGCCGGTTCGCCCAGTTCGCGCACCTCACGAGCGCGTCGTCAAGCGCGCCCGCGACTTGGCCGATAGATGCGATGGTGACCCCCGATCCGGCAAAACTCGGTGCGAATTCGCCGATCGATCTCGATCGGCTGCGCCGATCGCTCGTCGCGGGCCACGCGCGTGCGGCGGTCGCTGTGCGGGCGGGCCGCAAACGATGATCCGCAGGAGCCGGTGGCTGGCCGGGGACGGTCAGAGACCGCGACCGGCGCGGAGCGTCGAGGCCGATCCGATGGAGTTGCGACTGCGTTTGAGTTCGGTTGCTGCGGGGGTGTGGGGGACGGTCGCGATCTGCCCGGCGGCTGTGGTGTACGGGCTGGCCGACGGTCCGCGGTCGGGGCGTGCGCCGTCACGATCCTCGCGTCGGCAGTCGCGGTCATGGTGGTGCTGATGTTGCGGCTGCCGTGGGTGCGGATCATCGGCTCGCGCTGGCAGGAGCCGGTGTTCGTGGCGTGGTCGGTGGCGAGCGTGGGGGTGGTGATCTTCGGGACGGTGTTGGAGGGCGGTCCGCGCAGCCCGGTGATCGTGTTGTTGTTCTTGCAGTTGGTGTGGATGGGTCTGGCCTATCCGGGGCGGCTCGTGCTCGCGCTCAGTACGGTGGACGTGCTCGCGTTTCTGGCGTTGGAGGTGGTGTATCGCCGGCCGGCGCCTGAGGCCGCGGTGTACGCGTTGGGGCTGGTCATCGCGTCGTCGCTGACCTTCTGGCAGACGCGCAACCGTGCGCACTGGGGCCGGGTGTTGCGCGAGAGCGAGCGCAGGCTGTCGCTGGCGCAGGCGATCGCGCGGATCGGCTCGTGGGAGTGGCAGGCCGGCAGCGATGAGCTCGTGATGTCGACTGAGCTCTTGCGAATCATCGGGGTCGAGAGCCCGGCGCCGGCCAGCACGTTGGACGCGTACTTGTCGCGGGTGCACCCAGCCGATCGCGAGATCGTCGAAGCGGCGGTCCGCCGGGCGGGCAGAACCGGGGAGCGATTCGCGCGAGAGCATCGGATCGTCCGTCCGGACGGAGCGGTGATGTCGGTGGAGCTGCACGGGGAGGCCGACGGTGCCGCCGGTTCGGAGCGCAAGGTCCGGGCAGTGTGCCAGGACGTGAGCGAGCTGCGGGCCGTCGAGGCGCGGCTGGCGCATGAAGCTGCGCACGACGGGCTGACCGGGCTGGTGAACCGCAGACGGCTGGTCGATGAGATCGAGCGCCAGCTCGGTGACGGCAGGGGGCCTGAGCTTCCCGGCGCGGTCATGCTGATCGATGTCGATGGATTTGGTTATTACAACGACTCCTACGGCCAGCCCGCGGGAGACGCGCTGCTGCGGTCCCTCGCACGTGCGCTGCTGGGACGTCTGCGCGCGTCAGATCTCGTCGCGCGAAGCGGCGGTGATGAGTTCGCGGTCCTCCTCGCGGATGCCGGGCTCGAGGCGGCGGTGGTGATCGCAGGGCAGCTGCGCGAGCTGCTGTCGGAGTGTGCGCCGGGGGCGCCGATCACGTTGAGTTTCGGGGTTGCGACGTTGGAGCACGACCAGCAGCATGGGGCCGACGTCCTCGCCGCCGCCGACATCGCCCTGCACGAGGCCAAGCGGGCAGGCGGCAACCGGGTCGAGACCTACACGGGTGCGCCCGGGGCGGACATGACCTGGGTCCAGCGGATCCGCGACGCGCTCGCCGAGGACCGGTTCGTCCTCTATGCCCAGCCGATCATCGACAACCGCAGCGGCGCGGTCTCGCATCGCGAGCTGCTGATCCGGATGCTCGACCAGGATGGGCAGCCGATCCCCCCGGGCGACTTCCTGCCCGCCGCTGAGCGATTCGGGCTGATCAACCTGATCGACCGCTGGGTCACCGCCGCCGCGATCCGGCTGGCCTTCGAGGGCGACAGGGTGGCGGTCAACCTCTCCGCCCACTCGATCGGTGACACCAATCTGCTGAGCGCGGTCGATGATGCCGTGCACTCCGGCCTTGACCCCTCGAACCTGATGTTCGAGATCACCGAGACCGCCGCCGCGAGCAACCTCGCCGACGCCCGAGCGTTCGCGGCGCAACTGACCGCGACCGGCTGCGAATTGGCGATCGATGACTTCGGCACCGGCTTCGCCTCGCTCACCTACCTCAAGCATCTGCCCGCGCGATACGTCAAGATCGACATCGAGTTCATCCGCGAACTGACCCGCAACGAGACTGACCGCCACCTCGTCGCAGCGATCGTCGCGATCGCCCGCAGCCTCGGCAAGCAGACCGTCGCCGAGGGCGTCGAAGATCAAGCCACCCTCGACGCCGTACGGGCGCTCGGCGTCGACTATGCCCAGGGGTTCTTCACGGGCCGCCCGGCTCCCCTCTACGCGATCGCCCAGCCGGACTCGCTCCAACAAGCGGCCTAGCTCCCACCGACCCGCGCAGCACATGACGTCGCCAACACCTCGAGAGACGCCAACGACGACGCTCGCGCATGAGCCGACGCCGGAGGACGCGCGGACGGTGATGAACCGGACGCGCGTGCGCGAGATGGCCGGACGACTCGAGCACGCGATGCCGTTCATGGCCGCGGCGTGCGTCGCGTCGGTGACCGCGACGCTGCTCAGCTCTGATCGCTATCGGCTCGGGGCGATCCTGCCCGTCGCCGCGTTGCTGGTCACGGGGCCCTGGTCCAAGCGGGCGATGCGGACCAGCACGCGACCTGACCACGTGGACGCCGCTCAAGGGGCGGTCATGATGATCTGCGACGCGCTCGCAGCCGGCCTCACGGGCGGGCCGTCGAGTCCCATCGCGTTGCTGCTGGTGATGGGCGCGGTGATCGGCGCCTGCCGCGCGACAGCGATGGTGAACGGCCTGATCACCGGCGTGTCGCTCGCCGTTCTCGCTACGACGAGCCTGGCAGCATCCTCCACAACGAGCCTGTCGAGCGTCGTGCGGTTGTCGGCCTTCATCGTCGTGGTGATCGCCGTCGTAATCTCCGCGCGCGCGTTGGCGAGCGCCGAGACCGAGTCGCGCCGCGCTTCGCTGCTCGATCCCCTCACCGGGTTGCTGAACCGAACCGGCCTCGACGGTCGCTTCGACGAACTGCGCCAGCGAGCACTTCACGCGAATTCGTCGGTGTGCCTGATCCTCTTCGATCTCGACAACTTCAAGGCCATCAACGACGATCACGGTCACGACGTCGGCGACGATGTGCTGCGCGAGGTTGCCTCACGGGTACGTGACGGCCTACGTCGCTTCGATCTCCTCTATCGCCTCGGCGGGGACGAGTTCGCACTCCTGCTCCCGGGGGTCCAGAGTGCCGCCGGCATCCAGCGCGCTGAGCGCCTGCGTCGTCTGATCGCTGACAGCCCGGTGCGCGGCCTGCGCGTCACCGCGTCCTTCGGCGTATCGGCCGCCAGTGGCAGCGCTCTGCAGCTCGCCAGCCTCTACCGCGCCGCCGACCAGGCCCTCTACGCCGCCAAGACAGGCGGGCGCAACCACACCGGGCGGCTCGCAGCCCCAGCTGCACCCCACAGCGACCGGACGCGCAGGCGATCAATTACCAGCGCGGTCTTACCTCTCACCCCGGAATCACCGTCGCGCGGGAAGGTCGAATCGTTCATCTCATCCGGCGGACCGCAACTCGGAGCGAAGTCCTGACCGTAAGAAGCACGTGGGTCCAGAACGTGACCACCACCTCCCGCAGCCTGACACCCGCCGCGGCAAAACAGGCGACCCGCCCACAACCGCCGGCTCGCTCCACGAACACGCAGCCGTGAGAACGTATCGTCGACTGCGGGGCGGCGAGGCGGTTACAGCTTAATCGGTCGCCACACGGCTCGGCCGCGCCACGACCGCCGGTCCGTCGATGACCAACCGGCGCGCAGCCCGCATAAGGACGCTCGGCGCAGCACGCGTCAGCGTAGACGCGACTCCCATCCGCGAGGCCGTCGCGGCGAGCGACCCACCACCACCACCACCACCACCACCACCGAAGCCGCCGTCGACGGGCCCGAGCTTGCCCCACCCCTTGTTGCGAGCCAGGTCATACGCCCCATTCGGGATCGCCTTGCCCTGGAAGTGCCTCCGAACGGATGCATCCGAGGGCACGCGCTTCGCGCGGCTGGGGAATCGTGCGTGTCGACCTGCACCGGCTCCTCCGAGCACGCCCACTCCCGGTCCGTTCATCAACTCCCCGAACAGTTCTCGATGCTTGGTGTCGACGCTGATCACCGGCACCAGCGTGCGTTCTTCTGTGACCCGCACTCACCATGGCAGCGCGCCCGTCCCCGGCGATGCTCACCGCGCAGCCGTCGTCGACGACGACGCCGACGCGCGGGACGGGTCACATCCACGCCGGGGTCACGATCGCCTGATCGATCGATTCGCTACACAAGCGCCGCCGGCGCCGGCCCTCAAACCGGACCGCGAGCTCGTGCTCGACCGGCTCAGGGCTCCACCGCTGACCCAAAGCCCCCGGACCGCATCACCCAGCGCCGCATCGAGCACCAGCAGCAGCTGGCGCGGGCGCGGCCACGCTCCCTCGCCGCCCGCTGCACGTGGTGAGGGCGATAGTGGCCATCCAGGCCCGCGGTGCGGCGGAGCTCGCGGCTGATCGGTCGAGCTCCCCGCCGGAGTTCAATACCGAGCGGCCGGACCGCCACCGCGTCCCCGTCCTGCGGTGATCCCGACCAGCCGGCACGCCTCAGAGTTGCCGAACCCTTTCGCGATCAGCCGGACAAACCGCTGCTTCTCCGCCTGCACCTCCCGCCGGCGCTCGTCTTCCCCGCCGCATCGCATCCCCCAAGCCGGGCTCGTGTCGCGACGACCAGTGGAATTCGCCCCATCGTTCTCATGGCCGGGTCCCTTGCGACGACGCTGCGTGCGTGAGCACACCGGAGAGCTTAAGGTTGGCCTGTTGACCGCCAGGATCGGCGCGCGGCTTGGCTGGGAAAATGCGGATGGACGTGGAGCCGTGTGCGCTATCGGGGATAGCTGAAGCGACATTCGTGGAGCGGCTTTTCGGGATGGAGCCAGCCGGGCTCGAACCGGCGACCTCCTGCTTGCAAAG
>JBELAG010000242.1:0-9452 GCA_049509055.1 Solirubrobacteraceae bacterium
CGTGACGGTGGGCGACGCGCTCGTCGGTCTGGGGATCAGCCCCGGCGGCAAGGCGCGGGTCCGGATCATCCGGCTCTGATCCGAGCCGGCGGGGCGGCCGGGTCGGCCTCGCCCCCGCTGGCATCGATCAGCACGCGGGCGAGTGCAGCGGGCGAATCCCACATCGGGATGTGGCCGCTGTCGGACAGGACGACGTTGGCGATCCGGTTGGGCACCCACACCGGGCGCTCGATCAGGCGATCGTGGTCGGGCCAGACGAGCGTGACCGGGCAGCAGATCCGCTCCAGCCCGGCGAAGCGCCCCGCGCGCATCGCGTTGTTGACGGCCACGAAGCCCGGCGCCAGCGCGTAGGAGCGCACGAGGTGCGCCGCCTCCGCGGCCGGGACGCGCTCCGGATGGGCGACCGAGCCCGACAGCAGCAGGCGGCGGCCCGCCCCGGTGGCGGCCGCCGGACCGACGAGCGCCAGCAGCGCGCGCGAGACCCGGTGAGCGGCCGCGGCCTTGGGCACGAGCGGCTGCGGCCACAGACCCGCCGGCGCGATCGCGGTGACGGTGCGCGCCACGCCGAGCATCCCGAGCTCGAGCGCGACCCATCCGCCGAGCGAGTTGCCGGCGACGTGGGGACGGTCGACGCCGAGCTCGGCGAGCGTGGACGCGACGGCGCCCGCCAGCGCGCGCGGCGTCGGCTCGGCAACCGACAGCGGCGGTGACTCGCCGAAGCCGGGCAGGTCAAGCGCGATCAGCTCGCGCTGCGCGCTCAGGTGCGCGGCGAGCGGATCCCACACGCGACGGTCCGCCCCGAGGGGGTGCAGCAGCACGAGCGGCGGCCCGTGGCCGACCCGGTGATGTGCGAGCTCCACCGCCGATCAGCCTGCGCCGCGGCTATTCATGGCGCATCAGAGAGTCGCCGATCAGCCAGATCGTCGGCGGCCACAGGCCGACGAAGATCGCCCGCCGCTCGGCGTTGCCGCGCTCATCCTGATCGACGGTCTTGGCGCGGATCCACAGGCCGATGCACAGCCCGATCGAGCCTATCGAGAGGATCTGCATGTGCCACGCCCGCAGGCCGCAACGATGAAGGATCCGGGTGAGCACGAAGCCGATGTTGCCCGGGATGGGAGACGGGTAATCACCTGGGGATGGCCCGACGCCCACCGTTTCACCGCCGCTGGCTGCTCGCGGCCACGTGGCCGATCGGGGTCACGCTCACCTCCTGGGACTACATGTGGCGATCGACGCCGCTGCACCGCAGCGAGGTGCTCGAGCCCGAGCTCGACGGCCACCGGCCTGCGCCGCTGCCGCCCGGCGTGGACGCGACCGAGGTGATCGGCGCCGACGATGGTCACGGCCCGCTGTTTCACCGGCGCTACGGCACGGCGATCCGCGACGCGCGCCTCGATCCCGAAGCGCTGATGAGCGCCGTGACGGCCGACCTCAACCGGGTGGCGCCGAAGTTCGTGCGCTTCCAGCGGGTCCTCGGCGAGGGCGAGGGGATGCACGTCGGCGACGAGTACGTGGTGCGGATGCCAGGGCCGTGGGACGGGCCGGTGCGGGTCGTCACCTACGACCAGCGCTCGTTTCGCCTGGCGACGCTCGCCGGCCATCTCGAGGCGGGACAGATCGAGTTCCGGGTGCTGCCCGGCGCGCCGATGCGGTTCGAGATCGAATCGTGGGCGCGCAGCGCCGATCGCCTTGCCAACCTGCTCTATCACCACGCCCGCATGGCCAAGGAGGTCCAGCTGCACATGTGGATCTCCTTCCTGGAGGGGGTGGTCGCCCTGTCGGGCGGCCGGATGACCGGCGGCATCGAGATCGACACCCGCCGGATCGAGAACGGCGCCCCGGCATGAACCCCCCGGCGCGGATCGAGCGTCAGCTCCTCGATCTCGCCGCCCGGCCGGTCAACTACGACCCGGACCGGCTCGACCTCGCCGATCCGCCCTCCGGCTGGAACGTCGACCGACGCCGGCAGCCGCTGCCGGCCGAGCCGCCCGGGGAGCCGGTCGCCGACGGCAGCTGGCAGATCGCGCGGCGGCTGATCTCCGGGTATGAGTTCGCCGACCCGTCGATGGTGCGTGCGTTCTACGACCCCGATCGCCCGCTCGAGGGTCGCGAGATGCTGCTGGAGCTGCGCACGCTCCGGGTCGTAAGGGTCCGCGTGGGCGTGCGGGTGGTGGCGGTCTACGACGAGGTCCGCCGCGTCGATGCGCGCGATGCGCGCGTGTTCGGGTGGGCGTACCGCACGCTGCAGGGGCACGTGGAGCGCGGCCAGATGGACTGGCAGGTGTGGAAGTGGCTTGACTCCGGGGAGGTCGAGTTCCGCGTCCACGCCGTGTCGCAGACCGCGCCGATCGCCAACCCGGTCATCCGGCTCGGGTTCTGGCTGCTGCGCGACCACGAGCGCGCCGTCTTCCTCGACAGCACCGACCGCCGCATGCGGACGTTCACCGAGCTCGCGCTGCAGCGCGGGGCCGGCGGTGAGCGAATCCGGCGGGCCAGCACCGACCTCACCGCGCGGCGCTCGCCCGCCGATGACCCCGCCCACGAGCAGCTCGGCCGGCAGGCGGACGAGGGGCAGGCGCCCGTCGGACCGGCGGACCATCTCGGCTCTCGGGGCGTATAAGTCAGGACATGCGCCTCGTCTCGACCCTGCGGATGTACCTGCATCGGACGCCCAAGCTGGCGGCCCCCACCGACCTCTACGACCACGCGGTGACGCTGCTGGACGGCGGCGAGCTGGATCTCGGCTCGCTGCGCGGCCATCCCACGCTGATCGTCAACACCGCCAGCAAATGCGGTTTCACCCCCCAGTACGAGGGGCTCCAGAAGCTCTACGAGCGCTACGCCGACCGCGGCCTGCGCGTGCTGGGGTCGCCGTCGGCGGATTTCGCCGGCCAGGAGTACGACGACGCCGAGGAGATCGGCGCGTTCTGCCAGAGGAACTACGGCGTGAGCTTCCCGCTCACCGAGCGCACATCGGTCCGCGCGCAGCCGTCCCCACTGTGGGAGGACCTCGCGCGCCAGCCCCACTCGGGCCCGCCGGTGTGGAACTTCACCAAGTACCTCGTCGGCGCCGACGGCACGCTGATCGCGCGCTGGCCGACGAAGGTCGCGCCGGAGGACCCGAAGATCGTGGCGGCGATCGAAGCGGCGCTGCCCGCCTGAGCCCGCTGCCGGCGTTGAAGGTCAGGGCTCGGGCAGCGGCGGCGGAGCGCTGCGATACGTGGGCGGCGTGCGCGACATCCGGATCGGGTTGCGGGTCAGGGGCACGGTCGAGCCGTCGGCGGCCGGAGCCTCGACGATCGGCTCGAGGCCGAGCGACTGCGCCAGGGCGAACGCCGCGCCGAGATCGTTGACCGCGCCGGCCGGGACGCGCACCGCGGTCAGCTCCAGCGCCCATTCGCGCGCGGGCCGCGTGACGAGACGGTCGACGAGCTCGGCGCGCAGCGCGTCGCGGTGGACGACGCGCTCGCCGTTGGAGGCAAACCGCGGGTCGGCGGCCAGCTCGCCGGCGCCGAGCACCTCGCACAGCGCCGCGAACTGGCGGTCGTTGCCGACCGCGAGCACGAGTTCGCCGTCCCCGGTCCGATACAGCTCATAGGGCGAGATGCTGGGATGGGCGTTGCCCATCCGGGCCGGGATGACGCCGGCGATCGTGTAGCCGGACGCCTGGTTGACGAGCGCCGCCAGCAGCGCTGAGAGCAGGTCCACCTCGACGCGCTGGCCCTCGCCGGTGGCGTCGCGGTGGCGCAGCGCCGCGAGGATGCCGACGGTCGCGAACAGCCCGGCGAGGACGTCGACGAGCGCGACGCCCACCTTCTGGGGCTCGCCCTCCGGAGGCCCGGTGATGCTCATCAGCCCGCCGAGCGCCTGCACGAGCAGGTCATAGCCGGGCAGCCGGGCGCCCGCGCCGCTGCCGAAGCCGGTGATCGAGCAGTAGATGATCGCCGGGTTGACCGCCTGCAGGCGCTCGTAGCCGAGTCCGAGCTTGTCCATCACATCGGGGCGGAAGTTCTCGACCACCACGTCGGACTCACGGGCCAGCGCCAGCGCTCGCTCGCGGCCCGCCTCGGTGCTGAGATCGAGCCCGATGCTCGACTTGTTGCGGTTGACCGCCTGGAAGTACGTCGCCTCACCGCGGGCGTCGTAGGGCGGCCCCCAGCTACGCGTCTCGTCGCCGGCGCCCGGGCGCTCGACCTTCGTCACGGTCGCGCCGAGGTCGGCGAGCATCATCGTCGCGAACGGGCCCGCCAGCACCCGGGAGAAGTCGAGGATCGCCAGCGTGCCGAGCGCCGACGGCGGTTGCGGTTCGTCCATCGGCGCCATTCTTGTCGACCGGCGGCCGCGACGCTCGCACCGTTGCCGCGGCGGTCGTCCGGAGCTCCGGCGACGCCGGCGCCCGGGGGCCGCTCAAGTCGCGGCGCGCGGCGACGATTCTCCCGGGTGACATGTCCGCTCACGACCGTGTCTCGTGGCTGTGCCCGACCGACGCGGACCGGCGCCGCGCGCTCGACATGAGCCCGCGCGTGCGCCGCGCGCGGGACATCGGCTCGGCGGCCATCGGGGTCACGCTTCTGTTCGCGGCGCCGTTCCTGGGCTGGCACCTGCTGGCGCTGTTCGCGCTCAGCGCGGCCAACCTGCAGACGCTCGACCGGCGCCTGGCGCGCGCCCCGCGTCCGGAGCTGACGATCGCCGGCAGCCTGATCTGGACGACGCTGGTGATCGCCGCGGCCGCCGCCACGACCGGCGGCCCGACCAGTCCGCTGCTGCCCTGGATCGTGATTCCCGGCGCGCTGGCGGCCGCCCGCTTTCGCCCGCGCGTGCTCCTGGCCGGAGGCAGCCTGACGGTGCTGATCATGATCGACGCGACGGCCGGGGTCGCCCCGACGGCGACGCTGCACCATCCGTGGCTGCTGATCGCGTCGGTGGCGCTGCTGGTCAACGTGCTCGCGACGGTGTCAGCGGTCACCGCCGCCGAGATCGCGCATCGGGTGACCGCCGACACCGACGCCCTCACCGGGCTGCTCAACCGCAGCGCGCTGAGCACGCGCTTCGCCGAGCTTGCCCACCAGGCGCTGATCTCGGACTCGTCGGTCGTGCTGATCATCTGCGACCTCGACCGCTTCAAGGACGTCAACGACTCCTATGGCCATCAGCGCGGCGATCGGGTGCTGCGCGACTGCGCCGACGCGATGCGCTCGGCGCTGCGCAGCTTCGAACTCGTGTACCGCTACGGCGGCGAGGAGTTCGTGATCGTGCTGCCCGGAGCCGACCTCGCCGAGGGTCGCGAGGTGGCCGAGCGCGTCCGCGCGAGCGTCGCCGCATCCCGTCCCGGCGGGCTGGACCTCACGCTGTCGGCCGGCATCGGGATCGCGAGCGGGCCGGCCGTCGAGCTGACCTCCCTGTTCCGCGCGGCCGACACCGCGCTGTACGACGCCAAGCACGCCGGGCGCGACCGCGTCGCGATCAGCGAGCCGCAGCCGACGACGCGGCTGTCGGGCGCCGCGCGCGGCTGACCGTCGGCGGCGGGGCGCCCGCCCGCGGTGCTGGTGTGAGATCACCCTCACCGGGATATGCTCGCGCTCATGAGCGCCTCATTCGTCCACACCTGTATCCGCGTGCGTGACATCGACCGATCGACCGAGTTCTACGGCCGGCTCGGCTTCGAGCATCGCGGCCGGCTCAACTTCGAGTCCGCCTACAACGTCTACCTCGGGCTGCCCGGCGACGGCGACGTGCTCGAGCTGACCGTCAACGTGGGTCGCGCTGAGCCCTACGACCTCGGCGAGGGCTACAACCACATGGCGCTCGTCGTCGACGAGCTCGACGGGCTGCTGTCATCGCTGGCACACGCCGGGATCGAGCCCGAGAAGCCACCGTACGCGCCGGGTGGCCGCGAGGAGTACCGGATCTGTTTCGTCACCGATCCCGACGGCTATCGCATCGAGCTGATCGACGGCGCGTTCCCGACCCCGCAGGATCCACCGCACCCCTCGACGGTGTGATCGCCGCCCGGCGCCGGAGCGTCCGCGGCGGGCGCAGAAAAGATACGCGCGGCCCGATGTCATGTCATAGACTCGGACCGGGATGAGCAATCCGTGGCTGGCCATCGACGTGGCCACCGTGCCGGTCACCAGAGCCCGAGAGGTGAGGCGCGCGTGGGAGCGATTCGTGGGCGGCGGCCGCGGGCGGCCGGCCAATCGCTGTGATCCCAAAGCGGTGCGGGAGCCGATCGAGGCGTCGTGGCGGCGTTCGGCGGCAGCCGGGGTCGATCCCTCCGGACACCGCATCGCTCCGGTGGTCGCCGATGCCGACGAGACCTCGGCGCGCTGGGAGATGCACCCGCTCGCGCAGATGGCGCCGCTGATCCGCGATTGCCTGGCCGCGACGGCCGACGAGTCGGGACACCTGATCGTCGTGTCCGACGCCAACGGCGTGCTGCTGTGGATGGAGGGCAACCCGCAGCTGCGGATGCGGGCGGCCGAGTCGATGAACTTCGCCGAGGGCACGCTGTGGAGCGAGGGCGGAGCCGGCACCAACGCGATCGGCACCGCGATCGCCGCCGAGCACGCCGTGCAGGTGTTCGCCACCGAGCACTTCAACGAGGTCGTGCAGGCGTGGACGTGCGCCGCCGCGCCGGTCCACGATCCCGACAGCGGGCAGGTGATCGGCGTGATCGATCTCACCGGCGACATGGCGAGCGTGCACCCGCACAGCATGGCCGTCGCCACCGCCACCGCGCAGGCGGTCGAGGCCCAGCTGCGCTGCCAGATGCTCGATCGCGACGGCCGGCTGCTGAGCCGCTGGGGCGACCGGCTGACGGCCGGACCCGGGCCACGTGCCCTGATCGCGCCGAGTGGCCGAGTGATCGCCGCCCGGCCGCTCGGCTGGCTGCCCGAAGCTCGCCTGACGGTGCCGGCCGGCGGCGGACAGCTGATCCTCGGCCACAACACGGTCGGGATCGTGGAGGCGCTCGGCCACGAGGAGGCCTACCTCGTGCGCGAGGAGGCGCCGGCGGCGACGCGGGGCCGGACGACATCGCCGCCCGCGCTGCGGCTCGAGCTGCTGGGCCAGGAGCGCGGCGAGGCGGCGCTCGCCGGGCGTCGCCTGTCGCTGCGGATGCGCCACGCCGAGATCCTCACTCTGCTGTGCGCCAACCCCGAGGGGATGACGAGCGACGAGCTGAGCGCCGGAGTGTACGGCGACGCCGGCCGGGCCGGCGGCATTCGCGTCGAGATCTCGCGTCTGCGCAAGCTCCTGGGCGACTGCGTCGACGCCGAGCGCTACCGGCTCCGGACCGGTGTGTCCAGCGACGTCGCCCAGGTCTGCGGCCTGCTGCACCGGGGCGCGGTGCGTGAAGCCGCCTCGCGCTATCCCGGTCCGCTGTTGCCGCGCTCGCGGGCTCCCGGGGTGATCCGCGAGCGCGAGGCACTGGAGGGATGGATGCGCCAGTCGGTGCTCAGCTCGGGCGATCAGGACGCGCTCTGGTCCTGGGTGCAGACCGCCGGCGGCGCATCGGATCTCGCGGCCTGGAAGCGCCTGCTGGCCGATCTGGCCTTCCAGGATCCGCGCCGGAGCCTGGCCGCCTCACGGATCGCGCAGATCCGCGCCGGCCAGCCCCCGGCGTCTGTAACGGCGGTGTAACGCCGCTCCGCATCCGGGTGCACTACTGTCGCTAATGCGGTTCAGACCACACTTCTGACCCGCCGGCGGGGGCCTCCCCGCCGAGTGAAGCACGAGGAGAGGAACCTTTTGAATAGCGATTCCGCTCGCCAGCCGGCGTGTGCGCCCGTCGCCGCGTCCACTCGCAGCCTCAGCACCGCCCGCTCCGTGCTGCGCGTGCTGTCGCTGCTGATCGAGCGTCCGGGCGGAATCCGCGCCGACGAGGTCGCCGCGGCGCTGGGCAAGAGCGTGTCGACGGCGTACTACCTGCTGACCAGCCTGTGCGAGGAGGGCTTCGCCGTCCACGAGAGCAAGGGGATGTACCGCCCGGCGCGTGGCCTGGAGGCGCTGACCTCGGCGGCGATGGAGGCCAGCGCGATGCATGCCGGCATCGAGACGACCGTCGACGAACTGTTCCTGCGCACGCGCAAGCGGTCCTACCTGGGCGTGGTGCGCCAGGGCCGGATCGAGATCGTGGCCTTCCACGGCCGGCAGGGAGTGCCGAGGATGCCCGGCCTCGGCTCGGAGATCCGCGACAGCGCGCACGCACTGGCGATGGGCAAGGTCGTCCTCGCGCTGCTGCGCCCGCGGGCGCTCGCGCACTACGTCGATCGTGGCCTCAAGCGGTTCACGCCGTACACGATCACCAGCGGGGACGTGCTGATGGCCGACCTCGAGCGCGTGCGCCACGACGGCTACGCGGTCGACCGCGAGGAGTTCGACGAGAACTTCTGCTGCATCGCGGCCCCGATCGTCGATCACGCCGGGCGGTTCGTCGCGGCGCTTGGCCTGTCGACGACCGTCCACGTGTTCGACAACGACCGGGACGCACTGGCCGAGATCGTGCTGGCGGTCGCCCGCGACGCCGACTGCGACGGCGGCGCGACGCCAGCCCCGGCCCAAGCCCGCCACGGAGCGCGCGTGCGCCTGGAGCCGGTCTCGTGATCTTGCAAGCAGATGCGAAAAAGCGCAGCTTCTTGAGGCAAACGTCACATGGACCTAGTCTCGGCGACGAGGCCGTGGAGCGGTTGCGACTGCTGCGGCAACGAGGGAACCAACCAAGGAGCGAAGGGTGAGCAGAGCCAGCATCACCAAGGCCCACAACAAGATCCAGGAGCTCTCCTGGGAGCCGACATACGTATCGCCGGTCGAGAAGTACGCCACCGACTACACGTTCGAGAAGGCGCCGAAGAAGGATCCCCTCAAGCAGGTCCTTCGGTCCTACTTCCCGATGGAGGAGGAGAAGGACAACCGCGTCTTCGGAGCGATGGACGGGGCGATCCGCGGGAACATGTTCCGCCAGGTCCAGGAGCGCTGGATGGAATGGCAGAAGTTGTTCCTCTCGATCATCCCGTTCCCGGAGATCTCGGCCGCGCGCGCCATGCCGCTGACGATCGGGACGGTCCCCAACCCCGAGGTCCACAACGGCCTGGCCATCCAGATGATCGACGAGGTCCGCCACTCGACGATCCAGATGAACCTCAAGCGGCTGTACATGAACCACTACATCGACCCGGCCGGGTTCGACATCACCACCAAGGCGTTCCAGAACTGTTACGCCGGCACGATCGGCCGCCAGTTCGGCGAGGGATTCATCACCGGTGACGCGATCACGGCGGCGAACATCTACCTGACGATCGTCGCCGAGACGGCGTTCACCAACGTGCTGTTCGTGGCGATGCCGGCCGAGGCGGCCGCCAACGGCGACTACCTCCTGCCGACGGTGTTCCACTCGGTCCAGTCCGACGAGAGCCGCCACATCTCCAACGGCTACTCGATCATCCTGATGG
>JBELAG010000243.1:0-9344 GCA_049509055.1 Solirubrobacteraceae bacterium
GGGTTCTGGGAGATCACGGTGCCATCCTCGCTCGGCTGGCGGACGACTTTGGTGCTGCGGTGGATCGCGAAGCCCGCCGTGGTCAGCGCGCCGACCGCGCTGGCCAGCGGGTCGCCGGTGACCGGCGGCACCGAGACGGTGGGCGGCGGCTGGGCGACGACGATCGTGACCGTCGTCCCCGGCACGTGGCTGGAGTTGGCGGCCGGGTCCTGGCTGATCACGTTGCCGGCGGTGACCGTGCTGGAGGTCACGGTCTGCGGACTGACGTTGAATCCCGCCTGGGTGAGCGCGGTCGTCGCGGCCGCCTGCGTCTCGCCGGCGACCGCGGGAACCGCCTTGGGAGCGGCCCCGGAGGAGACCAGCAGGGTCACCGCCGTCCCCGCAGCGACCGTGCGGGCTGCGCCCGGATTGGTCCCGGTGGCCTCACCCGCCTTGAACTGCGACGAGCTCTCCACGACGACGTTGGTCACCTTCAGGCCGGCTCGGGTCAGATACCGGCTCGCCTGGGACCGGGACAGTCCCTGCACCGACGGGATCGACACGTTGCCGGGCCCGTTGGACGCCGTCAGGGTGACCGTCGAGCCCTTGTCCGCCCGCGTCCCGGCGCCCGGCTCCTCGCCGATCACCGTCCCCGAGGGCTTCGGATCGGGGACGCTGATGACCGCGACCTGGAAGTGGGAGTCCTGGATCAGCGTGCGAGCGACGTTGAGCGGCTCGCCGGTCACCTTCGGGACCACGTACTGCTTGGGGCGGCTGATGAAGTACGCCGCGGTCGCCGCGCCGGCGACGAGCAGCAGCACGGCCGCGGCGAGCGCCCACGGAACCCACCCCCGGCGGGGAGGCTCCTGCGCGGCGCTCACCGCCGGCATCTGACCCGAGCCGTTGGTCGTCGGCTGGGCGTGCACCGGCGGCGGAGCGAGCGCGGCGGCGGGACCGGCGACGGCGCCGGCTGCGGCCACCGCCGCCATGCTGGCGGTGTGCTGGCCGGCCGCTCCGGTCTCGATCGCCGTCCGGCAGTGCTCGAGCACGGCGATCAGCTGGTCGGCGTCGGCCGGCCGGTCGGCGGCGTTCTTGTTGAGCACCCACATCACCGTCTGGTCGAGCTCGGGCGCAATCGCGGGGTTGATCCGGCTCGGGGCCACGGGCGCCTCGGACACGTGCTTGAGCGCGATCGTCACCGCCGACTCGGCGTCGAACGGAACGCGGCCGGTCAGCATCTCGTAGAGCACGACGCCGACCGAGTACAGATCCGAGCCCTCGCTGACCGCGTGACCCTGAGCCTGTTCGGGCGACAGGTACTGGGCGGTGCCCATGATCGAGCCCGTCTCGGTCATGTCCGACGCGCCGGCGCGCGCGATCCCGAAGTCGGTGACCTTCGCGTGGTCGGTCTCGTCGACGATCACGTTGTGGGGCTTGAGGTCGCGGTGGATCACCCCGCGCCGGTGGGCGAACCGGGCCGCCTTCAGGATCTGGATCGTGATGTCGATCGCTCGCAGCGGATCGAGCGGCGCCTCGTCGCGGATCAGCTGCTTGAGCGACCGGCCGGGCAGGTACTCCATCGCGATGTAGTAGGTGCCGTCGTAGGTGCCACGGTCATAGACGCTGACGACGTTGGGGTGCTGCAGCCCGGCGGCGGCCTGCGCCTCGCGGCGGAAGCGCTCGACGAATCCGGGGTCCTCGGCAAACCGGCGGTGCAGCAGCTTGAGCGCCACCTTGCGGCCGAGCTGCTGGTCCTCGGCCAGGAAGACGTCGGCCATGCCCCCGGCCCCGAGCCTCGACAGCACGCGGTAGCGCCCGTCGATCAGCGTGTCCTTGACCGGCTCGGGCATGCCGTTCAGCCCCTCCCCTCCGGCGCCCCGCTCGACACCACTACTTCCCCTCCGACAGCAGCGTCTGCACGACGGCCTTGGCGATCGGCGCGGCCACGGTCCCGCCGTAGCCGCCGGTGGTCCGCTCCACGGTCACGGCGATCGCCACCTTCGGGCCGGCGATCGGAGCGAACCCGATGAACCACGGCTGGGTCTGATCGAGCCCGGCGAGGCCGACCGACGCCGTTCCGGTCTTGCCGGCGAACGGGATGTTGTTGCCCAGCTGCGCCGGCGTTCCCGTTCCCTCGTCGACCACGGTCTTCATCATCTGCGCGATCTCCGACGCGACCGCGGGCTTCATCACGTCGCGGTAGACCGTCGGCGAGATCCTCTCGACGGTGACGCCGTCCTGGTTGACGACCTTGTCGGTCAGGTGCGGGGTCATCAGCGTGCCATGGTCGGCGACCGCCGAGGCGACCATCGCCATCTGCAGCGGCGTCACCCCGAGGCCGCCCTGGCCGATCCCGATCCGGCCGATGTCCTCGTCGGGGCTGCCGGGCGAGAAGGGGTTGCCGCGGAAGTCGAACACCCGGCTCACCGACGCCTCGTCGGCGGGCAGGTCGATCGGCGGGACCGAGTAGAAGCCGAAGCGCTCCATGTACCGTGTCATCGTCGCGCGGCCGACCCGCTCGGCGACCTGCGCCCAGACGGTGTTGACCGAATAGGTCAGCGCGGTGGTCAACGTGATCGGCCCGAACGGCTCGTTGTTGTCGTTGGACAGCGGCGTGCCGGACACGAGGATCGGCGATTTCCCGTTGACGGTCGAATTCGGGGTGTACGTCCCGGTGTCGAGCGCCGCGGCGGCGGTCACGATCTTGAACGTCGAGCCCGGCGGGTAGCGGGCGTTGATCGCGCGGTTGACCAGGCTGCAGCTCGGCGCGACGCACGCGCTCGGTGGCCGGTCGTCGTCGTAGCTCGGGTTGGAGTACATGACATAGATCGCGCCGGTCTGCGGGTTGAGCGCGACGACCGAGCCCGGCCGGCCGGCGAGCTCCTGCTGCGCGACCTTCTGGGCGACGGGGTCGAGCGTCGTCTCGACATCGTCGCCGACCTGCTGGGTGCCGCCGAACGGGCCGAACACCGAGCTCAGGCCCGTCTGGATGCCACGCAGCTCGCGGGCGCGGGAGACCTCGAGGCCGGCGTCGTTGCCGGCCTCGCCGGTCGAGTAGCCGACGGTCTGGGCGAACAGCGAGCCGGTCGGGTAGGTGCGACCCCACAGGCCGCCCTTCTCCGCCACCGAGCGGGCCAGGACCGTGCCGTTGTCGGCGAGGATCCGCCCGCGCTTGATCTTCAGCTGGGCGATCAGCGTGCGACTGTTGAGCGGGTTGGCGTCCAGCGCGGAGGCGTCGATCACCGTCCAGCGCGTCGTCCAGATGACCAGCAGCGCGAACAGGACCACGATCAGCCCGAACAGCTTGACGATCTGGGAGTTCACGCCGGTCGCCGGGCACGATCGGAGATCAGCAGCAACAGCGCGAGCAGGACGAAGTTGGCGACGATCGAGGAGCCCCCGTAGGAGATGAACGGAAGCGTCACCCCGGTCAGCGGGATCACCCGGGTGACACCGCCGACGATCACGAACACCTGCAGCGCGAACACCGCCGACAGGCCGGCGGCCATCAGCGTCGAGAACGAGTCACGGGAGAGCATCGCGGCCTTCATGCCGCGGTAGACGAACAGGAGGTAGGCGACGAGGATCGCCGTCGCGCCGAACAGGCCCAGCTCGTTGGTGATGACCGCGTAGATCATGTCGGTCTGGGGGAACGGGATCAGCGACAGGATCGACTGGCCGAAGCCCTGCCCGAACAGCCCTCCGGCCGCCTGCGCGAAGATCCCGTTGGCGAGCTGGAAGCTGCCCAGCGGCGCCTTGTAGAGCGCCGGCTCGAACGGATGCAGCCACGACTCCACGCGCCCGTCGATGTGGGCGATGTGGGTCGACAGATACCAGGCGCCGAGCCCGAAGGCCAGGACCCCGACGACGACGAACGACAGCCGCCCGGTGGCCACGTAGAGCATCGACAGCAGCGCGCCGTAGAACATCAGCGACGAGCCGATGTCGTGCAGGAGCAGCAGGATGACCATCGCCACGCCCCAGATGACCACCACCGGGCCGAAGTGCTTGAGCGGCGGGATCGTCACGCCGAGGATCCGCCGGGCGCCCATCACGAGCACCTGGCGGGTGTCGCGCAGGTAGCTGGCGAGGAACACGACGAGGCCGATCTTGGCGAACTCGGTCGGCTGGAAGACGACGCCGCCCGGCAGCCGCACCCCGAGATAGGCGCCGTTGGCCTGGTAGCCCACCCCCGGCAGCCGCGGCAGCAGCAGCAACAGCAGCGACGCCGAGACGATCACGTAGCGGTAGCGCTCGAGCTTGCGGTAGTCGCGAAAGGCGACGATCGTGACCGCGAACAGGATCAGCCCCAGCACGAACCATTGAGCCTGCTGGCGGGCCAGCGTCGAGTCGATCCGGTAGACCATCACGATCCCGAAGCTGGCCAGCAGCGCGACCAGCGGGAACAGGTACGGGTCGGCGTGGGGCAGCGTCACGCGGATGAAGATGTGACCCGCCAGGCACAGCGCCAGGAAGATCGCGCCGTAGGTCAGCGAGACGTTGGAGAGGACGTTCTGGCGTTGGATGAACACCCCCGCGAAGCCGGCCACGACCAGCAGCGAGGACGGGATCAGTCCGAACAGCTCCCGGTTACGCGCGCTCATGGGCTGAGCTGTCCGAGCTCGGCGGCGTGCACGAGCGCGACCGCGCTGTTCTGGGAGCGCAGATCGTGATTGAGCAGCTGCTTGCGGCGATCGGCGGGAACCGCGCTGATCGGCTCGCCCGACACGTACCACTGCTCGTACATCGGGATGCCGAACGGGAGGCTGTAGGGCAGGCCGTCGTAGATCGTCACGATGCCGTTGGCGTTGGTGCCGATGAAGAACACCTGACGAGTCGCCAGGTACCCGGCCCCGCCGAACACGAACAGCACGACCAGCACCGCGATCAGCGCCGCGACCGGCTTGATCAGCCACTCGCTGCGCCGCCGCCGGGGAGCCGGGCGGTGCTCGGGCCGGCCCTGGGTGCGGGCCAGGCGGGGCCGGGTGGCGCGCTGGCGCAGGGACGGCGGCGGCGCGGTGAGGATCGCCCCGCCCGAGGCGTGCGGACCGGAGTCCAGCGCGTCGCCGCGCTCGGGGGCGTGGACGCCCTCGCCGCCGCGCCCCTCCGGCTCGCCCGCGCGGTGCGGCATCCCGACGATCGTCGGCGCGTCGCCGGCGTCGCGGGGGTGACCGGGGCCGGTCTCCTCGAGGCGAAACAGGACGACGGTGATGTTGTCGCGCCCGCCCGCTGCGTTGGCTTCGGCGATCAGCCGCTCGGCGGCGCGATCGAGATCGCTCTCGGCGCCGAGCACCGCGGCGATCGCCGCCTCGTCGATCATCGAGGTCAGGCCGTCGCTGCACAGCAGCACGACGTCGGCCGCCCGCACCGGATACGTCCAGGTGTCGACCTCGACGTCGAGCTCGATCCCCAGCGCGCGGGTGATGATCGAGCGCTGCGGGTGCTCGGCGGCCTGGGCCTCGGTGAGCTTGCCCTGCCGGACCAGCTCCTCGACGAGCGAGTGGTCCTGGGTCAGCCTGGTGAGCTTCCCGTCGCGGAAGATGTACGCGCGGCTGTCGCCGACGTGGGCGACCGCCAGGTCCGCATCGTCGACGTACACCGCGGTCAGCGTCGTGCCCATCCCGGCGTGTTCGTGCTCGGCCCGCGAAAGCTCGTAGATGCGGCGGTTGGCGTCCTGGATCCGGCTCGCGAGGCGCTGCTCGGGGGTGCCGTCGTCGGGCAGGCCGTGGCGGAACTCCTCGACCGCCAGCGCCGAGGCCACCTCGCCGGCCTGGGCGCCGCCCATCCCGTCGGCGACGACGAACAGCGGCGAGCGGACGTAGGCGTTGTCCTCGTTGTCGCGGCGCTGGCGCCCGGTGTCGGTCTTCCAGATCGTGTCGGCGGCGCGGAGCATCGTCAGGCGGCCAAGGTCGGGGTCGATCGCAGGGAGGTCATTGCAGATAGGAGAATTCGCTGTCGCCGATCCGGATCCGGTCACCGTCGTATAGCGGCTGCGGGCCCGACAGGGGCTCGTCGTTGAGATAGGTCCCGTTGGTGGAGCCCATGTCCTCGATCACCACGACATGGCCCTCGCGCGAGATCCTGGCGTGGTGCGAGGACGCGAAGGGGTCCTCCAGGCGGATCTCGACGTCCCCGCGCCCGAGGATGGCGCCCTCCATCAGATCGTAGGCCACGCCGCTCTCGTGGCCGGCGGCGTGCTCGACGAGCAGCCGGGGCTCGAAGTCGCCGAGCTCACCGAGGCCTGCCGCGGCCTCGTACATCCCGGTCTGGTCCGGTGGCGGCACGCGATCGGCCTCGACGACCCCGCTGCGACCGCGACGCAGGTCGCGCACCGCGCTCCACGCCACCCACATGAGGAACAGGTACAGGACGGCCAGAAAGCCGAACTTGAGACCCACCGAGACGGGCTGGAGCACGGCGCAGCGGCCCCCTACTCCAGCACGAACGTGAGCACGGTCGTGCCGAGTTCGATCTCGTCGCCGGCCTTGAGGACCTCGGGGCCGTCGAGGCGGTGGCCGTTGAGGCGCGACCCGTTGGTCGATCCCAGGTCCGACAGCACCCACGAGCCCCCGCGCGGGCGGACCTCGGCGTGCGTGCGCGACACGTTCGGATCGTCGACCATCACGTCGCACTGCCGGCTGCGCCCCAGCGTCACCCCGGCGGGCCCGACCACCAGCCGGCGACCGCCCATCAGCAGCAGCGCCGTGTGGGACCGGGCGCGCGCACGCTCCTCCAGCGGCTCGGCCATGCGGCCGGCGGTGCTGTAGATCATCGTGCGCCCCGCCGGCGGGGGGGCGACCGGCGGCGGGAGGTCGTCGGGTTGGTCGTCGTAGACGGGTACGTCGTAGGCCTGGCCGTCGTCGTCGGCCCGGAGGTCGTCGTCGGCGTGGCGGCCGGAGTCGTGACGCTCGGCGTGATCGGGGCTGACCACCCGCGTCTGGATCCCGAACTCCCCCAGCCCGAGGCGATCGTCGGTCTCGAACTCCACCACCGGTCGCGACATCAGCACCAGCCGCTCGCGCCGGGCGTGCTCGAGCAGGTAGCCGGTCAGCTCGCTGGCCAGCGCGTCCTCGTACTCGGCGAAGCGCTCCCGGTCCCGCGGGGACAGGAACACCCGGTATTCGTTGGGCACATACGTGCGCGACACGGTGAACGACTTGTGCTCCTCCATCTCGCGCGCGAGCTTGCGGGCGATCTCGACCGGGCGCACCTCGGAGCGGAAGGCACGACTGAACGTGCCCTCGACAAGGCCGGCGATCTTGCTCTCCAGGCTTCTGAGCACACTCATTGGACGCCCCACTGGGCGGATCCATGCTACGGAACTCTGGCCGCCGAGCGAGGTGAATGCAACGCCCGCCGCCACGCCGCCACCGCCGGCGGCGCCAGCGCCACCGCGCCGCAGGCCAGCGCCCCGACCACCGCCGTCGGCGCCGCGCCGATTTGATCGGACCCGTGCACGGCGGCGACCGCGGTCGTCGTGGCGGCGACCACGAGCGCCGCCCAGACCACGACGCGGACGATGTCGAGCGCCGGCGCGCGGCCGCCCACCAGCCAGGGCGCCACCACCGCGGCCGCCGCCCAGACCGCCGCCGGGGCCAGCGCGCCGCTGGTCACGATCGGGCCGAGCACGTGGGTGACGGTCGCCGGCAGCGACGCCCACGCGGTTGCGCCGGCGTCGGGGACAGCCGCCGCGCCGGCCATGCCGGGGAGCCGGGGCAGGTACAGCACGCGGTCGCTGAGCGCGGAGGCGAGCAGCAGCCAGAACCAACCGAGCGCGCCGAGCACCGCCCGGCGCCACGCGGTGGCCGCTCGCCCGGCGCACGCCGGCCACGCGCCGGCCAGCCCGATCAGCCCGAGCGCAGGGGCCGCCGCCGCCAGCGGCCACGCCGTCGGCCCGGCCGGCAGCAGCTCGACCGGCAGCGCGCCGCCGATCACCAGCACGAGCGCCACCCCCGGCAGGCTCTGCGCGGCCGCGGCGCCGGCGAGCGCGAGGATCAGCGCCGCCCACCCCAGGCGCGGCAGCGCGAGCACGACGGCGGCGGCCAGCAACGCCGCGGGCGCCGGCGGCAGCGGCGACGGGTGCAGCACGGTGGCGGCCAGCCAGGCGGCGAGGCCGGCGGCGGCGGCCGCGCCGAGTCCGCGGTCGGGCCACGCCTCGCGCGCGGCCGGGCGGCCGGGCGGCCGCGCCACGGCGTCGGCGGCGGGCCCGGCGTCGCCCCCCGTCCACGCGGGGGCGGGCTCGTCGCCGCTGTTGGTCCACGCGGGGACGGCGTCGTCGCCGACGAGATCACGAGCGAGCACGAGGCAATGGCGCAGCTCGCCGATCGTCCCCCGCTCCCGCGGACGGGGGCGCAGCGCCTGATCGACGCCGGTCGCCAGCTCCCGGGGCAGGTCGCGACGGCGGCGGCGCAGCGGCGGCAGGTGCATGCCGAGCCGTCGCCCGCGCGGCGCGGCCGCGGTGGTCGCCACCGGGTTGATGCCGGTGAGCGCCTCGTAGATGACGAGGGCGAGGGCGTAGAGGTCGGCCTCCGGCCCGACCTCGAGCCCCTCGGCCTGCTCGGGCGCCATGTAGGCCAGGGTCCCGAGCACGTCGCCGGTGAGGGTGAGCGCGTCGCCGCCGGCCACGCGCGCCACGCCGAAATCGGTGAGCCGCGCCAGCTGCGCGTCGCTCGGCGGCGCCTCGGGGACGAGGATGTTGGATGGCTTGACGTCGCGGTGCACGACGCCGTGGGCATGGGCGTGGGCGAGCGCGTCGCAGAGGACGATCCCGATCTCGACGATGTCGTGATCCGACAGCCGGCCGGCGTCCAACAGCGCGTCCATCGTCGACCCGAGCACGAGCTCGGAGACGAGGTAGGCGCCGTCGTCGTCGACCGCAGCCTCGTGCAGCGTGACGATCCCGGGGTGCGCGAGCCGTGCGGCGGCGCGGGCCTCGCGCTCGAACCGCCCGCCGACGATCCGCTCGCGCGGGAGGATCTTGACCGCCACGTCGCGGTCCAGGCGCTCGTCGTGGCCCCTCCAGACCGTGCCGAAGGCACCGGTCCCGAGCCGTGCCAGCAGCCGGTAGCGGCCGAGCACCAGCGGGGCCGGCGGCGGCTCACGGCGCGAGCGCGGGCCGGCGGACGGCGTCTGGTGACGCGTCGGCGCGCCCGCCGAGGGCGACTCGTGCTCCGCCGGCAGCGTGGCGGCGCTCGTCGTCGGAACCGCCGGCTGCCGCGTGGCGCGCATGCATCGCTGTTTCCACGTCGCGGCGGAGGTCCCTGCGGGCACGACCCGCCGGAATCCGGCGGGGGCTCGGCTGCACGCACGCTTGCGCGCTCGTCGTTCCGGCCGTCGTGGCGGTCATACTGAGCGCTTCACAAGTT
>JBELAG010000244.1:0-9303 GCA_049509055.1 Solirubrobacteraceae bacterium
GCGCCGCCGCCGCAGCCGACGTCGACCACGTCCCGGCCCGCCGGTCGCAGCAGCCGCGTGAACATCTCGACGTCGGTTGCGGCTTCTCGGTCCACGGTGTGTCGATCCTAACCTTCCACAGGTATCCACAGACGCGCCCGGACCGCCGGGGGCAGGGGAACCCAATTCATGTCCCTGATGAACACGGCTCCCCACCCCGCGCCGGCCTCCGCAGCGCGACCCGCGAGCAGAGCCGGGCTCAAGGGGTTGGCCGCGGCGGCCGATCTAACTGGGAGCCTGCCGTCCCTCGCCGCGGAGCTCCTTGATGACCGATCTCGCCGTTTCACCGGACCCCCGGCCAACCGAGCCGGAGCGACGCGCGCCGATCCGCGACGAGGCCGGCGTGTGGCAGCTGGCCGACCATGCCGCGCGCCACGGTGAGCTGGGCGGCGACGTCGCGCGGGCGCTCGACGAGCTGAGCCAGATCACCTCGAGCTTCTCCTGCGACGCCGCCCGCAGCTCGGTGGCGGTGGCGCTGATCAGCGCGGCGGCGCAGCGGTTGCGCGAGGAGCTGGAGCAGGTGAGCACGTGCGCGGGCTCGCTGCGCGACAGCTCCCGCGACGCGGCGCAGGTGGCGAGCGAGAGCGCGCGGCTGACCGACGAGCTCGCCGATGAGAGCGCTCGCGGCCTCGGGGTCGTGGTGCGCGCGATCGACTCGATCGGCGAGATCAGCGAGGACGCGACCCGCGTCGACGAGCTGGTCGGCAACCTGGCTCGCAACGAGCTCAAGAGCATCAGCGAGTTCTCGTCGATCATCGACAAGATCGCCGGGCAGACCCGGCTGCTGGCGCTCAACGCGGCGATCGAGGCGGCGCGGGCCGGCGAGCATGGGCGGGGCTTCGGGGTCGTGGCCGCGGAGGTCGGGCGCCTGGCCGCCGAGACGGGCGCGCAGACGGCGCAGATCAAGGACACGATCGCGCGGGCCGGCAGCGAGATGAAGATCATCCAGCAGGCCACCTCGTCGACCCGCGCGCGCCTCACCGAGAGCGCCGCCGACGCCGGTGACGGGCGAGCGGCGCTGGAGCGAATCGGCACGCTGGTCAGCTCCTCGACCGTCGCCGCGACGCGGATCGCGCAGCTCGCCGACAGCCAGCTGGAGGTGGTGGCCGCGGTCGACGAGAACCTTCGCGAACTGACCGCCGCCGGCGGCGAGATCGAGCGTCAGGCCCAGGGCGTGTCCAGCAATCAGCTCGCCCTCGCGGCGGGCACCGAGGCGGCGTCGCGCACGATCGCGCAGTTTGACACCGGCGGGCTCGTATCACGCCTGCACCACCGCTGTCAGGGCCTGGCCGACGACCTGCGGGAGATCCTCGAGGAGGCGATCGACAGCGGGCGGGTGAGCGCCGCTCAGGTGCTCGGCCTGCGCTACGAGGCGGCCACCGGGCCCTCGATCCAGCGCTTCGCGCGCCTGTTCGACGTCACCCGCGCGCCGGCCGGTGGCTTTGATCCGCCGAAGTACCACACCCCCTACGACGCGCTCGTCGATCGCCGGATGATGGAGCGGATGGACGCGGTGCTGGTGGCCGAGCCGGGATTGACGTTCGCGTTGCCATTCGATCTCAACGTCTACGCGCCGGCGCACAACAGCGTGTTCAGCAAGGACATCACCGGCGACGTCGGCCGCGATCTGATCGGCAACCGCACCAAGCGCTTCTTCCTTGACTCCAGCGCGCTGACCCGGGGCTCACGGATGGAGCTGGGGGTGGTCCTGCCCGAGCGGATCCTCACGATGGAGGAGATCCGCGCGACCGGCGCCCACCTCGAGGAGCCCCATCGGCCCGGACGGCCATTCCTGCTGCAGACCTACGCCCGCGATACGGGCGCCGTGCTGACGACGATGTCGGTGCCCCTGTACGTCAAGGGCCTCCGGTTCGGCGCGGTGTCGCTGGGCTGGGATCCCGAGCGGCTGCGCCGCTGAGCGGCAGGCGTTGCGCGCCGCCGCATCGCGGGCGGCGCGCTGACCGGCGGGCGGGCGACGATCAGGCGGCGGCGCGCCCGGGTGCCAGCACGCCGGGCGAGGAATGCGCGAGGCGCAACAGGGAAGCGACGGCGTGCGGACAGAAATGCGTCCCGGCGCCGCGCCGGCACTCGTCAAGCGCCTGCTCGACCGTCCGCGGGGTGCCATAGGGCCGCGCGACGATCATCGCGTCCCACGCATCGGCCAGCGCCAGGATCCTGGCGCCCTCGGCGATGTCTCGACCGGCGATGCGGTCGGGGTAGCCCATCCCGTCATAGCGCTCGTGGTGATGGCGGATCCAGTCGATCTGCTCGGGGCTGAGCAGGTCGACGAGCATCTGCGCGCCGAGCACGGCATGGGTCTTGACCTTCTCATATTCGTCGGGGGCGAGCCGGCCCGGCTTGAGCAGGATCTGGTCGGGAACCCCGATCTTGCCGACGTCGTGCACGAGCGCCGCGTCGCGCAGCAGTCCGATCCGAGCCGGGTCCCAGCCGGCGTCGCCCGCCAGCGTGGCGGCCAGCTCGGCGACACGCTCGGAGTGTCGCTGGGTGGAGGGGTCCTTGGCGTCGACGGCGGCGGCCAGCGCCCGGATCGCGGCCAGTGCCTTGGCGTCCTCGAGGCGGCCGGCATGATCGTCGGCGGCGAGCAGCGACAGGGTCTCCGCGCTGTAGCGAAACGAGCGGTTGCGGCCGTTGGACTTCGACCAGTACAGCCCGAGGTCGGCGTGACGGAACAGCTCGCGAGCGTCACCGGCGTCCTGCAGGCAGCAGATGCCGACCGAGGCGGTGAGCTGCCCCACCCCGGGGAAGCGATGCTCGGCGACCGCCACGCGGGCGCGCTCGGCGGCGGCCTCGGCCCCGGGGCCGTCGGTGTCGGGCAGGATCCAGGCGAACTCCTCGCCCCCGACGCGAGCGACGATGTCCCCGTCGCGGCGCTCGTCCATCAGGCAGCCCGCGAACTCGGCGAGCACGCGGTCGCCCATCTGGTGCCCATGCGTGTCGTTGACGAGCTTGAAATGGTCGATATCGAACACCGCCAGGCTCAGCGGGCGCCCGTGGCGGCGAGCGCGGGTGACCTCGGCGTCGAGGCGATCGGAGAACGTCCGGCGGTTGTAGAGGCCAGTGACGTGGTCGGTCGAGGCCAGCCGCCCGAGCTGCTCGCGGGCCTCGGCGCCGGTCACCGCGAGGCTGACCAGATGCGCGAACCGCGCCAGCCGCGCCGCCGCGTGCGGATCGGCGGAGGGCTCCTGGCGCCAGCCGACGCTGACCGCGCCCCAGAGCCGGCCGTTAACCTCGATCGGCTCGGCGAGCCCGCAGGAGGCGCCGACCGTGTGGTAGGTCACGGGCGGCCCCGACTCGCCGCCCACCGCGGCGGTCTGACCGGTGCGCAGCGCGGTCGCGATCGCCGTCTGAGCATCGGGTTCCAGCGTGAGGCCGAGGCGCACCGGGGCCAGGTCGCCGGTCGACCAGGTCCCCACGATGCGGGCGGCGCCGCTCGGCTCCACCCGCCCGACGATGCCGTAGTCGGCGTGCAGCATTCCGGCGACGCGCTCGGCGGCGGCGGCGAACACCGCCCGCGGATGAGCTTCGCTGGCCACGAGCGTGGCGACCGAGGTGAGCGCCTCCTGCTCGCGCGCGTGCATCACCAGGCGCTCATCGTCGGCCTTGCGGCTTTCGCGCATCGTGTCCTCGGCGTCGGACAGTCGCCGCTGCGCGTCGCGCAACTCGGTGAGATCGGTGACCGTGACGAGGTACGCGGGGCCGCCGCCGTCGGACTCGGGGGTCGGGCCGCCGGCCGCGGCCACGCACCGCACCGACTCGTCGTCGCCGACGATGCGGAACTCGCAGGCCAGGCGATCGCCCCCCAGCATTTCAAGCCACGCCGTCTGGACGGCTTCGCGATCGTCGGGGTGCACCCGCCCCTGCCAGGCGGCGTCCGTCGCGCTCCCGCCGATCAGCTCGCGCCAGCGCTCGTTGCGGAACGTCGCGCGCCCGTCGGCGCCGCATCCGAGGATTGCGACGCCGGCGGCGTCGCTGAGCGCGGCCAGCCGTCGCTGCGCTCGCTCGGCCTCGGCGGCGCCGGCGATGACTCGGCGATCGGCGACGTCGCCGATCATCGCCTGGCACCGGGCGGCGCGGAACTGCTCGGCAGACGGTCGCACGTGCACATACCGTCTTTCGTCGGCAGCTCACGGCCCGAGTCGATCCCCGAAACGACGTAGGCGCCGATAACCCGCGCAGTGGCGAACGCCGGCGTGCGAGACTGGACGGCACGTTGCGCTCACTGATCCGCGCCGGTGCGCGCGCCGCGACCCTCGGCAGCGCGTTGGTCGGCTGCCTCACCCTGGCGGTGGGGCCGGCGGGGGCCGCGGACCACCGGGCGGCGTGGGCGACGCGGTCCACGCCGAACCCGGCCGGCGCGCAGCTCAGCGTGCTCTCGGCCGCGTCGTGCGCCGCACCGGCGGCCTGCACCGCCGTCGGGCGCTTCACGAACGCCGCCGGGGCGGGGGCGCCGCTGGCGGAGCGATGGGACGGATCGGGCTGGACGCTGCAGCCGGCACCCGCTCCGCGCGGGGCGAGCGCAGCGTTCCTGTTCGCGGTGTCGTGCCCGTCGCGGCGCGCCTGCATCGCCGTCGGAAGCGTCACCACCGATTCGGGCGCCACCGTGCCGCTCGCCGAACGCTGGCGCCCGGGCGGATGGACGCTTCAGCCGGTGCCGCTCGCCGGCCTGGGCAACCGCGCGGTCACGTATCTGGGCGCCGTGTCCTGTCCCGAGGTCACGGCGTGCACCGCGGTGGGCTACGCGGGCAACGCCGCCGGGACATCGGGGTCGGCGGTGGTGGAGCGTTTCAACGGCGCGCGCTGGACGGTCCAGCCGACGCCACCGCTGACGGGATCTCCGGCGGCGTTTCTCTCCGGCGTGTCGTGTCCCTCGCCGGCGGACTGCGTCGCCGTCGGGCAGCGCACCGATCAGCGCGGGGCGGCGGTGGCGCTGGCCGAGCGCTGGGACGGCACGCGCTGGTCGCTCGCCCCCCCGGCCGAGCCGGAGGGCGCGGCGGCGGTGCAGTTGACCGGCGTCTCGTGCCCGTCGCACGTCTCGTGCATCGCGTCCGGCTGGTTCGCCAACGTCACCGGCATCGAGATCATGCTCGCCGAGCGGTGGGACGGGACCCACTGGTCGCTGCAGCGCACGCTCTACCCCGACGGCGCGCGCAACGTCGAGCTGCTCGGCGTGTCCTGCGCATCGCCGGCGTCGTGCGCCGCCGTCGGCTTCTTCGAGAATGCGCGCGGTGCGCAGGCGCCGCTGGCCGAGTACTGGGACGGCCGCGCCTGGACGATCCAGCGCACGCCGGACCGCCGCAGCGCGACCGCCGACACGCTCTCCGGCGTGTCCTGTCCCGCCGTCGGGCGGTGCGTCGCCGCCGGTTCGCTCACCTACGCGTCCGGGCTCGGGGTCACGGGCGCCCTGCAGCTGTCGGGGGGCCGGGGGTAGCCGGCCCACGCACCGGCTTACCCGCCGACGAGCTCGCGCTCGCCGGAGTCGATCGTGGAGATCAGCTCGGTCAGCACCGTCCCGGCCCGGTCGTTGGGGATCTGGCAGGTGCCGGCGGCCTCGTGCCCGCCGCCGCCGTGGGCGAGCATCAGCGCGCCGATGTCCAGGTGCGAGGATCGATCGAGGATCGATCGCCCGACGGCGAACACCGTGTTCTGCCGGCGCAGGCCCCACAGGACGTGGATCGACACGGTGCACGCGGGGTGCACGGCGTAGAGCAGGAAGCGATTGGCGGGATGGATGATCTCCTCGCCGCGCAGGTCGAGGACGACCACCCGGCCGTGGACCACCGAGCACCGGCGGATCTGCTCGGCGGCGGCGCCGGCATGGCGGCGGTAGAGCTCGACGCGCTCGGCGACGTCCGGCGAGGCGAGGATCTCGCCGATCGGCATCTCCAGGCAGCTGTCGATCAGCTGCAGCATCAGCTGGTAGTTGGAGATGCGGAACTCGCGGAAGCGGCCCAGGCCGGTCCGGGGATCCATCAGGAAGCTGAGCAGGATCCAGCCCTGGGGATCGAGGATGTCCGGCATCGACAGGCGGGCCGCGTCGGCACGGTCGACAGCGTCCATCATCTCCACGCTGACGCGCGGGAAGCGGGCGGCGCCGCCGAAGTGCTCGTAGACGACGCGGGCGGCGGACGCCGCGTCGGGGACGATCACGCGGTTGTCGGCCGGATCGGTGACCCGCTGGGCCTCGGAGGAATGGTGATCGAAGGCGAGCGCCACCTCGGGCCGGTAGGGGAGATTGGTCGTGACGTCGCCGGCGGTCAGCTCGACCTTGCCGTCCTGGACGTCCTTGGGGTGGACGAACAGAATCTCGTCGAGGACGCCCAGCTCCTTGAGCAGCGCGGCACACACGAGGCCGTCGAAGTCGCTGCGGGTAACCAGGCGGTAGGTACGGTCAAGGGAAAGGGCGTGATTGTGCATAGCCAAGTGCTCGCCAGCTCGGCGCCGATCTTGAGAGTCGCGCCGCCGATCGCCGAGCCGGGGGGCGTCGCGCTCAGGTCGCCATGCAGCCGACGTCGAGCCGCGCCCCGGGCGAACGCTCGAGCATCTCGCGGACCCGCCCGGCGATCTCGGCGGCGAGCTGGACGCGCTCGTCCTCGATCGCCGCGCCGGCGGAAAGATGACTGCGCCGCGTGGTGTCGAGCGCGTCGAGGAACGCGCCGACGACCGTGGGATCGAACTGGCGGCCCGCTTCGCGGACGATCTCGGCGCGCGCCGCCGACTTCGGTCGCGCCCGGCGGTAGCACCGGTCGGTGACGATCGCCTCGTAGGCGTCGCACACCGCCACCTTGCCGACGTCGTGCAGCTCGGCGGCGCGGGCGAGCTCGTCGAGCTGCTCGCTGGACATCCCGAGCTGCCGGCCGACGGCGACGGCGAGCTGGGCGACGCCGTTGGAATGGTCGGGCAGCCCGGGCTGCTTGGCGGCCATGATGTGACGCAGGACGGCGGAGGCCTGCTGGCGGGCGACCGACGAGCGCCCGAGCTTGCGCGAGTACATGCGCTTGTCGGCGAGCTGCAGGGCGTAGTCGGGGTTGGAGGCCTCGTGCGGCAGGATCACCGCGCCGCACGAGGCGCGGATCACGAACGTCTCGCCCCGCTCCTCCAGCGCGCCCGCCGCCGCGGCGACGAGCCCCGGCAGCCCGTCGGTGCCGGCGGGGATGATCGCGCAGAACTCGTCCCCGCCGAGTCGGTAGGCGGCGCCGTCACGCGCCACCGAGGCGGCGAGCTTGCCTCCGAGGCGCGCCAGCAGAGCGTCACCCGCCAGATGCCCGAAGGTGTCGTTGTAGCTCTTGAAGCCGTCGAGGTCGAACAGCAGCAGGACGATCGGATCGTCGGCCGACGCCCGGGCGAGACGCCGGCGGAGATCGTCGGCCAGCTTGCGCCGGTTGCCGAGCTGGGTGAGCGGATCGGTGAGCGCCTGCTCGCGCAGGAGCTCGTGGGCCACGATCTCCGCGGCGGCGCCCTGCGCACGCTCCACGAGCCCTGCGACCAGCAGCTGCTCGTCGGCGCGAAACGGCCGGTCACGGCGGGCGATCACCAGCGCTTCCCCGCCGTTGTCGCTGAACATCATCGGGAGCGCGAGCGCCCAGGCGCCATCGCGCTCGAACTGGCCTGCCGCACGCCCGGCCTGGACCGCCGCCGTCGCCTCGTCCAACAGCGGTGTCAGCTCCGCGGCGCCCGCGGTCTCGCCGATCGCGTCCGAGCCGGGGGCGTTGAGGACCAGGCGTCCGGCGTCGCCACCGAGCGCGTCGATCGAGCCGTGCAGGACGACCGCGCACAGCGCGCGCAGGTCGAGCTCGGCGGCGAACGCATCCCCCAGTCGCCGGACCGCGGCCTGCAGGCGGGTTCGCTCCCGCGCCACCAGTCCGAGCCGGCGCTGCGCCTCGGCGATCCGCGAGTTGCGGTCCCGGTCGACGAGCACGACGAGCACGGTCAGCGGCAGCAACAGCAGCAGCTCGGCGGGCCGGTCGCGCACCGCGTGGGAGACGAGCACGCCGAGCGGCGCCAGGCAGGCATCGACCAGCCACACCGGCGCTCCCGCGCCGGGTCACGGTGCGCACCACCGAACCGGCCACGAGACCGGCCGCCGCCAGCAGCGGGACGGTCGCCGGCGCCAGCAGCAGGAGCATCGGGACGAGAACGACGTAGGACGGCACGACGTGCCCGGCGCCGATCGGAAACCTGATCGCGCGGGCGGCCACGGCGTAGAGGGCGACGAGCAGCAGCGCCAGGCCCACGTGGAAGGGGCGCGCGTGGATGCCCGAGACCGCGAGCGGGACGGCCACCGCCATGAACGACGTGGCGGCCGCCGCCTCGACCAGCAGCTCGCGGCGGCCGGCGCGCGTCGAGCGCGCCTCCCACGAGTCCTCGAGCAGGCGCTGGACGGGGCCGCCCGTGCGGGCGTCGTCGATCGCCGGGGTCGCGGTCAACGTGTCGGTGGCGTGGCGTGGCGTGATGAACAACGGATCAGCCCTTGCTGTACGGGTCGAGGTAGAAGTCGTAGATCTGAAACTCGCTGGTCACCCCGCCGGGGACGAAGACGAAGCGCGCGAGCTGCCAGTCGCTGGTGGCGGGTGCCGGCAGGTTGATCGGGTCAGAGGGCGACCAGCTGCCCTGACCGCCGTTCGCGTTGCCCGCGTCGGCGAGCGCGGTCCAGGGCGTCCCCCACGCGCTGGTGTCCCTGTCGGAGACGAACACCTCGACGCCCTCGCTGCCGGAGACGTCGTTGACCATCATCCGCGCATCGGGATAGGTGGAATTGACACACACCGGGGGGCTGATCGCTTCCGACCCGCTGGGCAGATCCAGGACTCCACCCCAGCCGCCGTCCGACAGCTGGGCCTGCTCGATGCTCGCTCCGCCGCTGAGCAGCCACCCCGCTCCGGTGAAGCCCGTGTCGTCCTGCCCGCGCACGAGCGTGTAGTAGTTGTCATCGCCCCACGCCGTGAACGGTTGCGTGAGCGGCGGATTCGGGCACAGCGATGTCGCGGCCTGTGCGCGCGCCGCGGCCAGACCGCCGACCCCGATGCACAGCAGGATCAGGCCGACGGTCGTCAGGACGAACAGGGCCGTCCGCGGACGACGGATGAGATGGGGCATCGCAGGGACCTCCACGGCTGTCCAGTGAGTGTTGGAGGTCGGCGGCCGGGCCGTCTCGGAGAGACCCCTGGCTTTGCGTCCCCGCCTCGCGACGGGTATGCCCTGAGCGATTCCTCGTGTCGCGCAGTATTGATCGGCCCCGGTGGCGCC
>JBELAG010000245.1:0-9295 GCA_049509055.1 Solirubrobacteraceae bacterium
CGCGCTCATCATTGTCTGCTCGGCACCGCCTTTCATCATCGAGAAGATCAAGAAGCCGGGCTGGAAGATCGAGCGCCCCGACAACGTGTTGCTCGATCTCGATGACGCCGGCGTCGCCAAGCCGGAGCATGCCCCTGCCGGCGTTGCCGGCTGAGCAGCCGGCCCCTCTCTCTCTCTCTCTCAGACCGCAAGGAGCACCCCGATGTTGGAGCGCCACGAGTTTCCCGTCCTGTTCGTTCCAGGACCCAAGCGCCGCCGTGCCGCCGGCCAGACGCTCGCCCGGATCGTCGCGGAGCTGGTCGATCTCGGCCACCGTGTCGTCGAGGCGGGGGCGCTCACCGACGGTCTTGCCCTCGTCGGCTCGGACCCTTCGTTCGGCGCGGTGGTGCTCGATTGGGACGTGTCCGCGCCCGACGGTGAGCTCGAGGCGCGCGCGGTGCTCGACGCCGCGCGCCGTCTCAGCGACCGGCTGCCGGTGTTCCTGATGCTCGATCACGGCGACGCGGCCGAACTGTCGCTGGAGGTGCTCAGCGCCGCGCACGAGGTTGTGCTCGTGCTCGAGGACACGCCGGCGTTCATTGCGGGGCGCATCGACTTTGCCTGGCGGCGCTACGTGGAGACGTTGCTGCCGCCGTTCTTCGGGGCGCTCGTGGACTTTGCCAACACCTACGAGTACTCGATGCACACCCCCGGGCACGCGGGCGGCGCCGCGTTTCGCAAGACAGCGGTCGGCAAGGCGTTCTATGACTTCTACGGCGAGAACCTGTTCCGCACCGACCTGTCGGTCTCGGTCGGCGAGCTGGGGTCGCTGCTCGACCACTCAGGCCGCGTCGACGATGCCGAGCGCAACGCAGCGCGGATCTTCGGTGCGGAGACGACGTTCTTCGTTCTCAACGGGACCTCGACCGCGAACCAGATCGTCGCGCACAGTGCGATCGTCGCCGGCGATGTCGTGCTCGCCGACCGCAACTGCCATAAGTCACTGAACTATGCGCTCGCGATCACCGACGCGATCCCGGTGTATCTGCGTCCCGTTCGGAACGGTTATGGCATCATCGGCCCGATCCCCGCGAGCGCGCTCGAACCCGGGCCGATCGCGGAATCGATCGCAGCGCACCCGCTCGCCAACCTTGCTGCAGACCGCGAGCCGGTCTACGCGGTACTCACCAACTCAACCTATGACGGCCTGTGTTACCACGCCGGACAGGTGAGCAGCCTGCTCGGCATGAGCGTGCCACGGATCCACTTCGATGAGGCATGGTTTGCGTACGCGGCGTTCAACCCCCTGTATCGCGACCGGTCTGCGATGCAGGTCACGGTGGGTACTGAGTCGCCCACGCTGTTCGCGACCCAGTCCACGCACAAGCTGCTCGCCGCGTTCTCGCAGTCCTCGATGATCCACATCCGCTCGAGTGAGCGGGCCCCGGTCGAGCGTGCCCGGTTCAACGAGGCCTACATGATGCACGGCTCGACCTCCCCGTTCTATCCGATGATCGCGGTGCTCGACGTCGCCGCCGCGATGATGGACGGCCCGAGCGGGACGACGTTGACCGGAGATTCGATCAGCGAAGCGATCGACTTCCGCAAGCGCGTGAGCACGGTCGCGCAGGCGATCATGGACCGCGACGGCGTCGACGGATGGTTTTTCGGAGTCTGGCAGCCCCAACAAGTCAGCGATCCGGCCACCGGCGCGCAGTACGCGTTCGCGGATGCACCGGACGACCTGCTCGCCGCCGAGCCACGGTGCTGGACGCTGGAGCCCGACGCGGCATGGCACGGTTTCGGCGCCATGACCGGCGGCTTCTGCATGCTGGATCCCATCAAGGTCACGATCACCATGCCGGGCGTGGATGTCACTGGCACCTTCGCCAAGCGAGGCATCCCCGCGCAGATCGTGACCCTGTTTCTCGACGAGCAACGAATCGAGATCGAGAAGACCGGCGACTACACCCTGCTCGTGCTGTTCTCGATCGGGATGACCAAGGGCAAGTGGGGAACCCTGCTCGACGGCCTGCTCGGCTTCAAGCGCGCCTACGACGAGAACACGCCGCTGCGCGTCGCGCTTCCAAAACTCGCCGCCACCCACCCGGAGCGCTGCGGCGATCTCGGACTCGCGGACCTGTGCGATGAGATGCACGACGCTCTACGCGCCGGCTGCATTCCGGCGCTCCTCGATAGCGCCTTCGAAGCGCTGCCCGAGCCGCAGCTCACGCCCGCCGACGCCTACCGGCGCCTCGTTCGCGGCCGCAGCGAACGCCTTGCGCTCGCTGCGATGGCAGGGCGAACGGCCACCGTGATGGTCGTTCCCTATCCACCCGGAATCCCGATCCTCATGCCTGGCGAACGCGCCGGCGCGGCCGACGGCCCGCTGCTTGAATACCTCGCAGCACTCGAGGCTTTCGACAAGCGCTTCCCCGGCTTCGAACACGACATCCACGGCGTCGAGCGCGACGCCGACGGAAACTACGCCATCGAATGCATCACGCGCGAGTCGGCATTCGCTCCGGCGAACGGGACACGCCTCGTCGAGCGCCGGCGGCGAATCGACGTGGACGCCGGAGCGCCATCGAGGTAGCGGAGTACCATTGGAGTCAGCTTCGCCTCGACCCTCGGCGGGCTGATGTCTCGGCCTCAGCGACTCGGCCGGCGCATGCGACGCCTTCGCAGGTGATCGCGACACCCCATGCCTGAGGAGTGCGAGTTCATGAACCGTGTCACAGACGTGTCCGATCCGCCATGTCGATCGTGCGATGCCTGCCGTCCGGCGCCCCGGGGGCAAGGGGCGGCGGCATGATGGTCCTGATCTGTTATGACGGGTCGGCGGACGCGCAGGCGGCGATCGACCGCGCCGGGCAACTGATGCCAGGCAGCGACGCGACGGTGCTGGTGATCTGGGAGACGATCCTGGAGACGTTGTCCCGCAACGGCTCGCTGGGCATGGGCTTCGGAATGATCGGCGCCTACGGTGATGATGGAACCGATGCGACGATCGAGAAGGCGGCGCTTGACACCGCCACCGTCGGCGCACAGCGAGCCTCGGCCGCAGGACTCGTCGCGCAGCCGCGCATCGTCAATCGCCACGACGACATCGCGGCCGAGATCCTTGCCGTGGCCGCCGAGATCGACGCTGACGTCATCGTTCTCGGGACCCGTGGCCGTAGCGGCGTGAAGTCGCTGATGCTCGGCAGCGTCTCGCATGCGGTGCTGCACCATGCCGACCGCCCCGTCCTGATCATCCCATCCTCGGCGCTCGCCCAGAAGCGTGAGCAATGGGCGGACCTCGTCAAGCTCACGGCCGAAGCGGCATGACCGGCCGCGCGGCGGACCTCCACCTTCGCCATCCAGCCCCAAAGGAGTAGCACATGACACTCGCTGACCAAGCCCGCAAGATCCCCGTCCTCGCCGCCGCCGAGAGCGCCCTCACGGGCATGCTGACGACCGAGCACGACCTCCCGATCGCCGACTATGACAAGCACACCGCCGATGACATCGTCGCGAAACTCACCACCGTCAGCCAGCGCGAACTTCGGAAGATCGGCGCGTATGAAGCCAAGCACGACAATCGCGTCACGATCCTCGACCGGATCGCCGCTTTGACCGCCGTCGAGCCCTGGACAGGCTATGACGAGCAGAACGTCGGGGACATCACCGCCGCGCTCGCCGACCACGACGCTCAGACCGCGCGCGACGTCGGCGTGTATGAGGAGGGGCACAAGAACCGCGCCGGCATCCGCGACGCCGTGGAACGGCAGACCGCCGGCAAGTAGCCGACCGCGGCTGGAACCGGGAGCCACCGCTCGCACGGAACCGAACGAGCCGGGGCCAGGCAGGGAGGTGGGGCCCCGGCTCGTTTGAAGCATGCCATGCACGCAGCCGCAGTGGCGACTGGTTCGTTGTTCCGTGCTCCGTCGGTTCGACTGCTCCCGGACAGGGCGGGAGCCTCGCCGCACGCCCCCGGGAGGAGAGCAAGGGGCGCGAAGCGGCAAGTCATCTTCGGCGTCGGACACGCGCCGATCTGCGTCGGCAGACAGCGATGGCATCCTGAGTTGCTCGGCCTGCGTGAACGCTTTCACCTCCCGGGCTGACATAACCTGAGAGGTTTCCGTTTCTCGCGATCCGCTCCGACCCAGACCCCTTAACCGACTCCCTCATCATCAACATACCTCGTCTGTCAACACCGTCGCGCTGACACCACGGCCGGTCTGTGACGCGCACGGGCTGTGACGCCGGCCGTGGCGCGGGCGGTATGCGCCGGCGACGCGCTCGGACGAGCACGGCGCGGACCGATCTGATCTGATATCGCGATGACCAGACGCCTCCTTCCGCTCGCCGTGCTGGCGGCGCTCGTGCTGACCAGCGTCGCGGCCAACGCGCGCTCCACCATCAAGCCCAGATCCGGCACCTACGCGGGCACGCTCGCGGCGCCCCGCACCGAGTACTCCGTCACGCTGACCGTGGCCCACGGGAAATTGACCAAGGCGACCCTGTCGAACATCCCGCTCTACTGCTCGAGCGGCGGTCCGGCGACGCCGGTCAGGTTCGCCGGCTCGACGATCGCCCCCACGACCGGGGCGTTCTCGACGACCGGCGACTATGTGGTCAAGGTCGGTCCTTACAAGGGCAAGGTCGGCGAGAAGCTGAAGCTGTCGGGACGCTTCAGCTCGAAGGGCACCGTCTCCGGCGTGCTCGCGACAGCATTCGTGCTCAACGGGCCCAAGTGCACCGGCAAGGATGCGTTCAGTGCGGCGCTCTAGGGTGTACGATCTCTGCCAGCCCGCTCGAGCCAACCGGTGGGCGCGGCTTCTCGGCTCTAACTCTCGGCCGTCGTCAACGTGCTGGTCACGGTCTCCGGGACGTGAACGCACCCGTCCCGAGATCGGCCATCCGCCTTCGATTTACCCCAACCAACGGATCGTGCAGACCACGACGGTGTCGGCGCGCCGCGCCGGCGCGCCGGCGAGCGGTCGGCCGAGCATGACGATCGATTCGACACGGAGGGTGGGCGCGACGACGTCGTATCTCACCTGCCGACGCTGCGGCTTGAGTATCGAGGCCGCACTGTGGCGGATCGGGCTCACGCGCTGTCCGGGGTGCGTGGCGTACGCCCGCACGTGCGTCGAGATATTCGGCGCCCGTCTGTCTGCCAACACGCTGTGCGCCAACACCTCGCTTCCCCGCCCCGGCCACGGGAGCCGACCGTGCTGAAACACCTCGCGTCGCTGCCCGACGACCGGGCCGCCTCAGATCCCGAGGGACCGTGTCTCGCCGACGACCGGCGAGAGTTCGACAACGCGAGCTTTGCCAGGGAGGTGCGCCGCATGTCCTGCGCGCTGGCCGAGACGGGGGTCGAGCGTGGCGATGTGGTGGCGGCCGTGCTGCCCAACAGTGTCGAGCTGGTGACGATCATGTTCGCGTCATGGCGGCTCGGCGCGACGCTGACGCCCGTCAACCCCGCCCTGACCACAACCGAGGTGCAGTACCAGCTCGCCGACTCCGGCGCGCGACTCGTGGTGGCCGATGAATCGTCGGTGGCCAAGGCCGCAGGCGGCATCGCGCGCGTGTGCGTCATCGACGAGTTGCTGAAGCGAGGCGGGGGGACCGACGTGACATCGCCACGGAGCGGTCTCGACGATCTCGCCTTGATGATCTATACGGGAGGGACCACCGGACGCCCGAAGGGCGTGATGCTCGATCACGCCAACCTCGTGGCGACGACCGCGATGATCGTCGACTGGTTCGAGATGACCGCGGCGGACCGATGCCTGCTGGTGTTGCCGTTGTTCCACGTCAACGGGATCATGGTGAGCGTCGTGTCCCCGCTCGTGGCGGGCGGCTCGACCGTGATCGCCCCGAGGTTTGACCCGAAGACGTTCTGGGGCCTGGTCGAGCGGGCTCGCCCGACGTTCTTCTCGGCCGTGCCGACGATCTACGCGATGCTGACGGCGCTGCCGCCCGATGTGCGGCCCGACACGGCCTCGCTGCGGTGTGTCATCTGCGGCGCCGCGCCGATGCCCGCGGCGGCGATCCACGAGTTCGAGGATCGCTACGGCGTCCCGATCCTCGAGGGATACGGCCTTTCGGAGGGAACGGTCGTGACGACCGCAAATCCGTTGCACGGCGTACGCAAGCCGGGGACGGTCGGCCTGCCGATGCCGGGACAGGAGGTCCGCATCGTCGATCAGGACGACCGGGCGCTGCCGGCCGGACAGGTCGGCGAAGTGACGGTCCGCGGCCCGAACGTGATGCGGGGCTATCTCGGCCAGCCCGATGCCACGGCCGAGACGCTGCGTGGCGGCTGGCTGCACACCGGCGATCTCGGCCGGTTCGACGAGGACGGCTATCTGGTGCTGGTCGACCGGCTCAAGGACATGATCATCCGCGGGGGCGAGAACATCTACCCCAAGGAGATCGAAGACGTCCTCTATGCCCATCCGTCCGTCTTCGACGCGGCGGTCGTCGGCCGTGCGGATCCGCTGTTCGGCGAGGAGCCGGTCGCGTTCGTCGTCCTGCGTCCCGGCTTCGCCGCCGAGCCGACCGAGCTCATCGAGCACTGCTCGACTGTGCTGGCAAAGTTCAAGGTCCCGCGCGCCGTCTTCGTCGAGACCAGCCTGCCCCGCACCCCGATCGGCAAGATCGCCAAGCCGGCGTTGCGCGCGCGTATCTCGCGTGCCACCGCGACGGCGGAGTGACGGTGCGCGGCGGTCGGCCCGCCGGCGATCGACACCGCCGCCTCCGATAGCGTCGAATGATGGCCACGGCCCCCGCGTACCGAGCCGGTGGCGGATCACCGATGCTGCTCATCCATGGTTTCTCAGCGTCGTGGAGCGTGTGGAAGCCGCTGCTGCCCGCTCTCGAGCGCCACACGACGTGCTGGCTCCGAACCTGCTCGGGCACAGGGGAGGGCCTGAATACGTCGCCGGGTCGCCCGCCACGCCGGCGGCGATGGTGGATGCGCTGGAGCGCGACCTCGATGCGGCCGGCTTCGAACGGGCCCACCTGGTCGGCACCTCGCTCGGCGGCTGGCTCGCGCTGGAGCTCGCCGCGCGCGGCAGAGCGATCTCGACGACCGCCCTGGCACCCGCCGGGGGGTTCGACCATCGTGGGCCGGAGGCCAGGCGGTTGGGGCGGATGCTGCTCCAGAGTCGCTGGCTGCTCAGGCTGTTGGGCCCTGATGCCGCCCAGCTGATGCGCCGCCGGCGCATCCGCGCGCTCGTGCTGCGAGACGTCGCCACACGCCCGTCTGCCATATCCGGCACCGTCGCGATGGAGATGATCCAGGCCACCGCGGCGTGCGCGATCTACCTGCCGTTTCTGAAGGGCATGAGGTCGAAAGGGTTTGGAGAGCTGCCGGCGATTGACTCACCGGTGCAGATCGTGTGGGGAACGGAGGACCGGATCCTGCGCTGGCCAGGCTACGCCCGTCGGTTCCGGTGGATGGTGCCCGAAGCGCAGTGGGTCCAGCTCCCGGGCGTCGGGCACTGTCCGATGTTCGACGACGCGACGCTCACCGCCGACACGATCCTCGGGCTCACCGGGCCCGTGGATCGGGGCGGCGGCGGGCACGCGTGAGCGCGACGCGGACGCTGGGCACGTGCGACCGCCGGGCCTTCGCCGCGGGGTCGGCGGTCTGCTCGGGCGGGCCACCGGCGGTTGCCGAGGCCTCGGCCAGGCGGCGGTGCAGACGTTCGCGCAACTCGTCGGGATCGTAGTCCTGGTGCGCGCGGCGCTGGCGTGCGATGACGACCCCGGTGGCGGCTACGCCCGCGATTCCGGCGACACCGATGATCTTCCATCGTGGCTGCACGGGCGCGTAGGTTAGCCCCGGTGGAACATCAGGCCCTCACGCTCGACCGCGCCGTCGAGATCGCGTCCACCGGCGACATCTGGCTGTTTCGCGGTCGGTCGGCCGCGGACCTGGCGATCCGAGCCGTGACCAACAGTCCCGTCAATCACGTCGGCATGGTGGTGGCCATCGACGACCTGCCTGCGCTGCTGTGGCACGCCGAGCTCGGGCGCTCGCTGCCTGACGTGTGGACAGGCCAGCGCCAACGAGGCGCTCAGCTTCACCACCTTGTCGATGCCGTGACGACGTGGAACGAGCGCTACAGCCAGCGGGCGTGGGTGCGCCAGCTCAGGGGCGCGATCGAGCGTCACCACGAGGATCGTCTGATGGAGGTCATCGCCCGCTTCGACGGCCGGGCGTTTCCCACCAACCCGGAGTTGGTCCGCCACTGGGCCAGGGGCCGCGCCCGTCGGCCGTCGTCACTGGAGACGATCTACTGCGCGGAACTCGTGGCCACGACCTACCAGCGCATGGGTCTGCTCCCGAGCCGGCGACCCGCCACGTGGTATGACCCGGGACGCTTTTGGAGCGGGGACCACCTGGAACTGGTGGCTCCGTTTGCCCTGGCCGACGAGATCGCGGTGGGGTGAGCTGCTCACGGCGCCGGTCCCGTTGTCGACGCCGGTGAGCTGGTCGTGGCCGCTGATGTGCCGGAGATCGCGGTCGTGGTGGCCGGCACCGATGCGGTGGTGGTCTCAGTCGTGGGCGTCGTCGGGGCGGACGTCGTCGAGGACGTCGCCGTCGGCGTGGAGGTCGTTGTCGCCGAGGATGCCCCCGGGCGGGCCTTCGCGGTGGCGGGTACGGTCTTGGTGACGGTGCCGGTGATCGTGCGCGTGACCCCGGTGACCGCGTCAGGCTTCGTCGCGGCTTTCGTCGTGCCGCCAAAGAACGTGGTCGGCTGGCCGTTGCCGGTGATCGAGTGTCCGGCCAGCAGGTCCGGAACGGTGTAGACGCCCAGGATGATCGCGAAGGCGAGCAGCCCGGTGACGAGCGCGAGCCGCCAGCGGTGAAGCCACGGGTTGGCTGCAGGGTGCACAGCCGCGGCCCGCGCCGTCGGGAGTCTTCTGGCGGTGGCGGTGGCGCTCTGCAGCGGCCGGCGGAGCGCTTCGGAGACGAGCGCGACGATCACCGGCGCGGCGGCCGCGCCGATCAGCGTTCCCGGCCCCCAGAGCCGCGCGATCGCGAAGGAGGCAGAGGCCGATGCCGCGCTGGCGACAATCAGCGTCTGGAGTGAGATGCCCCCGCTGCGCCGCTCGTCATTCCCGTCTGTCCCGTGGTCGGGCAGCGGCACTGTTACAGTACTCCAGCCTCGGGCAGAGGGTCAGCGCCGGTCACATGTCGATTCCGCCGTTGACGCCCCAGATCTGCCCGGTGATGTAGCTCGAGGCGTCTTGGGCGAGGAAGGTCACGACGCGAGCGATCTCCTCGGGCTGTCCCATCCGATGCATCGGG
>JBELAG010000246.1:0-9288 GCA_049509055.1 Solirubrobacteraceae bacterium
TCGAGGCCGCCGCCGGTGCTCCTCCCGACCGCTGGCCTCAGACGCTCACACAGCCCCAACCCGCAGCACGAGCGTCACCCCACAACCAGCCCCCGCGACCCCGCGAAATGGCCAAAGTCGAGGACGCAGGGACACGAGACGCATCGGGACGCCCCTTGCCGTGAGCGGCTTGGGAAGCCGACGCTCTACCAACTGAGCTACATCCGCGTGCAGCCCGGGATTCCACGTCGCGGGGCGGGAGGTCGCGGCTGTCGTCCTCGCGGCCGGCGCCCATTAACATCGGGCGCATGCGCCGGTTTCTCGTTCCCGGGCTGGTCGCTGCCGCCGCCGTCGCGGCGCTGGCGCTGCTGGTGTTCGGCGTCTCGGCCGAATCGGACTCGTCGTCGATCGACGCCCAGGTGGCGCGCGGCGTGTTCCCGCCGGCGCCGAGCTCGTCGATGCGGTTGCCGGTGCTCGACAGCGGCGCGCGCATGAGCCTGGCGGACTTCCGCGGCAAGGTGGTCGTGCTCAACGTGTTCGCGTCGTGGTGTGAGCCGTGCGCGGCGGAGGCTCCCCTGCTGGCCGCCGAGCAGGCCACCCTGGCCAAGCATGGCGCCACCCTGGTCGGCATCACCTACCAGGACAACTCGTCCTCCTCGGAGCAGTTCGCCCGCCGGTACCACATCACCTACCCGGTGCTGCGCGACGTCAGCGGCAGCTTCGCACGGTCGTTCGGGACCGACGGCGTGCCCGAGACGTTCGTGATCAACCGGCAGGGTCGGATCCAGGCGCTGCAGCGCTTCCCGGTGACCAGCCAGTGGCTGGCCAGGACCCTGCCGCCGATCCTGGCGGAGCGCTCGTGAGCCGCCGGACCGCGGGCCGCCGGCGCGCGCCAGGCCGCCACGCGATCGCCGCGCTGCTGATCGCCGCCCTCGCCGCCGGCCTCCTGTCGGCCGGGGCCAGCGCCGCGGTCCGCCCGCGGGCGTCGCTGATCGCGATCGAGAACGACGTGATGTGCGTCGTCTGCCACGAGTCGCTGGCGGTCGCCCAGTCGCCCGAGGCCTACTCGGAGCGCGACTACATCCGCGGGCTGATCCTCCAGGGCGAGACGCAGTCGCAGATCGAGAAGAACCTGGTCGCCCAGTACGGCCCCGCCGTGCTGGCCCTCCCCCCCGCTCACGGTTTCAACCTGCTCGTCTACATCGTGCCGCCGGCGCTGGTGATCGCCGGGCTGGCGACGCTCGCGTTGACGATCCCGCGCTGGCGCCGCCGCGCGGCGCGCGCCGCCGCCGCCGAGCCCCCCGCGGCCCGCTCGCCGCTCGATCCGGCCGACGCGCTGCGCCTCCAGGAGGACATCGCCCGGCGCGCATGACGGCCGGCTCCGGCGGACCGGCGCGGCCCGAGCGCGCGGTCACATCGAGTCCGGCGCCCCGACCCCCAGCAGCCACAGCGCCAGCTTGATCGTCTGCCGGGCCGCCTGGGACAGGGCGACACGGAACGACTCGACGGCTTCGGGCTCGGCGCCGACCACCCGGCAGTCGCGGTAGAACGCGGTGAACTCCTGCGCGAGCTCGAGCACGTAGGCGGCGATCCGGTGCGGCGCGCTGCGCTGCGCCGCCTCGGCGATCTCCTCCGGGAAGGCCGCCAGCGCCTGCAGCAGCCCGCGCTCGGCCGCTTCGAGCGGATCGTCGCCCCAGCCCGCCGCGTCGCTCAGCGCCTGCGCCATGCGCTCCGCGTCGAGGCGCGCGAGCATCGTGACGATCCTGGCGTGGGCGTACTGGACGTAGTAGACGGGGTTCTCGGACGACTCGCGCCCGGCGAGATCGAGATCGAGATCGACCGTGCGATCGTGCGAGCGCTGGAGCATGAAGAAGCGCGTGGCGTCGACGCCGATCTCGTCGATCAGCTCGTCGAGCGTGATGAAGTCGCCGCGTCGCTTGGACATCGCGGCCCGCTCGGCGCCCTCCACCAGGTGCACGAACTGGAGGATCGGCATCTCGATCGTGTCGGGGTCGCCGCCGATCGCGGCGAACGCGGCCTTCATCCGCGCCATGTAGCCGTGATGGTCGGCTCCGAGCGGGAGCACCTGCCGGTCGAAGCCGCGATCGCGCTTCTGCAGCAGGTAGGCGAGGTCGGCGGCGAGGTAGGTCGGCGCGCCGTCGGAGCGCCCCAGGACGCGGTCCTTGTCGTCGCCGAACGTCGTCGTGCGCAGCCACAGCGCACCGTCGGAGCGGTAGCTGTGGCCGGCCTCGGCGACGAGCGCGAGGGCGCGCTCCAGATAGCTCGGGGATCCCTCGTGCAGGGTGCGCTCGCTGAAGAACCGGTCGTAGTGCACGCCGTAGCGCTCCAGCGAGGCCTTGATCTGGGCCAGCAGCAGCTCGACCGCGGCGGCCGCCGCCTGCTCCGACGGCATCTCCGCCGCCCCAGGGATCGCGCCGGCCAGCTCGTGCACGTAGTCGCCCTGATACCCGCCCTCGGGCACCGCGTCGCCCCGCGCCCGCGCCCGCACCGACTCGCCGAGCAGGCGGATCTGGGATCCGGCGTCATTGAAGTAGTACTCGCGCAGCACGGTGTGCCCGTGGTGCTGGAGGATCCGCGCCAGCGCGTCGCCGTAGGCGGCGTGGCGGCCGCTGGCGGCCACCAGCGGGCCGGTCGGATTGGCCGAGACGAACTCGACGAGGATCCGCAGCGCCGGATCGGCGCCGCCGGAGCCAAAGCGCTCGCCGGCGTCCAGGATCGAGCCCAGCGACCGGCGGTACCAGCGGTCGGCCAGCACGAGGTTGACGAACCCCGGCCCGGCGACCTCGTAGCCGACCAGCTCGTCGCCGAGCCGCCGGCTCAGCGCCTCGCCGGCGGTCTGCGCGACCTCACGCGGCGCCTGCTTGAGCAGCGGCGCCAGGATCATCGCGACGTTGGTGGAGTAGTCGCCCTGCCCCGCCCGCCGGGAGCGCTCGACGCGGATCGCGCCCGGCAGCTCGCCGCCGCCGTCGAGGATCTCGGCCGCGGCGTCGGAGACGACCGCGCGCAGCTCGGTCAGCGGGGCGCTCACGAGCTCGGCACCGGCACCGGTTGCAGGATCGTCTCCAGGCGGTCAAGCGCCGCCGGGCGGCCGAGCGCGACGATCATGTCGCCGCGCTCGATCGTCGTGTCGGGAGCCGGCTGGGGCTCCAGGCGCCCGTCGGTCCGCCGGACGGCGACGATCACCGTCTCGCCGCGGATCTGCTCGATCGTCTTGCCCACGCCATCGCAGGACGCCGGAACGTCGATTTCCTCCAGCCGGTAGTCGGCGACGTTGACGGTGCCGCCGACCTGCGGATGCATGGCGATCCGCGCCATCTCGGTACCGGAGGTCTTGTAGGGCGAGATCACCCGGTCGGCCCCGGCCCGCAGCAGCTTCTTCTCGGAGTCCTCGGCCGACGCCCGCGCGATGATCAGGATGTCGGGTCGCAGCCCACGCGCGGTGAGCGCGATGAAGATGTTGTCGGCATCGGAGTCCACGCAGGCGATCACCCCCCGCGCCCGCTCGATCCCCGCCTCCAGCAGAACCTCGTCCTCGGCCGCATAGTCCTCGATGTAGCTGACGCCCATCGCCGCGGCCTGCTCGCGATGGGAGGGATCGCTGTCGATCGTCAGCAGCCGGGCGCCGGCCCGCGACAGGTCGCGGGCGACCTGACGGCCGACGCGACCGAAGCCGCAGATGATGAAGTGGTCGGTGTAGGAGTCGATCATGCGCTGGGTGCGGCGGTCCTCGAGCAGGCCGCTGAGCTGGCCCGAGACGAAGAACTCCGCCACCGTCGCCAGCCCGTAGAAGAGCGTACCTATGCCGAACAGCTCGAGCGCGACGACGACGACCCGCCCGGCGGTGTCGCGCGGGTCCTCGATCGCCCCGAGCGTCGTCACCGTATCCAGCGTCCACGAGAACGAGTACGCCAGCGACGAGCCCTCCGAAATCGTGAAGGCGATCGTGCCGATCGCGACCAGCGCGGTGAGCGCGCCGAACAGGAGGCCCAGCCGGCGGCTGAACATGCGCAGCTCCCGGCGGGAGCGGCTGCGCTGCTCCATCGCGCGGCGGCGGGCGAGGCGATCGCTGCTCTCGGGCAAGCTCAGTAGTGATAGGGCTCGCGGGCGAGGATCTTGTGACCGCGGTACAGCTGCTCGAGCAGCACCACGCGCGCCAGTTGGTGGGGGAGCGTGATCTCCCCCAGCGACAGGCGATGGTCGACGTGCTCGAGGTCGAGCCCGAACGGGCCGCCGATCACGAAGCAGAGGTCCTTGCCGCTGCGACGGCGCTCCTCCAGAAACCGGGCGAACTGGAGCGAGTCGGGCTTCTCGCCCTCCCGATGCAGCAGCGAGATGAACGTCCCCTCGGGCAGCCGCCGGCCGACATGCTCCTGCTCGCGGACCTCCACCAGCTCCAGGCGGGTGTGTCCCGCCAGCAGCTTCTGGTAGTGCTGGACGTCATCGGCGAACGGAGGGCGCAATCTTCCCACGGCGACGACGACGATCCGCACGGTGGGATACTACGGCCATATGGACGAGCCCAACACGCCAGAACGCCACATCAACATCCACTTCTCGCCCGAGATCATGGCGGGTGTCTACTCCAACTTCGCCAATGTCAGCCACTCCGACTACGAGTTCACGCTCACCTTCGCGCGGGTGGATCACGAGGTGGAGGACGACGAGATCCCCGGGGTGGTCGTGTCGCGAATCAACCTGGCGCCGAAGTTCATGCGCGAGCTGATCGACGCGATGAACGACAACTACTCCAAGTGGCTGACCCGGGAGGGGATCAGGAACCTGCCGGAGTCCGGCGGCACGGCCCGCGACGCCGAGTACGACCCCGACGCCGACGACAACGAGGACTGACTCGCCGGACACCGGATCAGCGGCCGGGGCACGCCTCGGCCGCCCGCACAGACAATGACGTCGAGCACTCCACGCTGCGGGCTCCTGCTGCCCAACTTCGATGCGCTGCGCCTCGGCGGTCCACCGCAGATCGTGGCGGCCGCGCGCCTGGCCGAGGAGCTCGGCTTTGACGCCGCCTGGATCGGCGACCACCTCGCCTGCCCGGCGCCCGGCCTCGACGCGCCGACCTGCCTCGCCGCCGCCGCCGCGGTGACCGACCGCATCGCGCTCGGCTTCAGCGTGATGCTGCTCGGCCTGCGCCAGCCGGCGTGGGCGGCCAAGCAGCTGGTCGCGATCGACGCGCTGTCGGGTGGCCGGCTCGTGCTCGGGGTCGGCATCGGCGGCGAGTTCCCCGCCGAGTTCGAGGCGGCCGGGATGTCGGTGCGCCGGCGCGGGGCGCGACTCGATGAGACCCTCGGGGTGATCGGCGACCTGCTCACCGGCCGCCCGGTGTCCCACGACGGCCCCACGCTGCAGATCCATGCTCCCGCGCTGGAGCCGGCGATGAGCGCGCCGCCACCGATCTACGTCGGCGGCCGGGGTGAGGCCGCCCTGCGGCGTGCGGCGCGCTTCGGCGACATGTGGCTGCCGATGTGGCTGACGCCCGGGCGCCTGGCCCAGCGATCGGCACAGCTCGCCGAGCTCGCCGACGCGCAGGGCCGGCCCTGCCCGGGCACGGCGCTGCTGGTCGGCGTGCGGGTCGACGACGACCGCGCCGCCGCGCGCGCCCAGGCCGAGGCCCACGTCCGCGGCCAGTACGGCATGGACCTGGCCGCGATCGAGCGCTGGACCCTGATCGGCGACGTCGACGGCGTCGCCGAGCGACTCGGCGACTACGTCGACAGCGGCGTGCAGGAGTTCGCGCTGATGGTGCTCGGCGGCGATCCGCTGGGCCAGTACGAGCGGCTCGCCGAGGTGCGTGCTCGCCTGCTCGCCGGCATCCCGCGCGCCGTCGCGGTGTCGGAGGGCGGCGAATGAGCGGACACGCTCCCTACCGATATGACCCGTCGGCGTTTCGCGACGTGTTCGAGCGCCACTTCACCTACCTGGCGGGCGTTGAACGCAACAGCCACCGCTACGGCGCCCGCCACGCGCTGGACGATCCGGCGAGCGGGCGGCGCTGGACGTATGCCGAGCTGTGGCGCGACACCGGGCAGCTGGCGGCCGGACTGGCGGGCGCGGGCGTGGACCCCGGCGACGCGGTCGTGTTCTCGCTGTTCAACGGGGGCGAGTTCGTGCTGCTGTGGCTGGCCGCGATGCGGCTCGGCGCGGTCGCGGCGCCGATCAACTTCCGCCTCTCCCCCGGTGAGGTCGCCTACGTGCTCGACGACAGCCGCCCGCGCGCGTTCGTCTATGACCTCGCGCTGGCGGCGACGGTCGGCGACGCGCTGGCCCGCGCCGGCCACCGGCCGCCGCTGATCGTCGCGGCCGGCGACGGCCCGGCGGCGCACCTGCCGTTCGAGCAGCTGCTCGCGTCGGGCGCCGCGGCGCTGGACGCGGGCGCGGGCGTGCCCGAGCCGCCCGCGGGCACGACGGCCTACGACGAGACGACGAGGCTCTACACGTCGGGCACCACCGGCATGCCCAAGGGCGTGTCGCTCAGCGGCCTCGTCGACGTCCTCTCCGCCCACGACGTGATCATGCACTTCCCGCTGTCGCCCGAGGACCGCACGCTCAACATGACGCCGTGGTTTCACCGCGGCGGCCTGTACTCCGGCGGGCCCAACCCGGTGCTGTACTGCGGCGCCGAGGCGGTCGCGCTGCGCGCGTTCGATCCCGCCACCGTGCTCGACTGGGTGGCCGAGCGCGGCCTCACATTCCTGATCGGCGCGCCCACGAACCTGGCGATGCTGACCGCCGAGCAGACGGCGCGTCCGCGCGACCTCGGCTCGCTGCGGGGGATCGTGACGATGGGCGCGCCGCTGGACCGCGAGGCCTGTCTGCGCTACCAGCAGGTGCTCACTCCCAGGATCTTCAACGGCTACGGGACGACCGAGGCGTTCTGGAACACCTTCCTACGGCCCTCGGACCTGCCCGGGCACGCCGGCTCCGCGGGGCGCGCGTGCACCGACGACGACGTCGCCGTCGTGCGCATCTACGAGGATCGCCAGGCCGACCCCGGCGACCACGCCGCCAAGGACGGCCGCGAGGTCGGCGAGGTCGTGGTGCGATCGGTCAAGTCCGGCTACGCCTACGTCAACCAGCCCGACGAGCAGGCGGCACGCTTCCGCGACGGCTGGCTGTACATCGGCGACCTGGCGACGTGGGACGAGGACGAATACGTGACGATCGTCGGGCGCAAGGACGACATGATCATCTCCGGCGGGGAGAACGTCCATCCGACCCAGGTCGAGGCGATCCTCGCCGAGCACCCGGGGGTCGCCGACGCGGCCGTCGTCGGGATGCCCGACGAGCGCTGGGGCGAGATCGTCGTCGCCTACATCGTCGCGCGCGACCCCGACCTCGACGCCGCGGCGCTCGAGGCCCACTGCCACGGCCACCCGATGCTGGCCGCCTTCAAGCGCCCGCGGGCCTACCGGTTCGTCACCGAGCTGCCGATGACCGCCACCGGCAAGAAGGTCCACTACCAGCTGCGCGAGCAGGCTGTCCGCGACGCCGGCGACGGCGTGCTGAAGCCCTCGTGAGCGCGGGCTCGCGGCGCGACGACCCCGTGGTCACCGGGATCGGAGCGATCACCCCGCTCGGGATGAGCGCTCCCGAGACGTGGCGCGGCCTGCTGGAGGGCCGCTCGGGCATCAGCCGGATCGAGAGCTTCGACGCCTCCGACCTGCCGGTGCGGATCGCCGGCGAGATCCGCGGGTTCGACCCCGAGCGGCTGCTGGGGCCCAAGCGCGCGCGCCGGTCCGCGCGCTTCTCCCAGCTGGCGGTGGCCGCCGCCCGCGAGGCGGTCGCCGATGCCGGCTGGGAGACCGCCCTCGCCCCCGACCGCACCGCGGTCGTGGTCAACGCGGCGGTCGCCGGGGTCCCCGAGACCGAGCGCAACATCCGCGTGCTCGTCGAGCGGGGACCGCGGGACATGAGCCCGTTCTACGTGCCCTCGACGATCCTCAACATGGCGGCCTGCGAGGTGGCGATCGACCTCGGCGCGCACGGGCCGGTGACCGCCAGCGCGCTGGCCTGCGCGAGCGGCACCGCGGCGGTGCTGGAGGCGCGCCGGCTGATCCTCGGCGGCGAGGCCGACGTGGTCGTGGCCGGCGGCACGGACGCGGGGATCGCCCGGGCGATGTTCGCGGGGCTGGCGCTGATGGGGCCGCTGTCGGAGCGCAACGACGCCCCCGCGCAGGCCAGCCGCCCGTTTGACGCCGACCGCGACGGGTTCGTGTTCGGCGAGGGCGCGGTCGTGCTCGTCGTCGAGTCTGCCGCGCACGCCCACGCGCGGGGAGCGCGGCCGTACGGGACCGTGGCCGGCGGCGCACTGACCTCCGACGCCTTCCACATGAGCGCGCCGGAGCCGACCGGCGTCCACGCGGCGCGCGCGATCGAGCTCGCGCTGCGCACCTCCGGCACCCACCCGCGCGAGCTCGACTACATCTGCGCCCACGGCACCGGCACCCGCGCCAACGACGCGGCCGAGACGCGCGCGATCCGGATCGCGCTCGACGACGACGCCGACCGCGTCCCCGCCAGCTCGCCGAAGTCGATGGTCGGCCACCTGATCGGCGCGGCCGGCGCGCTGTCGGCGATGGTCTGCCTGCTGGCGATCCGCGACGGCGTACTGCCGCCGACGACCAACCTGCACACGCCCGATCCGGAGTGCGACCTCGACTACGTGCCGCTGCACGCCCGGCGCGCCGAGGTGCGGACCGCGGCGGCCAACGCGTTCGGGTTCGGCGGCCAGAACTGCGTCGTCGTGCTCAAGGCGCCCGAGGGCGCGTAGGCCGGCCTGTCCCGCCGGCCGTCCGTGGCCAGCGGCGAAACCCCACGCTGTCGGAGATGCGAGCCACCGTCGGGGATGAGACTCCGCTGGAGGGGGTTGGGTCAGATCGGGGCGCCGGCGTGGGCTGGTCGGTCGGGAGGGTCCGTCTCGCCCCGGCCGGTGTTGGTCTCAGATCGGGCCGGCGGCCCGGTCGGTGAGGTGGGCGCGAGCTGCTGGGCGTGCGATGGACGTCGACGGCGGCTGCGGAACGAGCCCGGGGCGGTCGCGGTGCGCTGGCCGTGGTCGTGTGATCGGCGGCCGGCGTTTGGCAACGGCAGATTGACCTGCTGTGGATGACCGCGACCTCAGCCGCGCCTGACGAGCGAGCGGCGGTCCCGCGACCCGCGATCAACGGTCACCCCGTCGGCAGACGTCCATCGGTGCGCTCTGGTCGGGGTGGGATGGACGTTTGCCTATCGACCCCCGGTCCCGGCCGATCGCTCGGCGCAGGGCGCTCGATCATT
>JBELAG010000247.1:0-9210 GCA_049509055.1 Solirubrobacteraceae bacterium
CGGCGCGAGCCGGGGACGCAGAGCCAGAGGTCTCGCTCGGTGCGAGATAGCTCGGCCGCCAGCACAACACTGCCAGAGGCAAACCCGGCGCGAGCCGGGGACGCACAGCCAGAGGTCTCGCAGGGCGCGAGATAGCTCGGCGACCGCAGTGGACGCGGGCCAGCTGACGTAGTGATGTTGCCGTCGAGGACGGCACACAGCCAAGGGCTCCCGCCGCGCGGGACAACCCCGACAACTCGTCAGTCCGGAGTTCCAATCCAAGCCCAGCTCGCTCGGCGCGAGTCAGCATCGCCGCGCCCGCACTCGACCCACCCTGCGTCCATGAACACCACACTCCTCCACCGCTCCTCGCTCGCCGCCGCCGGCGTCATCGCCTCGCTCGCCATCGCCGGGCACGCCGCGCCGGCCGCACGCGCCGATTCCCCCTGTGCCGGAGCGCCGGCGAGCAACGGCGCCGTGTACTACGTGAGCCCGGCCGGCGACGACAGCAACGCCGGAACGTCGCCGTGCGCACCGTGGCAGTCGGTGACCAGGGTGAACGCGGCTCACCTGAAGCCCGGCGACACCGTGGCATTCCAGGGCGGGCAGACGTTCACGCAGACCCTCGCCCCGTGGTATGGGACGAGCGGGGCGTCGGGCGAGCCGATCACCTACACCTCCTTCGGGGAGGGGACCGCGGACCTCGCCGGAGGGGTCTACCTCAACTCCGAGAGCTATCTCACATTCACGAATCTCGCGATCACCAGCTCGAGCGCCCCGGGGATCGGGACCGGCGCCGTGGGCAGCGGAGTGACGAACATCGTCGTCAGCGACAGCAGCGTCTCGAGCACCAACGACGCGACCATCGGAGGCTACGGGATCGGCCTGCGGAACACGCTGGACTCGAACTGGACGATCGCGAGCGACCGCATCGCCGACACCGCCGACTCCGGCGTCTTCTCCGTCGGCTCGCACGTGACGATCGACCAGGATGTCTTCGTCGACAACGGCATCGGCGACCACTGCGGCACCGGCGCCGCCCAGAATCCCTGCCACGCCGTCTATGCCAAGGGCCCCGACGACACCGTCACCAACAACACGATCAGCGACCCGCAGACCGCCGGCGTCTCGATCCGATTCCAGAACGAGATCGTGGAGAACAACACGATCACGGGCGGCCAGAAGGGCATCGCGTTCAACAGCGAATCGACGACGCCGGGGACGACGATCATCTCGGGCAACCGGCTGTCGGGCCAGACCGACACCGGGATCACGATCGCCGCGGGCAGCGAGCCCCTCTACGAATCGTTCGTGGTCTCCGACAACACCGTCGCGGATCCGGCGAACTACGACCTCTATGTCGGCTCCGGCCCGGACTCCGCGACGACACAGACGGTCACCCTGACCGGCAATGTCTTTCAGGCGGGCGCCGGCGCCGGCGTCGACGGCTACGTCGACATCGCCGCCCCGGCCAGCTACACGGGCAGCACGTACATCGAGCATGCCGACACGTTCACGGGCGCCACCGGCCAGACCCCCTTCTACGTCAACGGCACCGCCCGGACCCAGGACTTCTACAGCACGTGGCCGGCGCAGCTCGCCCAGCAGCCGACCACCGGACAGGCGCCGGTGGCCACCACCCCGGCGACCCCGGCCCCGCCCGCGGCCGTGCATAGCTCGACCGCCCCGGCGACCGCGCCGGCGAGCGCCCCGAAGAGCGCTCCGAAGAGCGCTCCGGCGTCCGCCCCGAAGACCGTCGCGAAGAGCGCCCCCAAGAGCGCTGCGAAGAGCGCCCCGACGTCGGCACGCCGCTCCACTCCGGTGGCCCGGCGCGTCGTCGCTCATCCGAAGCCCAGAGGTTCCAGCACGCGCTAGCCCACGGTCACATCACGGACAAACGTCCGACCCTGGGCGCTGCAGTCAAGCTTGCGACGCTGCGGTCGATACTGGCATCGGCACGGACCGCCGACAAGACGTCACACGGGTTCGTTTGCCGGCCTGTTCATACCACCCGAGGTGCCGTCATGAAGAGAACTATCGCCAAAGCGGCTGTCGTTGGAGCCTCGCTGATGTTGCTTGCGGGCACGGGATTCGCGGCCGCTGAACAGCCCGCGATGCACTCGCCGTCCCGCGCGTCCGTGACTCCGCCGACGAAGACGCATCACAAGAAGCCCGGGCACGCCAAGGCCACGAGCCGGACGCGGGGCAGCAAGCGCGGGAAGAAGTCCTCCCGCGCGAAGAGCACGTCACGTTCCTCGCGCAAGCGTTAGCGTTAGCCCGCAGCGTGCAGTAGGACCCGCGTCCTCGGGGGGTGAGCGAGGGCGCGGGAGCCGTCCCGGTGTCGGTGACGCCGGCAGCGCGGACGCGCGGCGCGGCTGGTCATCCGCGCCGCCAGCCCTCGGGGATGTCAAGCTCGCGGATGACCTTGGCCGGGACTCCGGCGACCAGGCAGCGGGGAGGCACCGAGCGCGTCACGACCGCGCCCGCGGCCACGACGCTGCCGTCGCCGATGTGCACCCCCGGCATGATCAGCGCTCCGCGGCCGATCCAGACGTCGTCGCCCACCACGATCGGGCTCACCCGCACCGGCGAGTCGGCGGAGACGGGGTGGTAGTCACTGTCGTGGATCGCGGCGTGATCGCCGATGCGCACGCGGTCGCCGATCGTGATCGAGGCCGAGGCGACGAGCGATGCGCCCTGGTTGATGTAGACCTCGCGGCCGATCGTCAGCGTCCCGCCACGATTGGTGCCCAACTCGGCGCGCGTCGTGCGCCCGCGCACCGACAGGCGCGGCCCGATCGTGATCGCATCTCCGTCGGAGTAGAGGACCGGGGAGCGGCGATCGCAGCGCACGGAGCTCAGGCGCACCCCCCGGGCGCGCAGCGACGCCCAGCAGCGAGCGCTGCACAGGGCGATGACCGCGGACGGCGGGCGTCTCATCCCCGCGTCACCGTACCGGCGATCAGGCGCGCCGGCGCGCTGTCGATGCTACCGTCGGGGCGCTCGAAACCGGCCGGGGGGACGTAGCTGCGCAGCAGCCGGCCCGCTGCGGTCGTGGTCGGCGCGTACTCACGTTGGGCGGCGTCGAGCAGGATCAGCCCGTGCGCGCCGGGGGCGAGCATCTGCTCGGAGCGGTCGGGCAGCAGAAAGCCGAAGGCGTCGGGCGTGGCGCTGATCAGCGTGCCCGACGGCGAGTGACGGAGCCACAGCGCCATCGTCTGAAAGTAGTCCGATCCGCTCGCTGGCGCAGCGGGGGTCGTCAGCACGGGCGCCAGCAGGAGCACGGTCGCCGCGCCGGCGCCGAGGATGCCGAGCATCCGCCGCCGCGGCACGACGAGCGCCAGCGTCAGCGCCCACGCCCCGAACAGGCACAGCACCGGGATCAGCTCGGAGAGGTAGCGCACCGACGCCGGGTTTCGGTACTCGTAGGCGGCGAACGGCACCGCGGCGGTCGCCAGCAGCAGCGGCGCCGTCGCTCCCCGCGGCGCGCACGAGGATGCCAGCGCTCCGCACAGCGCGAGCGCCACCAGCGGCCAGTTGGCCGACAGCAGCGCCGTCCAGGCCGGCGAATCACCGCTGAGCGCGATCGCGGCCGCCGCCATCGCGCAGCCTGCGGCGAACGCGGCGCGGCCGCGGACGCTGGCCGCGGCATGGCGCGCCAGCAGCTGCGCCGCCACCCCCATCGCCAGCAGCCCGGCCAGCCCGGTGGCGCCCCCCGGCGGCATCGCCAACGGCGGGCGCAGCACGCCGATGACGATGGAGAGCGTGAGCGCCGCGCTGACGAGCGCTCGGCCGGCCTGCTCGCGAGCGCTGCCGTCCGCCAGCGCGGCCAACGCCAATGCCGCGAGCGCGACGCCCCATTCCGGGCGAGCGGCCGTGGCCAGCGCGCCCAGCGCGCCTCCGAGGACGACGTGCCGGCGAATCAGGGCCAGCGCGCAGGCGAGGACCAGTGCCTCGGCGAGCGGGTCGGGCCCGATGAAGCCCGCCCAGTAGCGGAGCATCGGACTGACCAACGCAGCCAGACCGGCGGCGAGCCCGGCGATCCGGGAGCCGGTCAGCTCCAGGGTCAGCGCGCCGAGCAGGGCGACGACCGCGGTGGCGGCGGCCACGGTCACGACCTGCCCGGCGGTCAGGAACCCCATCAGCGGAGACAGCAGCGCGACGAACGCCGGATAGAGCGGCTTCAGCGCCGCGTCGATGGACGGGTAGAACACGGCTCCTTTCCGACCAAGCTCGAGTGTCGGCGTCAGATGCGCGGCGATGCCCTTGGCCATCAGCAGGTACTGATAGCCGTCGGGGTAGATCAGCCCGAGATGGCGCGACTGCCAGCGCGCGAGTGCCGCCACCGCGACGGCGAGCGACACGGCGACCACCGCCGCGGGGCGCCGCCCAGCTCCCGGCTCAGCCGCCATCGACAGCCGCGCCGCGCAGCACCGTGAGGAAGTAGCCGGCGGACTCGGCGGTGCGATACAGGTAGAAGCGGTCGCCGGTGAGCAGCCACAGGGCGAGCCGGATCGGGGCGGCGACGGCCAGGCGCGTGGACGCGCGCAGACTGGGCGTCGTGGCGCGGCTCACCCCGGCCCACCACAGTCGCCGCCAGTAGAAGGAGGAGCGGCAGCGGTCGGCGTGCACGGTGTGCAGGACCGCGGCGCCAGGCTCGAGCCACACCTCCCAACCACACTCGATGACGCGCGCGACCATGTCGGAGTCCTCGCCGGAGAGCAGCGAGCTGCCGATCCGGCCGAGGGCGAGCGAGAACTCTCCGGCCGCGGCCAGGGCGGCTGCGCGGAACGCCATGTTGGCGCCGAACGGCCATTCGGCGCTCGAGCGCGGCTGGCGCGCGCCCTCCCCCCAGCGGGTGATGCTGGAGAACTGCAGCAGGCGCTCGGACAGCCAGCGGGGACGCTCGGCGCCAAACCGTGCCACGCAGGCCCCGCCGACGCAGCCCGCCCGCGGATGCTGCGCAAAGGCTCGCCGAAGCTCGTCGTCCCAGCCGGGTTGGGGGCTGGCGTCGTCATCGATGAACGCGACGATGTCGCCGCCGGCGGCGGCGATGCCCGCGTTGCGCGCCCGTGAGAGCCCGGGCTCGGCCACATACCGGTAGCGCAGTGCCGGCAGCATTTCGCGGTACTGCTCCACCAGATCCCGGCACGGGCGGCGCGAGGCGGAATCGACCACGATGACCTCGAGGTCGTGGCCGGTGGCGGCGAGCGCGTCCAGGCAGCCGGCCAGGTCGCGCGGGCGCTCGTGGGTGCAGACGACAACCGACAGGTCAGCCACGGGGAATCCCCGGCTCGATCGGCCGGTACGCGCCGCCGGCGGTCAGCTTGCGAACGTCGTGGCGGTGCCCCGCCGCGACCAGCGGCATCGCCGCCCGCGCCCACAACGGCAGCCGGGAATCGCGCGACCGGTGAGCCCGAAACGTGGCGTAGGCGTCGTCGAGCTCGGCTCGGCTGTGCTCGCGATGCCACAGCGAATCGTGAACGCGGAAGCGAACCACGCCCTCGCGCCCGAACACGATCCGCCCACGGGCGGTCAGCGCCGAGCGCAGCATCCAGTCCTCGGCGAGGCTGGCGTCGCCAAAGCCGCCGGCGTCGCGCGCCGCGTCACGGTCAAGCAGCGCGCAGCCCGTCAGCTGAAACACGTCGTAGCGCAGGGTGAGCGCCGCAAACGTCCGGCGATGGCGCGAGAGGCGGTAGACGAGCGGGCGCGGGGAGCGCTCGTTGACGCGTTGGATCCCGGTATCGGGATGCCACAGCACGCGTTTGCACACCGCCGCCACCGCGCCCGGGTGGCCGCGCAGGAGAGCATGCAGATGACCGAGCGCGCCCGGCAGGAGCACGTCGTCGGCGTCGAGGAACAGGACGGCCGGCGCGCTCAGGTGCGCCAGCGCGAGATTGCGAGCGGCCCCGGCGCTCAGGCGCTCGGCCGATCGCAGCACGGTGACGCCCTCCGGCAGGTCGGGCAGCGCGACGGTGGACGCGTTGTCGACGACGATCGCCTCGACGTCGACGTCCTCCTGGGACAGCGCGCTGTCCAGCGCCTCGGGCAGCAGCGTGCAGTAGGCGTCCCACACGGCGATGACCACGCTGATCGACGGATGGTCGCCGCCGGGCCGCGCGACGCGTGTCATCGGCGTTGCGACCTCGGCGCCCGGCGGGTCGACGTGCGGGTTGCCGGAGCGCGGCGCGGCGGGCGCAGCGCCACGATCGTCATGAAGCGGTCGTCGGCGTAGACACGATGGCCGAGACGCGCCATCCAACCGAGGCCGCGGTCGCGATCGCACACGTTGCGGCAGCCGAGCCCGGGGGCCGTGACGGGCACCGACACCGTGTCCGGTGCGCTCAGGCTCTGGCCGAAGCCGTCGATGCGAGGTTGCGAGCCGAACGCGCCGACGCTGACGCTGACGACGCGGACCCCGAGGCGATAGAGCGTGGTGCGGGCGGCGCCGGCCCCGCGCCCGCGGTGTTCGGCCAGCCCGGTCAGGATCTCCCGGACGCGGGCGATCGAGCGCCCAATGCTCGCCGGAGCGTCGATCGCGCGCTTGAGGCGAGCGGCGTCGAGCTTGAACACGCTGTACTCGTCATCGTCGTAGACGAGCGTCCCGGCCAGCGCCAGACGCGAGTAATAGCGCGTCATCAGCGGCATGTCGGCGCGCGTGATGAGCGCGCTGTAGGGCCCGAAGAAGAACAGCTGACGGTTGGCGGGGCGCAGGGAGGTCCATTTCTCCACCACCACCCAGCGCACGCGCAGCAGCCACAGGTGCAGCAGGGCGTCGGCGGAGTGCCAGGCGTCGCCGGCGTAGAGCTCGTGCATGAGTCCGTAGCCGATGTTCGCTCGCGCGTTCTCCGCCCCGGAGTCGGCATGCCCGCTCAAGGTCACGACGGGATCGTCGGCGGCGGCCGGTATGTAGTAGCTGGTGGAGGGATCCGAGGCCACCCGGCCGGTGTCGGGTCCGATCACCTGGCCGAGGCTCCATGCGCTCTGCAGCGGCGTGCCGAAGTAGTTCTCGGTCGGCGTGACGGCGACCAGCGTCACGACCTTGAAGGTGAAGGCGATGAGCAGGGTAAGCCACGCCAGCGTCGCGGCTCGGCGGCTCGTGTGGTGGGCCAGGAAGGCGCCCATGCCGACGGCCACCGGCAGCTGGCAGGCCAGGATGAAGCGGTAATACAACGGCAGCTGGACGTGCACGGTGAGGAATACGGCCGAGCCGAGGACGCCCACCGCATACATCGCGGCCGCGCCCAGCGCCAGCTCGCCGGCGCCGCGACGGATCAGGCGCTGAAGGCCGATCGCGCCGACCGCGCCGGGCGCCAGCAACAGCAGCCAGCGGTACACCTGGTCGTTCCAGTAGAGGCCGAGCCGGTAGCTGCGCAGCGCGGGGTCGTCGGGCCAGTGACCGATGAGATAGACCGTCCACAGCGTCAGCACCGACACCGCCCATAGTCCGAACAGGGCGACGCGCAGCTCGCCGGCCGCGCCGACGCGCCGTGTCGACACTCGCGCCAGCCGGGGGATCGAACGCGCCGCCGCGGTCAGCCGCGGCACGAGCAAGCACCACAGTCGCGGCGCGAGGACCGCGGCGACGATCAGCGCCGGAATCGGGATGCCGGCGCCCTCGTAGGCGGCGAAGATGTGAAACTCGGGCCACAGCGCGGCCAGCAGGAAAGCGCCGAGGATGAGGGCGGGGATGCGTCGCGCCTGCGACCGGTCGTGCCGGGCCGCGAGGCAGCTGTAGGCGATCACGTACAGGAGCAGCACCGTGCCGCTGAACAGGTCGGTGGTCAGCGTCAGCGCCAGCATCAGCACGGTGAGCGCTCCGGCGACCCGCCCGCGCCGTCGCAGCAGCATCAGGACGATCAGCGTCAGGCCGGTGGCCAGCGTCGCCGGGTAGTAGCCGGTGGCCAGCAGCCCGCCGAGCGTGAGGTCCGAGGAGAAGATGATGTGCGCCGGACCGAACAGCGCCAGGACGGCCGGGATCGCGGCGAAGGCGGCGGTGCGGCCGGCCACGGAGCGCGTGAAGCACCACAGCATCGCGAGCGTGAACAGGCTGACCGGAATGGCGACGATGGCCAGGAAGCGACCGATCGCGACGGGATCACCGAGATGGCCCGCCGGCGCCATCCACCGCCAGATCAGCGCGAGCGCCTGCACGTACGGGGAGGCGTGGATCGAGTCCGTATCCAGCGTCTGGAAGAACACGCTCGCCGGTTGCATCGGTGCCCGGGCCAGGTCCCGGATGAGCGCGATGAACGTCGGGGTGTCGGAGATGACCCGCATGCTGTAGAGGTTGGACACCGCCATCACCTGCATGACGACGAGCACCGCCAGGCTGGCCAGGCTCGCCACGACCACGGCCACGCGTCCGGCCGCGGGACCGACGCGTGCACCGGCGACGGAGCCCGGTGAGCGCGGGACCGATGACCGTGAGCGGTGCGAGACCGCGCTCACGACACGGTCGCTCGGGTTGCCGGGCTCAACGATCGCCGCGCCGATGCGGGCAGCAGGTCCGGCAGGTCGCGGACACAGGCGGCCGCGGTGATCAGGAACGCCAGCGTCTCGCAGATCAGCGTCGCCAGGGCTGCGCCCAGCGCTCCCTGCGAGGGCACGAGCAGCGCGATCGCGACCAGATTGCAGACCAGCGAGGCGCCCACCTGCAGGTACACCGGACGGAGGCGCCCGCGCGCGATCAGCGCCGTGCCGAGCACCCCGGTGGGACCGATCATGATCGTCGTGAGCGCCAGCACGCGCAGCGCGGGCGCGGCGTGCCCGTACCGGGCGCCGAACAGCGCGACCAGCAGCGGGCGCGCGGTCAGAGCGACCGCGCCGCCGACGCCGGCACTGATCAGCAGCGCCGACACGAGCGCGCGGCGCATCACCGCCGGGTGCGCCGGGCGCGATGTGGCCGAGAGCTTGGGCAGGAGCCCGGTCGTGATCGCGTTGGGCGCCATCAGCAACGCGAAGCCGACCGTCGAGGCGGTGGCGAACAACGCCGTCTGCGACGGGAGCGAGAGGAGCTTCAGCGCGAGCGTCCCCGAGCGGTAATAGAAGAGGGTGACGAGCGTCATCGCGCCGAGCGGCAGCGAGCCGCGCGCCGCCGCCCAGACCGACACCGCCCGGCCGCCCTCGAGCACGCGTGCGGCCCAGGGCGCGCCCGCCAGGAGCGTGACCGCCAGCGCGAGGCTGAGCGCCGCAAGAAACCACGTCGCGCTCGCCCCGAGCACCGCGACC
>JBELAG010000248.1:0-9198 GCA_049509055.1 Solirubrobacteraceae bacterium
AATCACCGAATTGCGAGCGACTCATCCTGAGCTACGCCTCGTGCGCATAAAGGACCTTGATCCCGACGTCCGTTGTGGCGGCACCACGTTGCTGAGGCAGTGCATTACGGACCGGGAACGCTCGGCGGGCCGAGTCGACAATTCGCGGACGACAATGTAGACGATGCCATCTGCCCCTCCCTTTCGGAGTCGCATGACCGCGCCGGCCGGCTGCCGTGAACAGCGCGGGCGCTCAGCGAACACACTGGCTCATCAGGTCCGGATTCTCTTGAGTCATGCGACTGTTTTGTCGGTCAGGTCCGTGTCAGTCACGAGGGCTTCGCGCAGCTGCCCTCGCGAGGTGATCTCGAGCTTGGGGAAGATCCGGTACAGATGCGAGCCGATCGTGCGGTGAGAGAGGAAGAGCCGCTCGCCGATCTCACGGTTTGAGAGTCCCTGGGCGGCGAGCTGCGCGATCTGCAGCTCCTGGGCCGTGAGCCGATCACGCGCCTCGGGTGTACGCTGCCCGACCGTTTCCCCCGCCGCACGCAGCTCTTGTCGCGCCCGTGCGCCCCAGGAGGTCGCGCCCAGCGCGTCGAACAGATCGATCGCTTCGCGCAACGGTCTGCGAGCGTCGGTACTCCTGCGTTCTCTGCGTAGCCAGCAGCCGAAGGAGAACAGGGTCCTGGCACGGAGAAATGGGTACCCGGCCGAGTCCTGTCCGAGCGCTTCGCGGAACAGCTGCTCCGCCTCACCGTCCGCGGCGACCAGCGGGCGGGCGCAAGCCAGGCCTGTGCACAGGATCGGGGGCGAGCTCTGTCTCGCGATCTGCTCGAGCTCGCCGATCGCCTCTGTGACCAGTCCGGCATTCTCGCCGTGACACCCAGCCTCGACCAGGTCGAGGATCGCCGGCCAGCGCATGAATCGATGGAACGCCGGGTCGCTCTTGTCAAAGACGCGCCACAGGTGGCCGAACGCGTCGGCATGCCGACCGTCGCCGAGGGCCGCGGCGCCACGGGCGAGATGCACGGGAGCGAGCATGGCCCCACCGTTCATCGCCAGCAGGGTCCGCTCCGGCGTGGCAAGCATCGACTCAAGGTCCGGCTCCACGCCGCGCAGAGCCGTCGCGAGCGCGGCAATGAGCTCGCCGGTCAGGCCGTACTGCGCCTGGCGGCTGTCGCGCCCAAGGCGTGCCCCCTCGGCACCCGCCGCTGCGCCGCTCGCCCAATCGCCGACGTACGTCGCGGTCCACGCGTAGTGAACGAGGGCTTGACTGAGCATGCTGATTCTCCCCTGCTCACGAAGACGCTCGACGGCGCGGGCCAGGAGTCGCTGCCCGGTGACGAAGTCACCCGCCTTCTCGGCTGCGATCCCGAAATACATCTCCGAGACCGGATCAGCCTTGTCGAGCCTCATCGGTGAGATACGTTCCAGAACCCTCGGCCCCGTCAGTTCCGGATGGGCGAGCGCGATCACGGCAAGCAGGCGCGGGTCGTCGGCGGGTACGCCGCAGCTCTCGGCCGCGTCGACCAAATATTCCCGAGTCCGAGCTCGCGGCCGGGTCCACCAGCATCGGTGCGCGATCGGCACAAGCGAGCGCAGCGCCATGTCCGCGTCGCCGCCGCTGAGCATCTGCCTCGAGATCGCAACGAACGTCTTGGCCGCTCCGGACTGCACCCAGACGTCGCCGCTGATCATGTGCCCCAGCCAGGCTGAGCGGGCCAGCTCCAGCGAGCCGACCTCGACCGCTTCCACCTGCTCAAGCAGACCCCGGGCGGTCTCGACCAGCCCGAGTTCGTACGCGGCCTCCGCCGCTTGGACCAGCCGCTCACCCTTGCGCGCCGGCTCCGGAGTGAGTGCGGCGGCACGTTCCAGCGCGGCAGCGGCAACGGCCACCGCGCCTCGACCCCGTGCGAGCGCAGCATGCGCGTCCAGGTCCGCGGCGAGCTCCTCATCGCAACCGACGGCGCCCATCGCGCGGTGCCAGAGCCGCCGTTCCGGATCGGCGACAACCCGGGCGAGGGCGCCATACATCTCCAGCACCCGCCCCGGAGGCGCGGCCTGCCTGATCGCCGAGCGAATCAGCGGATGCCGGAACCGTAGCTCGGCCTCAACGATCGAGACCAGGTCCGCCTCAACCGCTGGATCGAGCGCGGAAAATGGAATCGCGTCGCCGTGAAGCTCCGAGGCAGCCCTTGCGACTTCGTCCAACGGTGCCCGGCCATCGAGCGCCGCGGCGAGCAGCATCGCGCGAGTCTCATCGGAAAAGCCGTCGAGTCTCGCGGCGAACGCCTCCTCCAGACGGGCGGTCAGCGTCGCCGGCGTCGATGAGAGCCGCTCGCGAGCGCCTGCCGAAGACGGCAAGGCGCGGGCCAACTCGACCAGCGCAAGCGGGTTCCCAGCGGCCTGCTCCAACAGCCGAGCTCGGACGACGGGATGCAGGTCCGGTTCGCGGTGATCCAACACCTCGGCTGCGGCCGCCGCGCCCAACCGCTCCAGCCGCACGCTGCGTAAGCGTGCCTCTCTGAACGGGTCGACCCAGCCGTAGCGGACGGCAGCGATGAGGACCGCCGACTCGCCCTCGAGCCGTCGGGCGATGAACGACAGCACCCCGAGAGTCGATCGGTCGAGCCAGTGCGCATCGTCCACGATCAGCACGACCGGGCGCGTCTCGGCCGCACCGCAGACAAGTTGATGGGCCGCAAGGGCCACCAGAAACGGATCGGGCTCGAGGTCCCCCCTGACACCGAACGCCGCCTCTAGAGCGCCGCGCTGCGGGCTGGGCAACAGCTCAGCCTGTCCGATGATCGGTCGGAGTAGCTGATGCATGCCGGCGAAAGCGAGCTCTGCCTCGGACTCGACGCCGACGGTAAGCAGCGTCTGCGCGCCGACTTTGTTCGCGCGCGCGCGCGCGTGCTCGAGCAGCGCTGACTTTCCGATGCCGGCCTCGCCGCAGACCACGAGTGCCCCACCCCCACCGTGCGCGCGATCGACAAGGGCACAGACTTGATCCGTCTCGATATCACGCCCGACTAGCGGTGGGGTTAAGCCCAATCCGCTTGAGCCATCCGAGATCTCGGGCTGCAGGCCTTCTTCGAACGGCGCAGTTGGTTCACGCAACCGCGCTGATCTGGAACTCGTTGAGATGATCGGACGGTGATGCGACGGGTGCGCTGCCTGATCCGTCCGCAAAACGCTCATTTGGCAAAAAACAAGTCGATAGGTCGCACGCCTGCCGTCGTTCCCGCATGATTGTCGCCGAGGTAGAGCCTCCCTCAGCCGAACGCGTCCGGCAACACACATCTGTGCAATCTGTAAGCAAACCGCCCCGGATGACTCGGAACGCTCGGTAAAGTCCGGCCTTGGCGGTCGAGCGACGCCGCTCGCGGGACCTTCGATGCTTGTGAGACGGATCTTCGTCGCGACCAGACGCCGCAGGGCTTCGCCGGCTGGCAAGTTGGCGCTGAACGGGTGTACAGTAAGCTGGCAACCCCAAACGACGATGAGCGTCACGGTCGACTTCCCCGAAGCAAAGCGGTTCTCCGAGCACGAGATCAGACTCGTGCGCGGCACATACGCTGCCATGGCGCGGATCGGCAGCCAACAGCTCTCACTGCGCCGCCTCGCGCGGGAGCTCGACGTCAGCCCGCCGCTGCTCGTCTACCACTTCGGGTCACGTGAGAACCTCTTGATCGAGACGATGCACTGGGCGTTGGCGGGCACGGTTCGGCGCATCCATCGTCACCTGGCGGGCATCACCGATCCCGAGCAGGCGCTAGCGGCGCTGATGGATGCCGTCTTCGTCGGGCCCCAGGCCAACCGGGACTTCCACCTCGTGTATATGGATCTGGTCCAGTACTCGGTTCGGGATCCCTCGTTCGGCGGCCTCACGGACCTCCTGCGCACCCACATCAACGGCTCGTACGCCGGCGTCATCCGCGCCGGCGTCGAGGCGGGCGTGTTCGAGGTCGATGATGTCGACGTCGCCGCCCGTCACGCTCGCGCGATCGTGGAGGGGGGGTTCCTGCAATGGCTGCAGGAGGACGACTGGGAGACGACGCACGCTGCGCTCCAGCGGGAATGCCACGATGCCTTACTGGTGCTGCTGAAGAGGCGCGCCCGCCCGCGACGCACCGGACCTAGACAACAGGACCAGCCCGCCCGCGCCGCGTAGCAGTCAGCGGCCGGGCTCTTCACCTGCTCGGAGGAGTCCGCAGTGCCAACAGCGCTGCGCTGTCGGTCGCAACGTGCGGCTTGAGGACATCGAAGCGCTTCGGTCCCGCGTAGCCACGAAGCTTGGCGTCGGGTCCGGCGCGCCAACGGATCAACGCGGCCGCCGCTACTGGCTGAGGCCGTGGAGAAGAAGGTCGCCCAGTTCGGTGAAGGCATCTGCGGCAGAAAGCCCGGTGGCTTCGATGATGGCTCCGGATTGAACGGCGTCGATGGCAACGGCGACAACTTGGGCAGCGAAGTTGCCATTGATGTCGCGGAAGACGCCAGCGCGGACGCCGTCGTCGATCATTTCGCGGACCCGGCGGGCGGCCACGTCGGAGTTCTTGCGGTAGATCCGGGCCGTGGGCGCATAGCTGACCATGTCGGCGTAGAACGCCGGCGACTGGTTGCGCATCGCGGCGCCGACGCCGGCGAGATAGGTCCGGATCCGCTGACGCGGGTCTGGTTCGGCGGCAACGGCAGCCTCGATCTGCTCGGCCGCGGAGATGAAGAAGTGGCGTGTGATCGTTTGGACTAGCTGGTCCTTTGTCCCGGCGAGGCTGTACAGCGTGGCCTTTGAGCACTCCAGACGCCGGGCCAGGTCATCAACCGTGACGGAGGTGAAGCCCTCGCTGAGGAAGATCTCAGCGACCTGAGCGAGAAGCTCGTTCTGCCGGGCGCTGTCGACCGTGCGTTTCCGCGGGCTTGTGCGGACGCTGCGCTCGTGTGCTTCCGAAGCTGCTGACACACACGGAGTTTGCCACCGCTTGCGGCCGCTGGCGAAAGATTCTAACCGCTCGGGTACTTTGTGTGGTACGTTATGCATTGTTATCGTACTGTACACCGTACCCAGGAGAGTACTAATGCCGATTCAAAGCGGAACGCCCATCGAGCGCGTTCGTGAGCTGGTCCAGACGTTCTCCGCTGACGATGCCGACCCAGCCTGGCTGATGTGCGATCGTCACCCCGCCGCGAACGTCGCCTTCACCATCGTGGAGCCCGACGGCTCCTCGACCGCCATCACATTTGCGGAACTGCGCGAACGCTCCGAGCGATTCGCCGGCGTTCTGCGCGACCTCGGCGTCGGTTACGGGGACCGGGTCGCCACACTGATGGGCAAGAGCGCAGACCTGGTGACGGTGCTGCTCGGCATCTGGCGGCTCGGTGCGGTCTACGTCCCGCTGTTCACGGCATTCGCAGCCGACGCCGCCACGTCCCGCCTCGACGGCGCAGACGCGAAGGTTGTCGTCGCCGACGCGACCCAGAGCGTCAAGCTCGTGCCCGCCGATCGGACCCTGATCGTGGCCGGTGAGGCCGGCGACGTACCGGAAGGGGCCTATCGGCTGGGAGATCTGCTGGCGACCGCGACCCCGTTCTCGCAGAGCACCCCGATCGGCGGCGATGGCGACTTCGTCCACATGTTCACCTCCGGAACGACGGGCACTCCAAAGGGCGTCGTGCATCCCCTTCGCTATGTCGCCGGGTGGCAGAGCTACCTCGAGTTCGCGCTCGGCGTGCCGACCGACGGGGTGTACTGGTGCGGCGCTGATCCCGGCTGGGCCTACGGCCTGTACTCCGCCATCGTCGCGCCAATGATGCTCGGGATCGGAAGCGTGCTGCAGCGCGGCGGCTTCGATCCCGCGAGCACCTGGTCGGCGATCACCTCCCTCGGAGTGACCGACTTCTCGGCAGGACCGACGGTGTACCGCTCGCTCCGACTCAGCGACGTCCCGATCCCGGAGAACCACCGCCTACAGCGGCTCTCGAGCGCGGGCGAGCCGCTCACCGCCGAGGTCAACGAATGGCTGCAGCCGGCGCTCGGCCTGGAGGTCCACGACCACTACGGCCAGACCGAGGTCGGAATGGTCGTCGGATTCCCACAGCACCCCGCGCTCAACATGCCCGTCCGCCCACAAACAATGGGGGTCGCGCTCCCAGGTTGGACGATCACCGTGCTGCGGGAGGACGATCACACGCCAGCGAACGTCGGCGAGTCAGGGCTGCTCGCCGTCGAAATCGCGAGCAGCCCGCTGATGACCTTCACCGAGTACGCCGGCGGCGTGAGCGCCGCGAGCCGATTCACCCCCGACGGCACGCACTATCTCACCGGCGATATCGCCACCCGCAACGCCGACGGCACGCTGCGCTTCTCCTCGCGCGATGACGATGTGATCATCATGGCCGGATACCGGATCGGCCCAAACGACGTCGAGTCGGTGCTGGTCCAGCATGAGGCGGTGGCGGAGTGCGCCGTCGTTGCCGGGCCGGATGCCGTCCGCGGCGAGGTGCTCGAGGCATTCGTGGTGCTCAGATCCGACACGGACGCCAGCGAGAGTCTCGTGAAGGAGTTGCAGCAACTTGTTCGGGAACGCTACGCGGCTCACGCCTACCCGCGCCGGGTCCACGTGGTTCCGAGCCTGCCCAAGACGGCAAGCCTCAAGGTGCAACGCTCAAAACTGCGTCAGCAGCTCCGCGACGCCTATGCCGCACAGCAGACCAATGAGTGACGCGTCCATCTCACCCCCACAGGTGCTCCGCACCGAGCAGCACGGGAGCGTCCGACACCTGATCCTCGACCGACCCCGTCGGCGCAACGCGCTCAACGATCGCATGATTGAAGCGCTTGCGACAGCCCTCTCCGATGCGGAGGCAGACACGGGCGTCCAGGCGCTGATGATCTCCGGAGCAGGACGCAGCTTCTGCGCCGGCGCAGACCTCCAGCACTTCCTGGCGCTCCATGACTCCGGCCAAACCCCGCTTGCGTTTCTCGAGACGGTCTCCGCGCTCGTCCGCCAGATCGAGCTGAGCGATCTCCCGGTCGTCGCCGTGCTACACGGCCACGCGGTGGCCGGCGGCGTAGAGATCGCGCTCGGTTGTGATGCCGTGGTGGCCGAGGCTGGCACCCTCATCGGGGACGGCCACATCCGGAATCAGCTCCTCCCGGGCGCCGGCTCGAGTGTCCGGCTACGACGAAAAGTCGGCGACGCACTCGGCCGATGGCTCCTGCTGACCGGTGAACTGCTCCCAGCCGAGCGGTTCCTCGCTTCCGGCTGGCTCCATGCGGTCACCGAATCAGGATGCGGTGTCGCTGAGGGCCATCGCGTCGCGAGCACGCTGGCCGACTCGGCCGGTGCCGGGCAAGCAGCAACGAAGCGCCTTCTAGCCGAACTCGACGACCGTCCCGCCGTCGACGACGGGCTTCGCGTCGAGCTGGATGCGTTTACTCGCCATTGGGCCGCCCACGACATCCCGGCGGAACTCCACCGCTTCTTCGCAACCCGCTCACCCAACCCACTAGTCCCCCAGGGCGGTCCCACCTGAACCGCGACGTCGCACAGATCGTTCTAGCCACCGGCGTCCTGCTCGACATCGAGGGGGGCCTCGGAATCGGCACCTCAATCCGCTAACAAGACCCCGTGTCCGCCTGCGAACACTGGTGACACTGGGACGAACTGCCGGAGCAGCCGCCGACGGGGTGCCGGTTATCCGGAGCTCTTGATAGCCCGCACCCCGCGGGTGCGCCGAGCCCGTCCCCTCCCCGAACAGCTCGGCCTCTCTGCCGCCGCGCTCGTCGCCAGCGAGCTCGTCGCTCGCGATCCAGCTGAACAGGCTCGCCGAGGCAGTGCTCGCCGCCGAGACCCTCGACGGCGCCGATGCCAACGCGGCCGCGGGTGTCACCGCGGCCGTACCGGAGTCCGAGCTAACGAATGCCAATGGGGTCTCAACCAATGACGCAGCAGACCGCAGCGCAAGCACTAGGTCGCTGGGCTGAAGTCACCGACCGCACGATGCTCCAAGGGCGAGTGGACGATGACTAAGCTCGCTCGTGCCTCCGTCAGCGGCGCGGTCGCGTTCGCCGCAGCGCAGGTGGTGGATAGCCGGGTCACCGGCCGCGGGCCGAGTGAGACGCCGGTTCTCGGATTGAGGCTCTGACCCGCCGGCCTGTCCCCGACGGCGTGCCGCGAGTCTTCGTCGGGTACGCGGTGCAATCGGCGCTCGCTCCAATTGCGGCAGTTGCGGCGACGCTCGCCGGTGCGCGATTACCCCCCGATTCGGTGCGGCCGTGCTGGCACCCCTCGTCTGGGCGGGGATTGTCAATCCAGCGCTTGGAGTATCCAGTTGGCCGTGGCACTGGACTAGGGATGACTGGACGCGAGCTCACGCTCAAGAGCGTGCTCGCTATCGCCGGCTTGGCCGCGCTCTGACCGTGCACCATCTCGACACGGACGAGCTCCTCCAGGATCGAAAGGAGGCGCGGCCCGCTCGAACCGAACGAAACTCACGACGTCGAGGCGACGGCCGGGCCGCGTGCGGGCCAGCGGCGGCGTGGGCTAGGCACTCGTGGGCGCACAATCACCTAGCGTCCACCGGTTCCCGTTCGACGACGTCAACGCCCTAACCCCACTCGGCGGGCGGCGACGGTGAGCGCTCATGGCCATGTGATCGCCTACGTTGCGGCCCGACCGCCAGGTTGTCCCGGAGTCTAGGCGGGACCCGACGCGCAGAACGCTCTCGCCGAGGCGGGCGTCGGCGGCCGCTGAGGCACGTTGACGGCCCCCGCCATCCCCACCCAGCGTGTCGCTCAACACCCCTCGGCCGGCGCGAGCTTAGCGAGTGAGCAGCTCGCTGCTCATTCGTCTGCTAGGAACCGCTCCAGCAGCTCGATCGTCTCTTCGGGCTGATCGAAGAGGAACAGGTGGCCGGCGCCGTCGAGGACGCGCAGCTCAGCATCGGGGATGCGACTCGCCAGGAGCCTGGCGTTGGACGTTCGCACGATCGGATCCTGTGCGCCCCCTAAGACCAGGGTGGGTGCCTGAATCCGATGGAGCCAGGGCAGGCTTGTCCACCCGGTGATCGCGAACAGCTGCATCGCGTAGCCGACCACGCTCGGCGGATTGGCTTCGCGCGCTCGGACCTGTGCGTCCATGGCCGACTGCTCTCGCGCAGTGCGTCCAGCGTAGATCGTCGGCGTGACCCACCTCAGGTACGTCGCCGAGTAGTAGCGCA
>JBELAG010000249.1:0-9176 GCA_049509055.1 Solirubrobacteraceae bacterium
TCTACTTGGGCTTGATGCCGAGCAGTTCGAACGCGCTGGCTTGCAGCTGGGTCGCGGTCGTCAGGCGGGGGAAGGTGTGCTCGCCCTCGCCGATCCGCACGTCGTTGCGGCACAGCGTGCCGAGGTCTGAGAGCAGGTCCTGGAGGCTGTGCGCGACGTGGCCGTCGGCGGTCCGGGCGCTGCCGGCTTTCGCGGCGGCGGGCGCGGAGCGTTGCGCGGGCGCGACCGGGTCAGCGGCCGACAGTGGTGTGTCGTCGGCGAACAGCAGCGGCGCGAGCCGGCGGGCAAGTTCGAACTGGACGTAGGCGGCGAGCATGCACAGAAACACGTGCGCGCGGACGCGGTCGTTGAGGCGGTGGTGCACGGGGCGGATCTCCAGCGGCGTCTTCATCGCTCGGAACACGCGCTCGTTGACTTTCAGTTGCTTGTAGGCGCGCACGACCGCTGGCGAGCTGATCCGGTCTTGGGGCTCGGCGGTGCGGATCACGTAGATCCCGTCAAACAGCGCCTCGTGTTCGATCTGCGGTTGGTTGCGGTGATAGCGAAACGCGCCGTCGGTGATCGTCAGGGTGAAGTGCTTGGCCATCTTGCGCTTGTTGACAACGCGCCCGGCACGCTCGCCGATCTTCCCGGCTGGCGCGTGCTTGAGCCTCCCGCGCTCACCCTCGACTGACCGCTTGACCTTCTCCAGGTCGTGCTCGGTGAGCGTCAGGAGCTCCTCGCGCTTGCGGGCGCGTTCGGCGGCGACCGAGGGGTTGCGACAGATCACCAGCCGCTCACCGGGAAACTCGGGTGAGCTGATTTCGCACAGCCCGCGTTCGTCAAACAGCGACAGCTGAAAGTCAGGCGCGATCGTCAACGCCTGGATCTGCGGCGCGCGCAGCGCGGTGATGAACCCGACCCCCTGCTCCTTGAGCATCTTGACCCGCGCCTCGGTGATCATCCCGCGATCACCGACGAACACCAAGTGCTCGATCCCGAACCGATCCTTGAGCCGCTCAACCGCGGGTGACAGCGTCGTCGGGTCACCAGTGTTACCCGCGTGCACCTCGATCGAGATCGGTTGCCCCTCCGGGGCGCAGCACAGCCCGTAGCTGATCTGCGGCTTACCCGGCTTGCCGTCACGCGAATACCCCAGCGCCGCCAGCTCACAACAGCGCCCCTCAAGATAACTCGAGGACAGGTCATATAACACATACCCCTCACCCTGCACGTGCCGCCGCGCGAGCGCCGCTTCGATCTGCTCCTGGCGCCCATATAACCAGTCCATCGCCGCCAACAACTCCGCCTCGCTCACCTCGCCGAGCTCCAGCTCCTGCGCGAGTGTGGTCTGGTGCACCAGCCGAGTGGTCGACAGCTTCGAGCACGGGTCAAGCAGCCGCTGACAGATCATCGCCACCACCAGATCACGCTCGCGACAGCGCTCACGAGCGATCAGCCGCTCAAGCCCCAGATCGCGCAACACCCCCAACGCCGCGGCGACGTGCCCGTGCGGGCGTGAGCGCACGATCTCGAAATCTGAGTCGAGGTCGACCAGCCGCCGGCCGGCGAGCATCGCCCGCAGCCCGTCGATGACGTGATCGGGCAGATGCGAGAGGTTGCCGAGCGTCTCGTTCTTGACCTTGCCGCCCTCGCGGTAGGAGCGGCGCAGCAACGTGGTCGTGTACTCCGTTCCTTTGTAGTGACGACGTGTCGTTGCCACATGAACCTTGCCACCGCGCTTCGGCACCGGGAAATTCTCTCACATCGGATCGTAAGTGTCAAGATATTTAGTGTCTACATTTCTGAGTTACAGACAGTCCGATCCCCTGAAAACACGGGCAAATCCCGTCCCCAGAGGCAAAAACTTCCGCTTAGACGTCGTGGTTGGAAACCAGCCCAACGCGCAACGCGAGTTCGGCGAGGGCGGCGCGCTTCTGGTTCTGGGGTAGCTCGTCGAGGCCGTACCTGCCGAACATGGTTCGGAGTTGCGCCTTGACGGTGTCGACGCTCAGGTGGATCTCATCTGCGATCTGCTGGTTGCTCGCCGGGGCGTGAAAGGCTCCGTCGGTCAGCTGGGGGCGGCAGAGCGCGATCAGAACTCTGCGCTGGGTGTCGCTGAGCTCATCGACCTGGGGTTGTGACTCGCCAGCCGTTGTGGCGACGACCGGTGTCGTGACCGCCTCGTTGAACACGAGCACCGTCTCGCCGATGAGCACTCGATCGCCGTCCCGCAGGCGTTGGCGGCCGGTGACACGACGGGTGTTGACGTAGGTCCCGTTTCTGGAGAGGCCGTCGTCCACGACAGTCCATTCGCCTCCGAGGCACCTCAGCTCCGCATGCACTCCGGAGACCTGCGCGTCCCAGGGCAGGTGGAGGTCGACGCCGTCACGCCGCCCGATCAGTAGCGATCTGCCATCGACGGGTAACGCGAAGACGTCCAGCACGCCGGTGGCATCGCGGTAGGCCAGGAACGGCGTGCCGTCGCGTTCGGCGATGATCAGGGCCTGCAGCTCCCGGGGCGTTGAGGTGTGCGGCGCCAGCGGGTCGGCCCCGCGCGCTCGGGGAACGTCGCTGCTCATGCCGTCCTGGGCCGCCGAGGGCCGTGCTCGCCGATCGTGATGCGCTGCAGATCCCGCCTCGATCGTGATCGCCGCGAGCACGTCTTGTTCGTCCCCATTTCGACGAAATGGTATCGCGCGATGACACCCTCAAACAAGCCCCGGCCGGGCTCGTGATCCGCGGGCGGGTGAGGCCGCGCCACGTTTGGGGTGAGCGAGCCTGAGCGCTCGCGCGTGACGGCGCGGGTCGAGATCCGCGGCAGAGGTCAGCACGCTCGGATCCTGGCTGCGGCGCCCAACGCGATGCTCAAGGCGGGGGGCCTACACCTTGCGCTCCGCCGCGTCGTGCGCGAAGCGGCGCTGCACCGGCCCGCAATCTCAGTCCGAGGCGGGCGGGACGGGCACGACCGTCGGTGCGCCGGGCGGGATCAGCGTCACCGCGGTCGGCCCCGGCGTGCCAGTCGGGGCGAGCCGGCTGCGTATCCCCAGCGCGAGCGCGGCGGCTCGCGCCAGGTCGCTCGCGGTGTCGTAGCGGCCGGCTGCGTCCTTGGCCATTCCGCGCGCGATCACGGCGTTGAGCTCGACCGGCAGGCCGTGCGCGATCTCGCTCGGGCGCGGGGCCGGTTCGTGCAGATGGGCCCACAGTCGGGCGGCGTCGTTCTGGAGCGGGTATGGGGTTTGGCCGGTCAGGCAGTGATGCAACAGCCCGGCGAGCGCGTAGATGTCGACTCCCGGGCCGGACGGGCCTCCCGCGATCTGCTCGGGGGCGATGTAGTCCAGCGTTCCGACCCACTGATTGGTCTGGGTGACACCGGTGTCGCCGACGCTCTTGGCGACCCCGAAGTCGGTGAGATAGGCGTGCTCGGGCTCCTCGACGGTGAGCAGCACGTTCGCCGGCTTGACGTCGCGATGCACCAGCCCGCGAGCGTGGGCGGCGTCCAGGGCGCCGGCCAGCTGCTCGACGATCCGCACCGATCTGTGCGCGTCCAGCACCCTGACGCGGGCGAGCAGCTGCGCGAGGTCGACGCCGTCAACGAGCCGCATCGCGATGAACAGCAGCCCGTCGTCCTCGCCGGCCTCATAGACGGGGATGACGTTGGCGTGGTCGATCGCCGCGGCGGCGCGCGACTCCAACTTGAAACGCTCGCGAAACGTCGGATCGGCACTCCGCTCTGCGGCGATCAACTTGATCGCAACCGTCCGCTCGAGGCCGATCTGGGTGGCCCGGTAGACGACTCCCATCCCGCCGCGTCCCAGCACCGACTCGATCCGGTAGCCGGCGATGATCGCCGTCGCCGCCAGCCGTCCGGACCCGGGATGCAGAAGCACCTGGTCGACGACGGTCGTCGCGTTCGCCGCGAACAACCGTCTCAGCCGACGGCGTTCCTCACGATCGCTCCACGAGGTCAGCGTCACCGTCCCGGCGGTCGCGACCAGCAGCGCGGCGACCGGATCGCTGTAGTCCAGCACCGCCCCATGATCGAACGCGAGCTGAGCCGCCACCGACCACAGACACAACACGCCCGCCCCGGACAGGCCCGACACCAGGGTCCCGGCCCTCATGCCGATCACGGGCACGACGAGCGCCAGCGCAACGATCAGCAGCACCGCCGTGAGATCGGGGGGGCTGCGCAGCGGAAAGCCATCGAGCGCGGTCGAGATCGCCTCCGCCTGCACCTCCGGCCCGGACATCGGAGCACCGACGCTGGTGGCGTGCAAATCCTGCAGAACGGGCGCGGTCGCGCCGATCACCACCACCTTGCCCTTCACCAGTTCGGGATTGAATCGGCCTCGCAGGACGTTGAAAAACGACAGGCTCTGCACGGTGCCGGGCGGGCCGCGGAAATCGATCCACGCGCCGCTCAGCAGCCGCGAACTGACCGCTCGACGGTCGAGCAGCCGCGCGACCGCGGCGGCGATCGTCGGCAGATGATTGACCTCAGCGAGCATGTGACGGATCACGCCGTCGCTGTCGGGTTCGAGATCAGCAGCGGCGGCCTGATCGCCGATGCCGGCGAGAGCCGCGTTGCCGCCCAGCACGGTGGTCGCGCCTGACGGCATGATCTCGGTCGTGGCGAACACGACCGGCGCGGCTTGTTGCGCAGCGCTGCCCAGCGCATCGTCGGCGGCGTGCGCCGCGGCCGTGGCCAGGACGTTGTACGTTGCCCGCTGTCGCGGGCTGAAGCGCGGAGCGCCCGGCGGGACGGCGGTTGGCTGATCGAAGGCGATGTCGTAGACGATCAGCCGCGCGCCGGCCGCATGCAGCCGCGTCAGCGCACGGGCGAACACGAACCGCGAGAAGGGCCAGCGGGACACACGGCCGACACTGTTGGCATCGATCCCTACGACCACGATGCGCGAAGGGGGAGCTTGGCGTCCCCGCAGCGAGAAACGCGTATCGACGGAGATCTGTTCCACGCGGCTGAGCTCTCCGCCGGACCGCAGCACGAGGCCGACAGCCGCCGCGACGAGCGCAACGAGTGCAAGCCCCACAGCTCGGCGACGCAGACCCGGTCCCATCGTCCGCATGTCGAGAGCCTAACCGGCCCCAGGGCAACGGTGACGGATCACGACATGGGGCTGCACGTCCTCTTCGTCGCTGAAGGTTCGCCGGATTGGGTCGGGGTTGCCGTAGCCGCGGCCGAGCACCTCGACATACACCCGGTAGCGGAAGCGGTAGATGAGGTCGCGCTCCACATCGCTGAGCGCCATTCGGACGGGGGTCAGGGCGGCGACGAATTCGGGAGCGCGATCACGCATCCCGTCCGTCGGCCCCACCAGCCCGTCAGGCCGCCCGTAGGCCGCGTCCCGGAGGTTCAAGTTGACGCGCTGGAGTGTGGCGCCGCCGGTCTCACCATTCATGACCGCCTCCTTTGTTTGGTCGATCCCGCCGCGAACAAGCTTCGGGCTCCGCCAATCGCGCCACCAGCACCCAAAGGTGGCGAATCGGTCCCCCGTCCCCGCGGTCTGAGAGCTCAGCGAGATGCCGATCGTCGATGCCTTGGATCTTGTTGGCGCGGCCCCGGGGAGCATCGTCTCCGGGCATCGGTCGAGCTGCGACGGTGCTGCCGGCAACCACGGGGACACGAAGCGGGAACAGGTGAATCCGATTGTGCCGCACGTGGCGATCGGCGGTCGGATCGGGCGAACCGTTCGGAGAAGTACGGGGGTGTAGGCGCCGGCCACCTTTGGTGCCTAGCCGCGGGGGCTTGTTCGCGCCATCCTGGAGAAGGCAACACAACTGGGCCGTCGTACAGGAGGCTGTGATGGGAGGCTTGACGCCAGCGCAGGTTTCACTGGTGAGCCGCGGCGGCTCGCGTCGGACCTCGCGCGGGCGGGAAGTCGGCGGCGGCCAAGTGTGCGCGGCAGGCTGCTCGAGAGGCTTCGCCGCCCACTTCAGCCCCGTTCGCGCGTTGTCGCGCTCAAGTGCGCGGCGTGCTATCGTGCGCCCGCGTTGCCGCGGGTGCAGCGTGTCGCTGTTGCTCTCGAAAATCGTGGGGTGAAGTTGAGACGATGGTTGGGTCGCACTCACCACGTCAGCGTCCCAGTGAGGAGGGACCGTGATCTGTATGAGCTGTGCCCGTGAGTTTCCGGACGGGAGCGCGTTCTGCCCGGGGTGCGGAGCGGACCAGCGGCCCGGACCCGACCTGCGGGATGCACGCCAGAGCGCCGCGCAGCCCGCGTCGACGGCGTCTTCGCCTCGCAGCTACAACTTCAACACGCGGACGTGGGACCGCGGCGACTTCGCAGTGGCGCTCGGCGCGCCGGTGCTGGTCGTGCTCCTGTTCCTGCCGTGGTTCACCTTGACCTACAGCTACGGCGGCGTCGGCTCGGTGACGGAGGCGTCGATCAGTGCGCTTGACGCGAAGGGGTGGATGTACGTGGTGGTGATCGTCGCCCTGGCGCTTCTCGGGTATGTGGTGGCGACCGCCACGGGTGCACTGCCGAGGTTGACGGCGCACTGGCAGGTGGTGGCCGGCGCCAGCGCGTTAATCCTGCTCCTGACACTGGTGTGCTTCCTTGACGTGCCGACCGGTCTTGGCAGGTCCGCCTTCGCGTTCCTCGGCTTGGCGACCGCGATGGTGATGGTCATCGGGGCAGCTCGCGCCCGCTGGGACACGGCGCGCGGGACGTCATCGCCGGCGCCTGTGCCACGGGCCCATTGGTCATCGTCGAGCGGCGAACCGGTAACGGCCGGCCTGGGCGTGAGCGCCAGCCCGAGCTCTCCGTCGCTGGCCGGAGTACCCACGCACGGTCCCGCGGCGACGTACGCGGCGGAACCGGCTGGGTCTGCGACGCTCACCTGTATGGCGTGCGGGCACGGGAATCCGGGCGACAGCAGATTCTGCGAGTCATGCGGGGCCGCTTTCGAAACGTCAACACGTTCCGGCGCGACGGACTGATTCGCATGCGCCCGGTCTGATGGGTTGGGATCAGACCTGCGGCGACCCGCTGCCGCAGGATGTCGAAGATCCTGGGGGGCCGGGAGGTGGGCGACAAGACGTTCTGGTGGGGGCGATCAGCTGTCCGTTGTTGGTGGTCGACGGTCTCGGCCCCCAAGCGCACGCACGGGGAGTTGACTTCGGCGATCTGGCGGGATCGCCAATCACCACGCCGCACATCGTGTCCGGGAAGCTCTACGTGATCGTCGTGCTGATCGCGACCGGCGGCCTCGCGACGATCCCCAACACGACCAGGCCAGTCCAGTGGAAGCTGAGGCTTTGCCTGTTCCGGGGCATGACCGGGATGATTGTTGCGATCTTCAGCCGTAGGCAGATCTCGCGGACATCGCAGATCGCACCTGCGAAGGCGCAATCGGGACTGTATCGCGCGACGCACGCAGCGCGACGTCCTTCAGTTCGATGTGCGTCCCGGATTGGAGCGCTGTCGGTGAACACCGCACGCTTGGACTATGCCGCCTTCAACCCTGACCGCGGATGCGTCACCGCGGGCGCGATGAACTGAGGACGCTATGTACTGCAAACAATGTGGCCACGAACTCGGCGCAGCGCAGCGCTTCTGCCGCAGCTGCGGCGCGCGCAACGACGCTGCAGTCGTGTCGGCACCTTCCCACCCGCCGGCCGCAGCCCGACCGGAGCGTCAGGCGACGCCGCCGCCAGCACCGATCACCGAGCCGATGTACACACCGTCGCCGACTCCGCCCACCGAGCGGCTCTACACATCGCCGCGCGCTGCCGAGCCGCCACAGCCCCCCGTGCCGCCCGCCGGCCGGCCGCGTCGCGGCCCCTCCGGCCGGGCGGGATTGATCGCCGCCCTGCTCGTGCTCTCGCTGGCGATCGCCGGCCTGGCGGTCGCGTTGATCCTCAGCAAGGGCAGCGGCAAGACCAGCACGACCACCGACGTGCTCTCGTCGAGGTCCACGACCAAGCCCCCGACCGCCGCGCCGACGACGCCGGCAACGCCAGCGACCACGACCGCAACGCAGCCCTCGTCGACCTCGGCCTCGACCACGACTACGACCACAACGTCCACCACAGCGGCGAGCAGCACCAGCGACGCCAGCGCGAGCGGCGCCGGCGGCGCGGCGGCGGCGCTGCGCAACTACTGGCACGACATCGCCGCCGGCAACTATTCCCAGGCGGTCGCGATGGAAACGGCCTCGGAGCGGGAAACCGATCCCGAGACCAACATGCAGGCAGAGGCGCCGATCATCAACATCGTCTCGATCGGTCAACCGAGCGCTGACAGCGGCACGGCCGACGTCGCGATCAACTTCTGGGCGCAGGACACGAAGCCGACGAGCTTCAGTGACACACAATGCCGCCATTTCACGATGACCGCGATCATGATCCAGAACGGCGATGGCAGCTGGTCGTACAACGGCTCGGTCCCGGGCTCGGCCAGCAGCACGATCGAGGACGGAAATCCGAATTGCCGCTCGTGAGGGTGTCACAGGCCCGAACGATCGGCTGCTGAGGTGAGCCCCAAACGGTCCCGCCTCGTCCGGGAGCTCGCGCCGGCGGCGCTCGTCGGCCTCATCGTCGCGATCGCGATCGTCGTTGCGGTCGCTTCGTCCGGATCGGGTCATCGAATCGTGACGGTCGTGGTGCGAACGCCGCCGCCTGCGGCGCGCGAGCGCTCCAGGGTGACGAGCCGGACGGTCAGGGCGGCAAGCCGGCGAGTGCCACCTGGAGCGGCCGCGCGCTCGCCGGTGAGCAGCCGGCTGAGCCTTCCCAAAGCGCTCGGGCAGCTGATCGTCTCAGGGTTCGCAGGAACTCAGGCCACGCCGTCGATTCTCAACGCGGCCCGAGATGGTCAGATCGGAGGGGTGATTCTGATGGGCCCGAACACCGCCGCAGGCCTGGCGCAGACGACCGCGCTCAGCGCGCGACTGCAGGCCGCAGCGCGGCGGGGCGGCAACCCTCGGCTGCTGGTGATGACCGATCAGGAGGGAGGCGAGGTCAAACGGCTGCCGGGCCCCCCTGCCTACGCGGCAGGACAGATGAGCGACCCGACCATCGCGCAGGCGCAGGGGTCAGCCACCGCCCAGCTGCTCCATCAGGCCGGGGTCAACGTCGACCTCGCACCGGTCGCGGATGTCGCGCGCGTCGATGGCTTCATGTCCCAGGAACAACGCACCTTTGGGACTGGCCCCCAGCAGGTGGCGGACGCCGC
>JBELAG010000025.1:0-29745 GCA_049509055.1 Solirubrobacteraceae bacterium
CCCGGACTCGTCCATCACAGGGAGATCAGGGAGATCACATTGCTTGCCCTCTGCCCGCGCCGGCTGCGACCCGTCGTCGCCGCCATCGCCGCGCTCGTCGCCGCCGGCCTGCTGGCCTCGTCGGCCGCCGCCGCCACGGTCGGGCCAGCCGGCCTGGCGTTCTACACGCCGCCGTCGCCGCTGCCCAACGACCCCCACGGCACGCTCATCTGGTACCGCCCGACGTCGGTCAAGCTCGGGCTCGGCGTTCAGAGCGTGAGCGCCTGGACGGTGCTGTACCTGTCGCAGAGCATCAACGGCCAGGCCGACCCGGTGACCGGCACGGTGATCGTGCCGACGAAGGCGTGGACCGGCAGCGGACCGCGTCCCGTCGTCGACTACGCCGTCGGGACGCAGGGCCTCGCCGAGGCGGCGGCGCCCTCGATGCAGCTCGTCAACGGCGGTGAGTACGAGAACTCCGACATCGTCAAGGCGCTCAACCAGAACTGGGCCGTCGAGATCACCGACTACGCCGGCTACACCACCGGCGGGGTCCCCGACTACATCGTCGGCGCGTCCGAGGGCCACGCCGTGCTGGACATCGCGCTGGCGGCGACGCAGATCCCGAACGACGGCATCAGCCCCGGCGCGCCGCTCGCCATCTGGGGCTACTCGCAGGGCGGCCAGGCCTCGGCGTGGGCGTCACAGCTGTGGCCGAGCTACGCGAAGTCGATCGATCTCGTCGGCGATGCCTCGGGCGGGGTTCCGTCCAACCTCAACGACGTCGCCAACCAGCTCAACGGCCACCTCGGAGCGGCGTTCCTGCTCTATTCCGTGATCGGCCTCAACGAGGACTATCCCGCCGAGATCAACCTCGACTCGTATGTCACCCCGGCGGGACTCGCGGCGATCAAGCAGGCCGAGGGCCAGAAGGTGGAGGCGTCGCTGTTCACCTTCGCCTTCCACAACATCGACCAGTACACGCTCAACGGTGAGACGCTCGCCCAACTGCTCGCGGTGCCGTCGATCGAGTCGGCGATCGACGCCCAGGCGCTCGGCACGACGCCGATCACCGTCCCGATGTTCCATTACCACGCGCGCAGCGACGAGATCGTGCCGCTCGCCCAGGACGAGGCGCTCAACGCCGCCTACTGCAAGCTCGGCGACACCGTCGAGTTCAAGCTCTACGCCTTCGGGCACATCGCCGGCGACTTCGAGGGCGCGCCGGACTCGATCAGCTGGATCGCCGCCCGGTTCGCCGGGACACCGGCCCCCGACAACTGCTCCACCAGCCCGTCGTAGCGGGGTGACGCGGTGGCGCGTGTGCGTGGCGGCCGCCGTCGCCACGCACACCGCCCGCCGGTGGCGGCGTTCAGAGCGTGGCCAGCACCTCGGTGGCGGCGCGCTCGCCGGAGCTGACCGCGCCGTCCATGTAGCCGTTCCAGTAGGTGGCGGTCTCGGTGCCCGCCCAGTGCAGATGGCCGACCGGCTCGCGCAGGCGCAGGCCGTAGGCGACGAACGAGCCCGTCGCCGGGATCCCCACCGGGCACCCCCGCGTCCACTGCTCGGCGCTCCAGCTCGTGTCGAAGAAGTCCCGGGGACGGCCGGCCTCGCCGCCGAAGAACTCGGCGAGCTGGGTGAGCACCGCCGCGCGGCGCGCCGGTCGCGACAGCGCGGCGTAGCGGCGGGCGTTGTCTCCCCCGACGAACCCGAACAGCACGCCGGGGCGCCCGCCGGGGGGCGAGTCGTCAAACGCGACGCTGATCGGAAAGCCGGTGGCGACCGCCGAGCCGGTGAGGCCGCGCTCGCGCCAGAACGGGCGGTCATAGACGGCGGCGACCTTGGTCAGCGTGCCCTGGCCGTAGCGCTGGGTGAGCTGATCGCGCTCGAACGGGAGGATCGGCTCGTAATCGATCCGTCCCGCCAGCGTGGGCGGGATCGCGACGATCACGCGGCGCGCCGTGGCGGTGACGCCGTCGGCGACGACCCGCGCTCCGGCGGCGGTCTGGACGATCGAGCGCACCGGCGCGCCGAGCACGACCGCGGTCGCCAGCCGGGCGGCGAGCCGGATCGCCAGCAGCTGCGAGCCGCCGACGAAGCGGTCGGCCTGGGCGCCGCCCCGCGTGTCGAAGTTGCGCTGAAACGTGCCCGGGTGGGTGGGGTCGCCCGAGGCGGCGATGTAGAACAGCGAGAACAGCAGCGACAGCTCACGCGGCTCGGCGCCGATGATCGCCCGCATCGCCGCGGCGGTCAGCTGCTGCAGGCGCGGGACGGCGCCGTGCTGGTCGAGATAGGTCTGGAGCGTGAGCGAGTCGAGCGCGAGCGCGTCGGGGGCCGTCCACGGCGCGCTCACCGGGACCTCCCGCGAGCGGGTGTCGATGTCGAGCACGAGCTCGGCGAGCTGGGAGGCGATCGTCGGGTCCGGCGGCGCATTGCCGAACGGCCCGCGGTCGCTGTAGGTCACGCGCTCGCCGTCGGCGACGTACACCGCGTCGCCGGTGTCGTAGACCGGGAAGGTGTCGACCCGCAGCTCGCGGGCGAGCGCGCGCACGTGATCCTGGGTCGGGCCGACGAACGTGCCGCCGCGCTCGGAGACCTGCCCGTCGCCGAGATCCTCGTTCCAGATCCGGCCGCCGACGCGGTCGCGGGCCTCGAGCACGATCACCGAGCGCCCGGCCCCGGTGAGCCGCCGCGCGGCGGTCAGACCGGCGAGCCCGGCGCCGACCACGACGACGTCGACGTCGACGCTGCGCGCGCTCGCCGCGGCGGTCCGAGCGGCGGCCGCCGGCGCCGCCAGCGCCGCCGCGGCGCCCGCCACCGATCCCGCCACCGATCCCGCGACGAAGCCGCGGCGGGTCAGCGCCTCGCGCGCCCCGTCATCGCCGTCATCGCCGCCGTCGGTGCCGCCCGCCGATCGAGTCACCCGCGCAAAGTACCACCGGCGCCCGTCGCCTCCGGCATGCCCCGGCGTGCCCCGAGTTGCGGCCACCCCTCACTATCCTAAGTGAAGTATGCCCAACTTCTGGCGCCTGCTCGGCTTCCTGCGTCCCTACCGCCGTGGGGTGATCGTGTCCTTCGCGCTCGCCTTCGGCGCGCTGATCGGGACCGTGCTGATCCCCTACCTCACCGGTCTGGCGATCAACGCCGTCCGCGCCCACCAGCACCACCGGCTGGTCCTGCTGGCGGTGGCGATCGGCGGCGCCGGCCTGGTTCGGCTGGTGTTCAGCGTCCTGCGCCGGCTCGTCGCCGGACAGGTCTCGCTCGGCGTCGAGGTCGACATGCGCAACCGCCTCTACAGCCAGCTGCAGGGCCTCGAGCTGGCGTTCTTCGACCGCCAGCAGACCGGCCAGCTGATGTCCCGCGCGACCGTCGACCTGCAGTCGGTCCGCTTCTTCCTCGGCTACGGGCTGATCTTCATCGCTCAGTCGCTGGTCACGATCCTGCTGGCGGCGGTGGCGATGTTCGCGCTGCAGCCGGGGCTGGCCGCGATCTCGCTCGCGCCGGTGCCGTTCGTCGTGCTGATCGCCAACCGCTACGGTCACCGGTCGCGCCCGGCGATGCAGGAGGCCCAGCAGCGGATCGCCGAGCTGACCGCCGACACCCAGGAGAACGTCTCGGGGGTGCGCGTGGTCAAGGCGTTCGCCCAGGAGCCGCGCCAGCTGGCGCGCTTCGATCACACCGTCCAGCGGGTGTTCGACCAGCAGATGCTGGCGACCCGCATCCAGGCGTTCTACGGGCCGCTGATCAGCTTCCTGCCCAACCTCGGCCTCGCCGCGATCCTGCTGTTCGGCGGGCGCGACGTGATCGACGGGTCGCTGAGCCTGGGCGCGTTCACCGCCTTCTACGCCTACCTGCTGATGCTCATCTCCCCGATGCAGACCCTCGGCTACATGCTCGGCGCCGCCCAACGCGCGTCGGCCTCGGGCGCGCGGATCTTCGAGGTGCTCGACCGCGAGCCGACGATCGAGGCGCCGCCCGGCGCGCCGCCACTGCCCGCCGGACCCGGCCGGGTGACGCTGCAGGACGTCGGGCTCACCTTTGAGGGCGCCAACCGGCCCGCGCTGCGCGACATCGACCTGGAGATCCCCGGCGGCCAGACGGTGGCGCTGGTCGGAGCGATGGGCGCGGGCAAGTCGGCGCTGGTCTCGCTGCTGCCCCGCCTGTACGACGTGACCACCGGCTCGGTACGGATCGACGGCGCCGACGTCCGCTCGGTCGACCTCAGCAGCCTGCGACGGGCGATGGCGGTCGTCAACGACGATCCGTTCCTGTTCTCGGCCTCGGTGCACGACAACATCGCCTACGCCCGGCCGCACGCGACCCGGGCCGAGGTGGAGCGCGCCGCCGCCGCCGCTCAGGCCCAGGGCTTCATCGCGCGGCTCCCCGACGGGTATGAGACGCGGATCGGCGAGCGCGGGCTCACGCTGTCGGGCGGGCAGCGACAGCGGATCGCGATCGCCCGGGCGATCCTCGCCGACCCCCGGATCCTGATCCTCGACGACGCCACCTCGTCGGTCGACGCGTCCACCGAGCAGGAGATCAAGCTCGCGCTCGAGGCGGTGATGGCCAACCGGACGACGATCGTGATCGCCCACCGGCTCTCGACGATCGCGCTCGCGCAGCGGATCGTCGTGCTGGAGGACGGCCGGGTGGCCGCCGACGGCTCGCACGCCGAACTGCTCGACCGCTCCGGGCTGTACCGCGAGATCGTCGAGAAGGGCATGCCCGACCAGCTGTTCCTCACCCGCAGCGCGATCGAGGTCGGAGGTGATGAGCTTGCCATCGGGCGCTGAACCGACGCGCCGCGCCGAGTTCCGCCGCCGCCTGCAGGCGACCGGCGGGCGGCGGCGCAAGCTGCGCGGGCTGGCCGAGCTGCTGTCGCCCTACCGCTGGCGGGTCGTGGCGATGTTCGTCTCGCTGCTGCTGGCGACCGCCGCCGCGCTCGCGCCCGCCCCGCTGGCCAAGGTCGCGATCGATCAGGGGATCGAGCGCCACGACACCGGCGCGCTCGACGTCGTCGTCGGCGTGTTCCTGCTCTCGGCGATCGTCTACGGGGTCGCGACCTACGCCCAGACCTACCTCGTCGGCTGGGTGGGCCAGCGCACCCTGCAGGATCTGCGCCTGAAGCTGTTCGCGCACCTGCAGTCGCTGTCGATCGGCTTCTACTCGCGCAACATCGCCGGCGTCGTGATCAGCCGCATGACCAACGACGTCGAGGCGCTCGACCAGCTCGTCGAGGACGGGCTCGCCACCCTGATCCAGTCGAGCCTGACGCTGATCGGCGTCGTCGTGATCCTGCTCGTGCTCGACTTCCACCTCGCCCTGCTGACCTTCCTGGCGCTGCCGATCCTGGCCGTCGGGGCGTTCGCGTTCCGGATCGCGTCGGCCGACGCCTACCGGCTCACCCGGGAGAAGATCGCCTCGATCACCGGCTATCTCGGCGAGTCGCTGTCGGGGATCCGGGTGATCCGCGCGTTCGGCCAGGAGCGGCGCCACGTCGACGAGTTCGCCGCGATCAACGAGGCCAACCGGGCGGCCAACATGACGACCGTCCGCCTCAACGCCGCCTACTTCCCGGCGGTCGAGCTGCTGTCGGCGCTCGTCACCGTCGAGATCCTGGTGATCGGCGGAGTCGAGGCGATCAACGGCCAGACCTCCACCGGCGTGGTGTTCGGGTTCGTCGCGGCGCTCAACAACTTCTTCGACCCGATCCAGCAGCTGTCGCAGCTCTACACCACCTACCAGTCGGGAATGGCGGCGCTCGACAAGATCTTCGGCCTGCTCGACGAGCGGCCCGAGCTCGTCGACGCCCCCGACGCGATCGAGCTGCCGCCGATCCGCGGCGAGCTGAGCTTCCGCCACGTCTCGTTCCGCTACGGCGCCGACGACGACGGCGCCTGGGCGCTGCGCGACATCGACCTGACGATCGCGCCCGGCCAGACGGTGGCGCTCGTCGGCGAGACCGGCGCCGGCAAGTCGACGTTCGCCAAGCTCGTGGCCCGCTTCTATGACCCGACGCTCGGCAGCGTGCTCGTCGACGGCCACGACCTGCGCACCGTCACCGCCGCATCGCTGCGCTCGCAGATGGGCATGGTCCCCCAGGAGGGGTTCCTGTTCAGCGGCACGGTCCGCGAGAACATCTGCTTCGGCCGGCCGGACGCGACCGATGCCGAGGTCCGCGACGCCGCCGCCGCGGTCGGCGCCGATGACTTCATCATGGCCCTGGAGCAGGGGTACGACACGCCGGTCGGCGAGCGCGGCGTGCAGCTGTCGGCGGGCCAGCGCCAACTCGTCGCCTTCGCCCGCGCGCTCGCCGCCGACCCGCGGATCCTCGTGCTCGACGAGGCGACCGCCAACGTCGACGTGCACACCGAGAGCCTGATCGAGGAGGGGCTGCGGCGGCTGGTCGCGGGGCGCACCGCGATCGTCATCGCCCACCGCCTGTCGACGATCCGGCGGGCGGCCGCGATCCTCGTGATGGAGAACGGCCGGATCGTCGAGCAGGGCACCCACGACGAGCTGCTGGCGGCCGGCGGGCGCTATTGGGAGCTGTACCGCGACTGGGCCGAGCAGGCCGCCGCGTAGCCTCGTGGGCGTGAGCGCCGCCACCGTCACCGGCCTGGCCACGACCGCCGTCAAGGCGATGCGGCTGCGGGCGGTGGACGCGATCGAGCTCGACGCCGGCGGCGCCCGCGGGAACCGCAGCTTCTACGTGATCGACGCGCGCGGGCGGATGGTCAACGGCAAGGTGCTGGGGCGGCTGCAGAGCGTCGTCCCCGACTATGACGCGGCCGCCGGCACGCTGACGCTCACCTTCCCCGACGGGAGCCGCGCGCACGGCACGCTCGCCTTCGGCGACACGCTGACGACGCGCTTTCACTCGCGCCCGCGCGACGCCCAGGAGCTGCAGGGGCCGTGGTCCCCGGCGCTGTCGGCGTACTGCGGACAGGCGCTGCGCCTGGTGTTTGACTCCGACGGCGCGCCGGATCGCGGCCGGCGCGGAGCGGCGTCGGTGATCTCGCGCGCCTCGCTGCGCCGGCTGGCGGAGGCCGCCGGCCGCCCCTCGATCGACGAGCGCCGCTTCCGGATGCTGATCGAGGTCGACGGGATCGACGCCCACGCCGAGGACGACTGGGTCGGGCGGCGGGTCCGGATCGGGCCCGCGCTGGTCGCCATGCACGGCCACGTCGGGCGCTGCCTGATCACCAGCCGCGATCCCGACACCGGCGAGGTCGACCTGCCGACGCTCGATCTGCTGGGCGGCTACCGCCGCGATACGCCGAGCACCGAGCCCCTCCCGTTCGGGATCTACGGACAGGTGCTGGAGCCCGGAACGGTGCGCGTCGGCGACCCGGTGGCGCCGGACCAGTAGGGTCTGGCGCACGATGGCCGACCCTGAGCGCGTCCGCGTCGAGATCGCCGACCACGTCGCCGTGGTGACGCTGTCGCGCGCCGACAAGCACAACGCGCTCGATGTGGCGATGTTCGACGCGATCCTCGCCGCCGCCGACCGCGTCGCCGGTGAGCCCGGCGTCCGCGCGGTCGTCCTTAACGGCGACGGGCCGAGCTTCTGCTCGGGCCTGGACGTCGTCAGCATCATGGCGCAGCAGGGTGGAACCGACGGCCTGCTGGAGCCGCTGCGCGGTCCCGTCCCCAACTGGTTTCAGCGTGCCGCCTTTGACTGGGTCCGCGTTCCCGTGCCGGTGATCGCGGCGCTGCACGGCACCTGCTTCGGCGGCGGCCTGCAGATCGCGCTCGGCGCCGACATCCGGATCGCCGCGCCCGACGCCCGGCTGTCGGTGATGGAGGTCCGGTGGGGCCTGATCCCCGACATGTCGATCACCCGCACGCTGCCGCGCCTGGTGGCGATCGACGTCGCCAAGGAGCTGACCTTCACCGGCCGCGTGTTCGACGGCGCCGAGGCGGCGCGACTGGGAATCGTCACCCGGCTGGCCGACGACCCGCTCGCCGCCGCCCGGGAGCTGGCCGCCGAGATCGCGACCCGCTCGCCCGACGCTGTCCGCGGCGCCAAGCGGCTGTTCGACGAGTCCTGGACCGGCTCGCCCGACCAGACGCTCGCGCTCGAAGCCGAGCTGCAGCTCGGGGTGATCGGCTCGCCCAACCAGCTGGCGGCGGTCACCGCGGCGTTCGCCCGGCAGCCCGCCGAGTTCGTCGACCCGTGATCGAGAACGTTCGTCGCCATCGCCGCCCGCGGCCGATCGCGCGCCAACACCGAGGGAAAGGACGGCCGCCGTGGTCAACGTAGTGGGCCAGCGGGTCAGGCGTCGCGAGGACCCGCGCTTCCTGCGCGGCCAGGGACGCTACGTCGACGACCTCCACGACGAGAGCGCCGGAGCGGCGTTCGTCACGTTCGTGCGCTCGCCGCTGGCGCACGCCCGGATCGTCGCGGTCGACACCTCGGCCGCCGAGGCGATCCCCGGCACGACCGTGTTCACCGGCGCCGACGTCGGCGTCACGCTCCCCGCCCCGCCCTTCCTCGGCGCCCACGAGTCGATGTCGCGCCCCCTGATCGCCGTCGACCGCGTCCGCTTCGCGGGTGAGATCGTCGCCGCGGTGATCGGCGCCACGCGTGAGCGCTGCGCCGACGCCGCCACCCTGATCGACATCGAGTACGAGCCGCTGCCGGCGATCACCGACCCGCGCGAGTCCGCCCGCGACGAGCACCTGCTGTTCGAGGAGGCCGGCAGCAACACCTGCCTGCATCATCCGCCTGCGGCCGTCGACCCCGAGCTGCTGGCGGGGTGCGAGGTGGTCGTCTCCGGCTCGATCGAGAGCCCGCGGCTGCTGGCCTGCCCGATCGAGCCGCGCTCGACGCTGGCCCGCTTCGGCGACGACGGGCGGCTGACGATCTTCCTCTCCACCCAGACCCCCCATCAGGACAAGCTGACCCTGGGCAGCATGCTCGGCCTCGAGCGCGAGCAGGTGCGCGTCGTGGCGCCGGACGTCGGCGGCGGCTTCGGCGGCAAGGGCCTGGACGTCGAGGACGTGTTGATGGGCTGGCTGGCGCGGGCCACCGGCATGCCGCTGCGCTGGACCGAGACGCGCAGCGAGCACATGGTGGCGATGCACCACGGCCGCGCCCAATGGCTGCACTTCGAGCTCGGGGGCGACCGCGAGGGCCACCTCGCCGCGCTCCGGCTCGGCGTGCTCCAGGACGCAGGCGCCTACGCCGGCATCGGCGCGTTCCTCCCCCACCTCACCTTCATGATGGCCAGCGGGGTCTACGCGATCCCGGCGATCGAGGTCGACGTGCGCTCGGTCGTCACCCACACCACGCCGATCGGCGCGGTCCGCGGCGCCGGACGGCCCGAGGCGTCGCAGATGCTCGAGCGAGCGGTCGACATGTACGCCGCCGAGATCGGCATCGATCCGGCCGAGGTCCGGCGGCGCAACTTCATCGCCGCCGACGCCTTCCCCCACACCACCGCGGTCGGCACGATGTACGACGTCGGCGACTACGCCGGCGCGCTGGCGCTCGCGCTGGAGTCCGCCGGTTATGAGCAGCTGCGCGCCGAGCAGGCGGCCCGCCGGCGCGACGGCGCGGTGCTCCAGCTCGGGATCGGTCTGAGCACCTACGTCGAGATCACCAACGGGATCGCCGAGAGCGAGTTCGGGGCGGTGCAGATCACCGCCGACGGCGGCGCGATCGTCCGTACCGGATCCTTCTCCCACGGCCAGGGCCACGAGACGACGTTCGCCCAGATCGTCGCCGCCCGCACCGGCCTGCCGGTGGAGAAGATCGCCGTCGTCGCCGGCGACACCGACGTGGTGCCTCGCGGCACCGGAACCTACGGCTCGAAGTCCACCCAGATCGGCGGCGCAGCGGCCGGCATCGCCTCCGAGGTGCTCGTCGAGAAGGCCAAGCAGCTCGCCGCCGACGCGCTCGAGGCCAACCCCGACGACATGGTGCTCGACCTCGAGGGGGGCCGCTTCCACGTCGCCGGCGCGCCCGAGCCCGGGCTGAGCTGGGGCGAGCTGGCCACGCAGCTCGACGACGGCGGACGGCTCACCGAGCTCAGCGCCGAGGCCGACTTCAAGCCCGACCAGCCGACCTTCCCGTTCGGCGCCCATGTGGCGGTGGTGGAGGTCGACACCGAGACCGGCGCGGTGACGCTCGTGCGGATGATCGCCGTCGACGACGCCGGGACGATCATCAACCCGATGGTCGCCGACGGCCAGGTCCATGGCGGGCTGGCGGCGGGCATCGCCCAGGCGCTGTATGAGGAGGTGCGCTATGACGGCGAGGGGACGCCCCAGCACAGCAACCTGATCACCTATTGCATGCCGGCGGCGCCCGAGCTGCCGTCGTTCGAGCGCGTCCCGATGGAGACGCCGACCCCGGTCAACCCGCTCGGCGCCAAGGGGATCGGCGAGTCGGGCACGATCGGCGCGACGCCGGCCGTCCACAACGCGGTGATCGACGCGCTCGCGCCCTACGGCATCCGCCACATCGACATGCCCGTCAACGGCGAACGCGTCTGGCGCGCGATCCGCGACGCCACCGCGCCCGCTCCTCCGGGGGGTGGCGCGAGTTAAGGCTGAATAACAGCCTTAACATGACACACCCCCGGCAGCCGGGGGGGCCGCGCGTGGCGCCGCGGGCGCGCCGGCGGAGCTGGTACTGGGGAACAGGGACTCGAACCCCAACTTCGACGTCCAGAGCGTCGCGTGCTGCCATTACACCATTCCCCAGTGTGTTGGACACTGCTTTGGCGTAAGCGGCGAGTATAGAGTCAGCTTCGGCCTGCGGGCGCGCGCCGTTCAGACCTCGTGAACCGCCCCCAGCAGGCCCTTGGCGTGACACTGCATGGCGTACGGCCTGCCGTTGGAGCCGAGCACGGCCAGCTCCAGGCTGGTCGAGTCCGAGCCCGAGCCGACCACATACAGGGCATCAGGGTCCGTCACGTCGGCTGCCGTTGCCGCGTAGAGCACGTTCTGCGCGAGCCGGTGCCGAGCGAGCACCGCATCGATCGTCGTGACGGTGCCCCGGGCCGACGGGAACGGCCTGGCCGGCGAGACGACCCGGCGCAGAAACGCGGAGGCGGCGGCGGCGAGCTTCGCGCCGGCGACAGCCTTCACGGGAGACCTGGGCACCTCCGCGAACTGAAAGAGCCCGGCGGGCGTGAACACGGCGCGGGAGAACGGCACCCAGACGCCACCGAGCTCCTCGATGCCGCCCTGGCTCTTGGACGCGAGCGAGCAGGCGATGATGTCGCCGGTGTCGCTGCCAGTCCCCCGGAAAGCATGGAGCGCGAAGGTCCACGACGACGCTGAGCTCCCCCACACGGCCGCGTTGGGACCGAGGAACGCGCCGCCCGGCGAGGCGCACATCGCCAGCACCCGCTGGCCGCGGACGGCGCTCAGCAGCGCCGGGTCCGTGCTGGCCACCGTCAACTCACCGTCACTGAGGGTGTAGGCGGTTGCCGGGTCCCCGACGGCCTTGGCGGACGTGACGACCGCGGCGCTCGCCGCGGCGGATGTGAAGGCGAAGCATCCCGCCAGTCCGAGGGCGAGGATCGCGCTCCTGGTCAGAGTTCTCATGCCGGCCTCCCGTTCCTGGGCACCGTTGTTCAGCGTCCGGTCGCAGCTGCGCGAGCAAGCGTATCCACCGGTCTCAGTACCACACACGGGGGCCCGCGCTGATACGAACGGCTCTGACTACGGAGCGTGGTTCACCGAAGCGACTCGCGACGCCCCGGCCGAACGGCGGCAACGGCTCCCGGCGCTAGATCGAGCCGAGGTCGACCGACAGCTCGCCGAGCTCGGCCGCCCGGCCGGCGAGGTCGGTGTGCGCCGCCAGCAGCCGGCGGGCGTGCTGGAGGTCGTCGGAGCGCCCGACGGTGAGCGCAGCCGCCAACCGGTCCTCGTGGAGGTAGAAGACGGTGAAGGCGCCCTCGTCCAGCGAGCCGCGGATCACCTCGCGGTCCCAGGCGTACGCGGGCCCGATGTACTCGATCCCCGCCCAGTCCGACAGGTCGGAGAAGAAGTAGGGCACGACGTCGTGCGCGACATCCTTGCCGAGCATGTTGAGCGCCACCGTCTTGCCGTGGTTGAAGGCGACGTCCCAGTGCTCGACGCGGATGTGCCGGCCGCCGTGGACGACGCTCTCGTACTCGGCGACGTCGCCGGCGGCGAACACGCCCGGGGCGCTGCCACGCAGCCGGCTGTCGACCCGCACGCCGCCGGTCTCCCCGAGCTCCAGACCCGCGCTGCGGGCGAGCATCACGTCGGGCCCCACGCCGGCGCCGATCACCACCGCGTCGGCGTCGAGCTCGAGCCCGGCCCTGGTCACCACCTTCGTCACGCGGCCGTCGACCCCCTCGAAGCGGTCGAGCTCGTCGTCGCCGTGCACCTCGATGCCGTGATCGGAGAGCAGGTTATGGAAGAAGCGCGCGGCCTCGGGGCCGAAGCTGCGGCTCAGCACGAGCGACTCGATCATCACCATCGCGCAGTGGCTGCCGAGCTCGGTCAGCGAGGCTGCGACCTCGCTGGCGATGTAGGACCCGCCGATCAGCACGACGCGCTTGCCCGCCGCGTCCTCGCGGATCGCATCGCTGTTGCCGAACGTGCGCAGGTAGTGAATGCCCTCCAGCTCGGCGCCGGGCACGTTGAGCCGCCGGACGTTGGCGCCGGTCGCCACCAGCGCCTGGCCGAAGCCGACCTCCTGCTTGTCGGAGAGCCTGACGGTCCGCTGGCCGAGGTCGAGCTTCATCGCCGAGGTGCGGGTGAGCACCTCGATCCGCTGCTCCTCATACCAGGCGGCGTTCTGAAAGAGCGCGTCATCGCGGGACTCCGTTCCCCGGAGGTAGCCCTTGGACAGCGGCGGGCGGTCATACGGCAGGTCGGGCTCGCGCCCGACGAGCAGGATCGACCCGTCCGCGCCGGAGCGCCGCAGCCAGCGCGCGCAGTTGCCCGACGCCAGGCCACCGCCGATCAGCAGGTAGTCGACGTCGCGGTCGGCCATCGCGTGCGCGTCGGCTACCGGCGCGAGTCGGCGGACACGGGCGCGAAGTGCGGTGTGATCGCGGTCTCGAGGCCCGGATCGAGGATCAGCAGCACCTGATCGCCGGCCTTGATCACCGAGTCGGCCTTGGGGACGAACCCGGCGCCGTCGCGCAGCACCGAGATGATCAGCGAGCCGTCGGGCAGCACGACCTCGGCCACCCGGCAGCCCGCGGCGGGCGAGCCCTCTCCCACCTCGAGCTCGATGATCTCCAGATGCTCCTCCTCGAGCGCCAGCAGCTGCACGAGCCCGTACTCCGGCACCTCGTGCTCGATCAGCCGCAGGATCAGGTCGGTCGCCGAGACCGCCGGCTGCACACCGAGCAACTTGAAGTGGTCGAAGTTACGCGGGTTGTTGACCCGGGCGACGATCCGCTCGCAGCCGTACTTCTCCTTGGCCACCTGACAGATGAGGATGTTGTCCTCGTCGTCGCCGGTGACGGCGATCACCAGGTCGGCGCGCTGGATCCCGGCGCGCTCCAGCACCCACATCTCGGTCGCGTCGCCGTACTGGACGGCGTGCTCGAGCTCCTCCTCGACGATCCGGAAGCGTCGATGGTCGGACTCGATCAGCGTCACCTCTCGATCCTTGGCGATCAACTCTCTGGCCAGGTTCCACCCGACCTTGCCCGCCCCGGCGATGATCACATACATCTGCGCAGCGCTCCTCTCACGCCCCCAGCACCACGTGCTCGGCCTGATCGATCGCGTGCTGGGTGGGGCAGATCGTATGCAGCCCCTGCTCCGCGTACCAGGCGGCCCGCGCCGGGTCGGCAACCCTCACGACCACGCGCGGGACCTTGAACCGGCGCTGGGCGAGCTGGGCGATGACCAGATTGGTGTTGTCGCCGCTGGTCGCGGCCATGAACACATCGGCGTCCTCGATCCCGGCCTCGATCAGCCCGTCCACCTCGAGCGCAGCGCCCACCGTGAAACGTCCACCGGCGTCCTCCCAGGTCGTGGACTGATCCTTGTCCAGGCGCTCGTGCGAGAGCGGGTCGCTGTCGAGCACCGAGACCTCGTGCCCGGCTTCGAGAGCGCGCTTGGCGACGGCCGAGCCGACCCGGCCGGCTCCGACGATGACGATGAACATGGGTCGGCACTCTAGTGGGTATCGCCCGAGCGTTCCGCCGCCAGCGACCGGGTCCACCCTCGGTGTTCACTGCCGGGCGGCCGGGTCACGCCTCGGTCTTCACCGCCGCCGCCGGCCGGGTCACGCCTCGGCCTTGGCCGGCGCGGCAGGCGGCGCCGCGGACGAGGGTGACCGGTCGGTCGCCGGCGGTGGCGTGAGCGCCGCGGCGACGATCACGAAGCCGAACGCGAGCAGCCGCGCGGCGAGCCCGAGGCGGCTGGAGGGCAGCGGCTCCGCGAACACGATCGGCCCCGCGGCGATCGTCGTCAGGTTCGCCGCGGCGCTGGTGAGCGCGATCATCGGCACCGCGTCCCCCAGCTGGAGGCTGCGCGCCGAGATCAACAGCCCGACGAGCGACGCGACCAGGATCACGAAGGCGAGCGGGTGCACGACGACGCCGATGCCGAGCGAGCCCAGGTGCGAGCTGAGCGCCTTGATCGAGGTGTCCGATGTCGCCCACAGCAGACCGGCGGAGACCGCCAGCCAGGCGGGGCGCGTGGGGCGCAGCGCGAGCAGAAGGCCGGCGGCGCCGACGACCGCCAGGAAGACGGCGAGGGTGGAGGGCACATAGCGCGAGTGCGCGCTGCCGCCGTCGCCGCTCAGCGTCGCTGCCAGGAACGCCAGCCCGGCCGCCGTCAGCGCGACGCAGATCCACTGGCGGCGGGTGACCTCGATCCCGAACCACCGGTCGGCGACGAACGTGAGCAGCACGAGGCCGCCGGCGATCACCGACTGCACGAGCGAGATCGGCGCCAGCGCCAGCGCGCCGACGTGCACGCCCCACGAGGCGAGCGCGATCCCGATCCCCAGCGAGTACACCGGCGAGCGGAACAGCTCGACGGTGCTGTGCAGCGGCCGCCGCAGCTGCACCGCGGGCGCCTGCCGCGCGCCGCGGAACTTGTACAGAAACCCGGCCACCGACCCGACGGCGGTCAGCACCCCGAGGAGCAGCCCGATGTCAACGGAAACGGACACCCCTACGAGAGTAGGGCCCGCGACGGGCGCCTGGCACCGGTGAGGAAAGGAACCGCAGCCATGAGATGCATGGCGAGCGTTCCCCAGCCCGCCGCGCCCAGCGGAGGGGACGAGCAGGGCGGGTCGCGGCCGGGGCACTCGCGGGACCCCGGCGAGACGCCCCGCGCGGCCGTGCGCGAAGGTGCCCCGCCCGGGACTCGCCCTCCTCGTCCCCCCGAACAGCCGACCTACTTGATCAGCGGAATGATCAACAGGGCGACGATGTTGGCGACCTTGATCATCGGGTTGATCGCCGGCCCCGCGGTGTCCTTGAACGGGTCGCCGACGGTGTCGCCGGTGACCGAGGCGGCATGGGCCTCCGAGCCCTTGCCACCGTAGAGGCCGTCCTCGATCAGCTTCTTGGCGTTGTCCCAGGCGCCGCCGCCGGCGGTCATCGAGATCGCCATGAACACCCCGACCACGATCACGCCGATCAGCATCCCGCCGAGCGCCTGCACGCTGATCACGCCGACGACGACCGTGAAGACGATCGGGATCAGCGCCGGCAGGATCATCTCGCGCTGCGCCGCCTTGGTGACGAGGCTCACGCAGGTGCCGTACTCGGGCAGTTCGGTGCCCTCCATGATGCCCGGCTTCTCGCGGAACTGGCGGCGGACCTCCTCGACGACCGCGCCGCCGGCGCGGCCGACGGCCTCCATCGACAGCGACGCGAACAGGTAGACCATCATGCCGCCGATCAGCAGCCCGATCAGCACCGGTGGGTTGCCGATCTGGAAGCTGGAGTTGATGCCGTTGGCCTTCAGCTCGTCGCTGAAGGCGCTGAACAGCACGAGCGCCGCCAGGGCCGCCGAGCCGATCGCGTATCCCTTGGTGACCGCCTTGGTGGTGTTGCCGACCGCGTCGAGCTTGTCGGTGACGTTGCGGACCTCCTCGGGGAGGTCGGCCATCTCCGCGATGCCGCCGGCGTTGTCGGTCACCGGGCCGAAGGCGTCGAGCGCGACGATCAGGCCGCACAGCGACAGCTGTGACATCACCGCGACACCGATGCCGTAGATGCCGTCGCCCAGCTTCCAGGCGCCGAAGATGCCGAGCGCGATCACGACCGCCGGCGCGGCGGTCGCCTGATAGCCGGACGCCAGTCCCTGGATGATGTTGGTGGCGTGGCCGGTCTGCGACGCGCGGGCGGTGTTCTTCACCGGGTTGAACCGCGTCGAGGTGTAGAAGTCGGTGATCACGAACAGCGATGCCGTGACCCCGAGTCCGATCAGCGCACACAGGTAGAGCTTCCACCAGTGGGGCCCGGCGCTGCCGTCCTGGAGGGTGACGTTGTTCATCAGCCACCGGGTGACCGGGATGAAGGCCAGCGCGGCCAGACCGCCGGACACGCCGAGGCCCTGGTAGAGCGCCCGCTCGACGTTGCCCGCCTTGGACTTGACGGCGAACGTGCCGATGATCGAGGCGATGATCGACACCCCGCCGAGGACGAGCGGATACAGCGCGACCGCCGTCGTCTGGTGGAAGGTGAGGACGCCGAGCAGCATCACGGCCACGGCGGTCACGGCATAGGTCTCGAACAGGTCGGCCGCCATGCCGGCGCAGTCGCCGACGTTGTCGCCGACGTTGTCGGCGATGACCGCCGGGTTGCGCGGATCGTCCTCGGGGATCCCGGCCTCGATCTTGCCGACGAGGTCGGCCCCGACGTCGGCGCCCTTGGTGAAGATGCCGCCGCCGAGGCGGGCGAACACCGAGATCAGCGAGCCGCCGAAGCCGAGGCCGATCAGCGCGTCGACCGCGTGACGCTGGCTCTCGCCGGCGACCGCGGTCAACACTCCGTAGTAACCCGACACGCCGACCAGCGCCAGTCCGACGACCAGCATGCCGGTCACGGCGCCGCCGCGGAACGCGACGTCAAGCGCCTGTGACACACCGCTACGGGCGGCTTCGGCGACCCGCGCGTTGGCGCGGACCGACACGTTCATCCCGATGTAACCGGCCGACGCCGACAGCAGGCCGCCGATCAGGAAGCCGATCGCGACGCGGATGTTCTGCAGCGGGATCAGCACGATGAACAGGACCACGCCGACGCCCGCGATCGTCGTGTACTGGCGGTTGAGGTACGCGGACGCACCCTCCTGCACCGCCGCGGAAATGGCACGCATGCGGTCGTTGCCGGCCGACAGCGCCAGCAATGATCGCGAGGTGACTCCGCCGTAAACAATGGCGGCCGCCGCGCAGACAAGCGCAACGACGACGCCGTGATGCGTCAGAAAGCTGGTCAAGAAAAGTCCTCCGCGGAAGCTCTTGGTTTGAGGCGCGCGAGAGCGCGATCACAAAGGCGAAAGGGCCGCCGTGTTTTCGTCACGGTGGCCCTGACAATGCGCGCGGAGTCTACCGTGCCGGACGGTTTGACGTCGCTTGCGTGACCTGCTACTGACCCGGCACCCACAGGCGCCCGCTGCGTTGCGCGGGTCCCGGCTCACCGGGCGCGGGCGCCGGCGGCTCGGCCGGCGGTGAGTCCGGCGCGGCCCCGGGCGCGGCTCCGGGCGGAGCTCCCGGCGGCGGCGGGCCGCCGGGCGCAGCCCCGCGCGGCGGCGCGTCGGCTGTGGGCGCGCCGGGCGCGGCGGCGCCTGGCGCGGCCGGGTCGGCGGCGCCGCCGAGCCGGACGAAGGCGAGCTGAAGCTGCGACAGCGCGTCGCGGATCGGGCCGGCCTGCTGCGGAGCAACCTGCTCGACGAGCGGCGTCAGCGCCCGCACCGCCTCGATCGCGATCCTCACCTGGCCGATGTCACGCTCATCCTCGGTGCCGGGCGCCAGGCCGGTGCGGCGCATCCCCAGGTTGATCAGCGAGACGATCTGCTCGAGCACGATCTGTTCGACGCGGATCCGCTTGATCTCCTCCTCGTAGGCGGCGCGCAGCTCCTCTTCGGACGCGGGCTCGTGGCTGCTCATGAGATCTGCTCCGTTGGGATCGGGGTCGGCGTCATCTCCGCGGTGTCTCCAGCACACCAGAATACGTCTCCCTGCTCTGGGCCTGCACCGTCGCGTAGGCCTCGGCGAGGCTCATCCCCGACTCCAGCAGCCGGCGCTGGCGCTGGGCGCCGTTGAGCGGCGGGAGCGCGACCTCGATCCCGAGCTCGGCGCGCACCGGGGCGGTCCACTCCAGCAGGCGCTCGCCCGCCGCCGCGGCCGGATAGGCCTCGCCGCGCGCCAGGTCGAGCAGCTCGCCGTCGAGCCCGTAGCGCAGCGCGCGCCACATGTTCTCCTCGATCAGCCGGTGGGGCAGGTCGGTGTGCGGGACGCCGTCGTCCTCGTCGCGCGCCGCCTGCGCCACGCAGGCCACGATCAGCGCTGCGACCGCGTCTGACTCCGCCGCCGTGCCCTGCGCGTCGCAGATCCTCACCTCGACGGTTCCGAACGTGAAATGCGGGCGGATCGACCACCACACCTGCGTGTACTCGACGATCGAGCGCGTCCGCACGAGCAGGTCGATGTAGTCGGTGAACGCCTGCCAGCTGCCGAACGGATCGGGCACCCCGCACCGCGGGAAGCTCTTGGTGAACGTCTGGGTGCGGGCGCTGTGCAGCCCCGAGTCAGAGCCGTCGAGAAACGGCGAGTTGGCCGAGATCGCCAGCAGCGTGGGGAGCACGGGGCGCAGGCGGTCGCACACCGCGACGGCGCGATCGGCGCCGCGGATGCCGACGTGGACGTGCAGCGAGAACGTGTTGTTGCGCCACGCGACGTACTTCAGGCCCTCCTCGACGCGCCGGTAGTGATCGGTCTGGATGATATGCTGGCGGCGGTAGTCCGACCACGGATGGGTCCCGGTCGCGCCGAGCTCGACGTGCTGCTCGGCGGCCAGCGCGAACAGCCGCCGGCGGAGGTCGCGCTGGGCGCCCCGCGCTGCCGCCAGGTCCTCGCCCCGCCCCGACCGGATCTCGATCTCCGACGAGATCAGCTCGCCGGCGATCGACCGCGCCAGGGCCTCGTCGGCGGCCGCGGCGTCACGCAGCTCCTCGAAGCGCGGCGCGAGGTCGAGCGTGACCGGATCGAGCAGGGCGAACTCCTCCTCCAGGCCGACGGTGAAGTCGGTGGAGGCGTCAAACGCCGCCCGGGCGATGTCGAGGTCGAGCTCCACGACGGGAGATCTAGGTGAGGTAGAAGTACAGGGCGTAGAGGAGATCGACGGCCGGACTGGAGGTATGGACCGTGACCTCCGGCGGCACCTGCAGCAGCGCGTCGGAGTAATTGAAGATGATCTTCACGCCGGCGTCCACCAGGTCGTGGGCGAGCTGCTGGGCGGCGGCCGACGGGACGGCGAGAACCGCGACGACGATGTCCTGCTCCTCGACGACCTCGCGCAGCTCGGAGTTGTGGCGGACCGAGAGCGGCCCGATCCGGGTGCCGACCCGGTCACGGTCGACGTCGAAGATCGCCACGACGCGGAAGCCGTGGTCGGCGAAGATGTCGGAGGTGGCGATCGCCGTCCCGAGATGGCCGGCGCCGAACAGCGCGATGTTGTGCTGGCCGGCGGTGCGCAGGATCTTGCGGATCTGGCTGACCAGCGACTCGACGTTGTACCCGACGCCGCGCTTGCCGAACTTCCCGAAGCCCGACAGATCGCGGCGGATCTGGGTCGAGTTGACGTGCGTGTAATCGGCGAGCTCCTGTGAGGAGATCGTCTCCTTGCCGATCTTTCTGGCTTGAGTTAGTACCTGCAGGTACCGCGACAGGCGAGCCGCGACGCCGAGCGACAGCTTCTCGCCCGGTTTCTCGAGGCCCGGCGCAGCCGGCTCGGTCCCGCGGCCCACCGTATAGCTCATGCCTGACGAACTCTAACCAAGACGACGCCGGAACTCGGACTCGTCCACGAACAGCTCGAACGCCTCGACGCCGTCGATCGTCACCACGGGGATCCGCTCGAGGTATGCGCGCAGCAGCGCGTCGTCGGAATCGATGTCGCGCTCGAGCAGCGAGAACGGCCGTTCGCGGCGCACGGTGAGCAGCACCGACCGGGCGTCGTCGCACAGACAGCAGCCCGCGCGGCCGTACAGGACGACGTCGCGGCTCACGCCGCGATCCGCTCGCCGGTGGCGTAGACGTCGAGCCCGAGGTAGTCGGGGAACGGCAGCGGCGCCACATAGCGCGCGGCGCTGGCGATCATCGCCGCGTTGTCGGTGCACAGCGCCCGCGGCGGGATCGACAGCGTCACCCCCAGGCCGGCGAGACGCTCGCGCAGCGCGCCGTTGGCGGCGACCCCGCCGCCGATCGCCAGCCGCGCCAGGCCGGTCCGCGCAAGCGCCCGCTCGGCGCGCACCGCCAGCGACTCGACGATCGCCCGCTGGTAGGAGGCGGCCAGATCAGCACGGCGGCGCTCGCTCTCGGCCGGACCGAGGTCCCGGACGCGGTACAGCAGCGCCGTCTTCAATCCGGCGAACGAGAAGTCCAGGCCGCCCATCCGGGCGCCGGTCGGGAAGTCGTGGGCCTCCGGGTCGCCGTCCCGCGCGAGGCGCTCGAGCGCGGCCCCGCCGGGGTAGCCGAGGCCGAGCAGGCGAGCGCCCTTGTCAAATGCCTCGCCGGCCGCGTCGTCGAGCGTCTGGCCGAGCACGGTGTAGCCGGGACCGCGGTCGTCCACGCGCGCCACGAAGGTGTGGCCGCCGCTGGCGATCAGGCTGACGAACGGCGGCTCGAACGGCTCGGGGCCCAGGAACGCCGCGGCCACGTGTCCGTGGAGGTGATCGATCGCGGCCAGCGGCAGCCGGTGAGCGGCGGCCGTCGCCTTGGCCGTGGCCAGCCCGACGAGCAGCGCGGCCACCAGTCCGGGACCGCGGGTGACGGCCACGAGGTCGATCTCGGACAGTTCGGCGCCCGCCTGGCGCAGCGCGTCGCCGAGCGCATCGCCGATCAGCTCCAGATGGTGGCGGGAGGCGATCTCGGGCACGACGCCGCCGTAGCGGTCGTGGATCCCCTGCGACGAGATCACGTTGGCGGCGATCGCGCCCTCGTCGTCGAGCACCGCCGCGCAGGTGTCGTCGCAACTGGTCTCGAGCGCGAGGATCATCCGGGCGCGACCGAGGTGGAGATCGTCTCGACGGTGCGCCACATGATCACCGCGTCCTCGCCGTTGTCGCGGTAGTACCGGGGCCGCGTCCCCGCCGAGCGGAAGCCGAACTGCTCGTAGAGCGCGATCGCGCCCGCGTTGGAGGTGCGGACCTCGAGCGTGTACTGGCGCTCGGGCCCGGCCCGCTCGATCATCTGCGCCAGGAGCCCGCGGGCGATGCCGTGCCGGCGCAGATCGGGATCGACGGCGATGTTCATCAGGTGCCAGACGGTGTCGTAGCGGGCGCAGATCAGATACCCGACGAGCCTGCCGTCGCCGCCGAGCGCGGCGAGGCACAGGCCGGACGGCTTGGACAGCTCCAGCACGAACATCGCCAGCGACCACGGCGTCGTGAACGCGCGGCGCTCGATCGCGATCACCTGCGGGAGATCGGAGAAGCCGAGGGTCCGGATCGTGATGCTGTCGTGGTTCATGCCTGGTGAGCGGCGCGGAGAGCGATTTCGGCGTCGGGGAGACGCAGATACTGTGGGCGCACCGAGCCAGGGGACTCCGGGCGCAGCCCCTGCGCCAGCCGGCAATGCTCGGCGGCGCTGACCTGGTGCAACGGCGATTCGTCCTCGGGAACCCGGACTCCCGGGCGTTCGAGGACAGCCCTCAATTCTACCGCCCCGTCGCCGACCGCCAGCCAACCGCCCGGGCGGGCCGCGAGCGTCCGCGCGAGCGCCTCGGGGGCGATCGCGACCGGGGCCAGCAGCGGCGCGGGCAGCGGGTTCCCGGGCACGATCGGCCCGGTCTCCCAGCCGGCCGCGAACACCTCGCCGCGGCGGGCGTCGAGCACCGCGAGCACGGCCTCGCCGCCGAGCCCGGGCGCGCTCGCCGCGGCCTGCGCGAGTGAGGCGAGCGTCGACACGCCGGTCAGCCCGATCCCCCGTGCGGCGGCCAGCGCGCGGGCGGTCGCGACCCCGATCCGCAGGCCCGTGAACGTGCCCGGCCCGGTCCCGACGGCGATCAGGTCGAGGTCGTCCCAGCCCACGCCGGCCGCCGACATCGTCTCGGTGACCAGCCCCATCAGCAGGATCGTGTGGCGGGGGCGCTCGCCGGCCGGCGGATCGTCGCGGCGCTGCACCACGGCCTCCGGGTGATCGGTGTCCAGCAGCGCCACCGCGGTCGCGCGGGTGGAGGTGTCGAATCCGAGGATCCGCATCCGGCGGGCTCAGCCGCCGCCGCGCGGCTCGCCGTCGGTGACGCACACCAGCCGGCGGTCGCCGCCGTCGTGCTCGAGACTGACGTGCGCCGCGACGCGCGCGAAGCCCGCCAGCGCGGGCGCCTCGCGACCGGCCCATTCGACGAAGCCGATGCTGTGGGGACCGAGGTAGTCGGCGAGCAGATCGGGGTCCTCGTCGGCCAGCGACGTGAGCCGGTAGAGATCGATGTGGCTGACCGGCACCGGCGCCGGATAGCGCTGGCCGATCGTGAACGTCGGGCTCGTCACCGGTACCGCGACGCCCAGCTGCCGGCAGGCGCCGCGCACGAACGTCGTCTTGCCGGCGCCGAGCTCGCCGTCGACCAACACGACGTCTCCGGCGCTCAGCTCGGCCGCCAGCGCCGCGCCGAGCGCCTCGGTGTCGTCGGCGCCCCGGGAGTGAAACCGGCCCTTCATCGCCATCACTGTAGAACCGCGCCGACGGGTGCTTCCGCTACCGTCACAGGCCCGCCATGACCACTCCCCCGTCCGCCGAGCCCCCCGGGCGCACCGCGGCGCTGATCAGCCGCATGTCACGGGGCCGAATCTCGCTGAGCGAGCTGAGTGGCTCGGAGACCGCCAAGGCCGCCGGCCTCGCCGGCTCGATGATCGCCAACAACGTGATCGCGCTGGCGTCGACCGTGGTGTTCGCGCGGTTGCTCAGCGATTACGGCTCGCTGGCGGCGCTCGTCAGCTACTTCCTGATCCTGTCGGTGGTGGGCCAGGCGCTGCAGGTGGCGACCGCGCGCGAGGGCGTTCTCGGCCACCTCGGGGTCGGGGCCGGCCTGACGGCGACGGTCGGGCGCTGGACGCGCACGATGGTCGTCGTCACCGTCGCGGTCTCGATCATCTCGGTGCTGCTGCGGGTGCCGATCGCCCAAGCGGTCGGCGTCCGGCACGACGTGTGGGCCGCCGCGCTCGGCCTGCCCGCCGCCGCGCTGTGGATGGAGCTGTCGATCCTGCGCGGGGTGCTGCAGGCGGTCGGCGACTACAAGGGCGTCGGGCTGAGCCTGATCGGTGAGCAGGGCACGCGCCTGATCGTCGGCGCGATCCTCGCCGGCGGCGGGCTCGGCGTGACCGGCGCCTACCTCGGCACGCCGCTGTCGTTCGTGGCGATGGGCCTGTTCTGCGCCGCGCGCCTGCGCCGCCACGTGGCGCAGCTGACCGGCGCGGAGCGCGCGCCGACGGCCGCGACGGCGGCGGCGATCAGCCTGTGGAGCCATGTGCGCCGGGCGTGGGCGCCGATCGCGGGGCTGATCGTGATCGCCGTGCTGCAGAACATCGACATCATCGCCGCCAAGCACCGCTTCTCGACCAGCGTCGCCAGCTCCTACGGCGCGACCGCGGTCGCCGCCAAGGTCCTCATCTGGGTGGCGATGGGCGCCGGCTTCTACCTCGTTCCCGAGGTTTCCCGGCGGCGGGCCGCCGGCGAGGACACCCGCCCGATCCTGTTCCGCGCGCTCGGCATCGTCGCGGTCTGCGCGATCCCGGTGCTGCTGATCTTCGGCTTCGAGGCCCACCTGCTGCTCAAGGCGGCGTTCGGCGCCAAGCGCCTCAAGGCGCAGGACTCGCTGATCGTGCTCGGCCTCGCCTTCGCCGTGCTGGCCGCCACCTACCTGGCGATCCAGTACATGCTGGCCCTCCAGCGCACCTGGTTCCTGATCGCGATCGCCGCGGTCGCCGTCGCCGAGCCGATCATGCTGCTCAACGCCTCGCGCCGGCCGGCCGGCTTCGCGGCGGTCGTGCTCGCGGTCCAGGCCGCCGGCGCGCTGGTGGCGTTCGGCTTCGCGCTGCGCCGCGAGCCGCCGCTGCCCCCGGCGCCGGGCGGCCCCGCCCCGGTCGCGCCGGGCACGCCGCGCGTGCCCGAGCCGGTGTAGCGGCGCACCGCCGGCGGCGAGACGCGAGCGCCGCGCACCCGGCCGCCAGCGTCAGAACAGGCCGAGCTGGGCGTCGGCGGGACCGGGCTGCGGCGGCGCCTGCTCTGAGCCCGCCGCGGGCGACGGGCGACCGAACGCTGCCGCGCGGGCCTCCTCGAGCTCCTCGAGCTCGATCGGCTCCGGATCGGCAGCGGCCGGGCCGGCAGGCGCCGGCTGGTCCGGTGGCCCGAGCGCGAGCAGCGACGGGATCCGCTGGAAGTCGGCGCGAAGCATCTGCAGCGTCGACGGGGTGTAGAGCGCGGCGGCCGGGTGATAGAGCGGGTACAGGCGGATCGCGCGCGCGCCGATCGTGCGCACCTCCTCCTGGCCGTGCAGCCGGGAGATGCCGGTCGGGTCGCCGCGCAGCAGCTTGGTCGCGAAATTGCCCAGCGTGCAGATCACGTCGGGCTCGATCAGCTCCACCTGGCGGCGGAGGTACTCGTTGCAGGCCTCGATCTCGTTGGGATGCGGGTCGCGGTTGCTGGGCGGGCGGCACTTGACCGTGTTGCAGATGAAGACGTCGGCTCGCTCCAAGCCGATCTCGACCAGCAGCTTGTCGAGCAGCTTGCCCGCCTGGCCGACGAACGGCAGCCCGAGCTTGTCCTCGTTGGCCCCCGGGGCCTCCCCGACGAACATCAGGCCGGCGTCGGCGTTGCCCGAGCCGAACACGACCGTCGTCCGGGTCTGATGCAGGGGGCAGCGCACGCAGTCGCGCGCCTGCTCGTACACGGCCTTCAGCAACTCCCGCCGCTCTGTGGCGCTTGTCACGGACCGGGATCCTAGAGCGCTTGCCAGACGGGGTATGCTTGCTAGCAAGGCCGCCACCGGCATCACCGGGGCGGATCGGTCCCACCCGCTCACCTTTCATCTCCGACCGGTATCTCATGCGAGAACTGGAACGGCACCCACAGCACTCCCCCGCTCGCGCCACCACGACCCTGAACCGGGTCGCCATCGTCGGCCCTGGACGCCTTGGTCGCGCGCTCGCCGCGGCCCTCACCGGCGCCGGGATCACGGTGGCCGGTCCGTTCGGACGGGGCGCCGACCCGATCGGCGTCGACGCGGTGCTGCTGTGCGTTCCCGACGCCCAGATCGCCGGCGCCGCCCGACTGCTGTCAGCGGGGGTTCCCGTCGGGCACTGCTCGGGAGCGACCGGCCTCGAGGTGCTGCCCGGGCCCGACGCGTTCTCGATGCATCCGCTGATGACGGTCACCGAGTCCGCTGACGGCACGGCCTTCACCGGGGCCGGCGCCGCGGTGGCCGGCGCGACGCCCGAGGCCCTGGTGGTCGCCGCGTCGCTGGCGCGCGCGCTCGGCATGCGGCCGATCGAGGTCGCCGCGCCCGACCGCGCGGTCTACCACGCCGCGGCGAGCATGGCATCCAACTTCCTGATCACGATCGAGGCGGCGGCCGAGCGACTGGCGCAGGAGGCCGGGCTGGAGCGCGCCCAACTCGTCCCGCTCGTGCGCGCGACGGTCGAGAACTGGGCGCGACTCGGCCCTGAGCAGGCCCTGACCGGCCCGGTCGCCCGGGGCGACGAGCCGACGATCGAGCGCCAGCGTCAGGCGATCAGCGATCGAGCGCCGGAGCTGCTGGCGCTGTTCGATGCGCTCGTGCGGGCCACCCGCGCGCTCGCCGCCTCGCGCCCGGCGCCCGCCGGCGCTCCCGCCGAGGTCGTGCCGGCATGAGGACCGTGCGCACCGTCGCCGAGCTGCGGGCGCAGCTGACCGCGCCGCGCCGCGAGGGCCGGCGGATCGGCCTCGTGCCGACGATGGGGGCCTTCCACGAGGGCCATCTGTCGCTGATCCGCCGCGCCCGCGACGACTGCGACGTCGTCGTCGTCTCGCTGTTCGTCAATCCCCGGCAGTTCAACGACGCCGGCGACCTCGCGGCGTACCCCCGTGACGAGCGGGCCGACGCCGAGCGGGCCGAGCAGCTCGGCGTCGACCTCCTGTTCGCGCCCGCCGCCGAGCAGGTCTATCCGCCGGGGTTCGCCACCACCGTCGCGGTCGCCGGCATCACCGACCGGCTGGAGGGCGAGGTGCGCGGCCGCCGGCACTTCGACGGAGTCGCCACCGTCGTCGCCAAGCTGCTCAACATGGTCGCTCCCGACGCCGCGTACTTCGGGCAGAAGGACGCCCAGCAGACGGTGGTGATCAGGCGGCTCGTGCGCGACCTCGACCTGCCGGTGCAGATCGAGATCTGCCCGACGGTGCGTGCGGCCGACGGTCTCGCGCTGTCGAGCCGCAACGCGCTGCTGTCGCCCGGTGACCGCGGGCGCGCGACCGGCCTGCACCGGTCGCTGCGCGCCGTGCACGACGCCGTGGCCGCCGGTCAGAGCGACCCGGCCGCCGCCATCGCCGTCGGCCTCGCCGAGCTCAAGCTCAGCGGCATCACGCCCGAATATCTGGAGATCGTCGATCCCGACACGATGGTGCCGGTGGCGCGGATCGAGGGAGACGTGCTCGCCCTCGTCGCCGCGCGGGTCGGTTCGACGAGATTGATCGACAACGTGCCGGTCCGCGCCGGGCAGGTCGCCGGCGCGGTAGCCAATCCAACGGTGGCGACCCCGTTCGACGGGGCGCCAACCCGATAGAGGAGCCTCACACCATGTCCGCCACCCCCCGCACCCCCGTACCCCGCGATCTCGACGCGCCCCTGCCGATGACGCTGCCCCGCCTGGCCGAGAAGAAGCGCCTGGGTGAGCCGATCGTGATGGTGACCGCCTATGACTACCCCTCCGCCCGGGTGGCGCAGGAGGTCGGCGTCGACATCGTGCTGGTCGGCGACTCCGGCGCGATGACCGTGCTCGGGTATCCGTCGACGGTGGCGGTGTCGACCGATGAGATGCTGATGCTCGCCTCGGCGGTGCGGCGCGGCCTCGACACGCCGCTGCTCGTCGGGGACCTGCCGTTCGGCTCCTACGAGGTATCCGACGAGCAGGCGATCACCACCGCCCAGCGCTTCATCAAGGAAGCCGGCTGCGACGCCGTCAAGCTGGAGCGCGGCGGGACCAGCGCCCAGCGCGCCCGCGCGATCGTCGGCGCCGGGATCCCGGTGATGGGCCATGTCGGACTCACCCCCCAGACCGCGACCGCGCTCGGCGGCTACCGCGCCCAGGGCCGCAGCGCCGAGCAGGCGCTGGCCGTCGCCCACGACGCGATCGCGCTGCAGCAGGCGGGCTGCTTCGCGGTCGTCATGGAGGCGATCCCGGCCGCCGTCGCGGAGGCGATGATGACGCGGCTCGAGATTCCGGTGATCGGGATCGGGGCGGGTCCCGCGACCGACGGACAGGTGCTCGTCTTCCACGACCTGCTCGGCATCTACGACGGCCACGTGGCGCGGTTCGCCAAGCGCTTCGGCGACGTGCGGGCGCACATGGTGGCGGGCCTGGCCGAGTACGCGGCCGAGGTCCGCTCCGGCGCCTTCCCGGCTCCCGAGCACTGCTACTCGATCGACGAGGAGCAGCTGGCGCGGTTCGTCGCCGAGCTCTAGCGGGGCGCCCCGCCGAAAGCCGAGTCCGATCACTAGCATCAGCGTCGGATGCCTCGTTTCACGCAAGCGTTCGCGCCCCGGGATCGCGTCTACTTCGAGCTGTTCGAGGAGGCCGGACAGAACATGCTGCGAGCGTCGTCGCTGCTGTACGAGCTGCTCTCGGACTATCCGGACAACAAGCAACTGGCCGTCGAGATCCTCGACCTCGAGCACGAGGGTGACCGGATCACCCACGACATCATCGATCGCCTCAATCACACGTTCGTCACCCCGATCGATCGCGAGGACATCCTCGCGCTGGCCTCCTCGCTCGACGACATCGTCGACTACACCGAGGAGGTCGCCGATTACCTCGGGCTGTACAAGATCGAGGCGCCGATGGATCAGGCGATCCGGCTGGCCCGCGTCCTGCGCGACGCGACCAGCCAGATCGCGGAGGCGATCCCGCACATCCGCGGTTTCCACGACATCTCGCGCTACACGGTCGAGGTCAACCGGCTGGAGAACGAAGGCGACCGGATCACCCGGGAAGCGGTCGCGTCGCTGTTCGACGGGGGCATCGACCCGATGGTCGTGATCCGCTGGAAGGACATCTTCGAGCGCCTCGAGGCGGCGATCGACGCCGCCGAGCGGGCGGCCAACATCATCGAGGGGATCGTCATCAAGAACTCCTGACGCCCTGGTGGCACGATGCACCCTACTACGGAGTACGATACCGACCTCGTCACCGGAGGGAAGGCAATCGTGCAGCGCATCGTGAGGCGGAAGCTCAGGGCCGTTACGGGTCGGGCTGCGCCCGTCGCCATGGGCGTCATGCTGTTGGCGGGGCTGCTTGCGGCGCCCGCGTCGGCGTCACTGGCGCCGGTTCTGACCCTCGATCAGAGCGCCGGTGACACGGCCGGCTCGACCACCGACCTCGGAGTCGACATCACGCTCTCCCCCACCACGGGGGACACGGTCAAGGATCTGACGCTGCAGCTGCCCGCCGGGCTGCTCGCCGACGCCGCCGTCGACGGGGGCGCCTGCCTGACCAGCCCTGCGCCGCAGGCCGCCTGCCAGGTGGGGACCGGGACGGTGACCGCGACCAGCCTGATGCTGGGCGACGGGAACGTGGCGGCCGCGCTGCCCGCGACCTTCGACCTCGTCGCGCCGCCCGGCGCCGGGGACCTCGCCGGGCTTGCGCTGCTGCTGCTCGGGCAGCCGCTCGGCGCCCCGGCGGCGGTGACGGTGCGGCCGTCGGGCGATCCGGCCGGAGTCGGCCTCGACATCGGGTTCGCCGGCATCCCCGACACCTTCACGGCGCTCGGCACCACCCTCTCGATCTCGGTGCAGTCGATCCAGGCCACGTTCGACGGCCTGCGCTACCCCGACAGCTGCCCCGCGACCCCGGCGCAGGTGACCGTCAGCGCCGATTCCTACGCCAGCGCCGCCGTCGCCTCGGCCGGCGCCCCGTTGGTGGTCACCGGCTGCGGCGCCCTGCCCTACGACCCCGCGTTCGGCTTCGCGGCGACCAAGGACGCGCACGACGGCGGCGTCCAGATCTCGACGACGATCACGCAGGCGCCCGCCGAAGCCACCAGCAGTTCGCTCACGCTCGGCTTCCCGTCCAGCGTGCTGCTGCCCAACGTCAGCGGGGTGGTCGCCGCCAAGGTCCTGTGCGCCGACCCGTCGACGGGCACCTGCACGCCGGTCGGCATGGCGAGCGCCACGTCGCCGCTGTACCCGAACGCGCTGTCGGGACTGGCCTATCTCACCGGCGGGTACCTGAGCCCGGCCCTCACGATCGTCTTTCCGCCCCCATTCGCGATCACGCTCACCGGGCAGGTCAACCTCAAGCAGAACTCGACGACTTTCGCCGGCATCCCCGACATCCCGCTGACCAACCTCGACGTCACCCTCGCCGGCGGGCCCGCGGCGGTGTTCG